>JBMFXH010000001.1:0-41946 GCA_049964475.1 Vulcanimicrobiaceae bacterium
CCGATAAACGGAATCACCAGTGCATCGCGATCGGCGAGCTTAAAATTGGGGAAGAGCATCGAGAGGTTGACGTACCGAATCCCGTAGGTTAGCGAATACCGGCGATTGCGCACGCGATTGGAGAGCGAAGCATCGATTTGTGAACCCAGCTCGGGGGTAGAGAACCTCACCCCTTCGTCGCCATCGGCATCGTTGGTCGCTTCGTACTCAACAAGGTTTGCGGTGAGGTGCGGATTGATAGCGAGATCCGCGTGCCACCGCGAGTGGAGGGTCGAATAAATGACGCTTCGGATCTCATACCGCATGCCGACGACGCGCGACGCCTGAGCGTTGGGTTCGCCGAAGAATCCGTTCGGCGGGTAAATCGATTCTTGATTGAAAACGGTTTCGCCGATCCCGATTGAGGTCATCGCGTTTACACGATACCGCAGGGCGGTGTTGAAATACGACAACTTGATGCTGTTGGGGCCGCTATAAAAACCGCCGCTCGAGCTGATCGGCGTGCGACCAAGCGATGAAGCGAACTCGGCGAAGAGCGACCACCGCTTCTCGGAGGTGGTTACCCGCAGCATCGGGGCCGGTGCCAAAGAGACCGTCGACGTACTGCCGCTCTCGACGTGGCTCCCGCTCACGATGAGCGCACGTAATTCGATACGCGTGGTCGCAGCAGCGGCCGGGCGTGCGAGCGCGAAAGCAACGAGAAAAAGCGCGCTGCATCGTAGGAGCGTTTTCACGGAGAGACCTTTCATAGAGAAGTGCGATAGGAGGCGCCACATTAAACGCCCGCCGGAGGGCTCCTCTACCCGGCGCGCTTTCGAGCACGAAAGCAGTCGGCACTATGGTCGTCGACGATGCCGACCGCCTGGAGATACGAATAGACGATCGTGGGGCCGACAAAACGAAAGCCGCGCGCGTACAGATCCTTCCCGATCCGAGCTGAGAGCTCGGTACTCGCCGGCAGCGCTTCGCCGCGAGGCCGATGCGTGACGATGGGCTTCCCGTCGACGTACGCCCAGAGCCAATGCGAGAACGATCCGAACGTCCGTGCGATTTCGAGAAATGCACGCGCGTTCTCGATGCTCGATTCGATCTTCCGTCGGTTCCGCACCAGGCCCGCATCGGCCATCATCGCTTCGATCTGCCGCGAACCAAACGCGGCGATGAGCTCCGGTTCAAAATTTTTGTATCGACGACGATACGCTTCGCGCTTGCGCAGGATGGTCTCCCAACTTAAGCCCGCTTGCGCGCCTTCCAGCACGAGCATCTCGAAGAGATGCCGATCCTCGTGCGAAGCGACTCCCCATTCTTCGTCGTGATAGGGAATCGAGAGTTCGCTGCTCGCCCAGGCACATCGTACCATCGATTTCATCGTCGCGGGTCTCCGTTGAGGAACGCATCGAAAAGCGAGAGCAGCATGGGGTACGTGCTCTCCGTGCGCGCGCGCGGCGAATCGGGGTCGAATGGATCGTGATTCAGCGGCTCCGTTTCCAGCTCTTCGTAGGTCGCGTCGGCACCGCGTTCTCGCCAGCGCTCGACGAGCCTGCGGGTCGCAAAATTGTTTACCGCCGGATCGCGTGCGACGACGACCGCGCGAATTTTTTGCGCGAGCGGAGCGCTCCGCCGCGCGGCTCGGAACGTCGCGTCGGCGACGCGCATCACCGCAGCGACCGCGCGTGTTGGAAAGCGCGGGTATGCGGCGGCCGGGCGGAACCGCTCGCGCAAATCGGGATCCCACCAAATGTGGAGGTTCGGAACGATCCGCGCGCCGAGCATGATCGCGCGGCTGACCGGACGAGAAAAGCGCAATACCGCAAAGCCCGGACAGACCGGGATCGCCAACGCGATGCCGTTGCGAAACTGCGCCGCGTACGCAGCGAGCGTCCCGCCGGTCGAGTGTCCCATCACCGCCACACGTTCGCCGAGCATCGCAGCGATATCGAGTGCATCGTCGAGCGTTTCGACGAGTTCCGTACTTTTTAGCGAAGCGAGATTCGTTGTGAGGCGGTCGCTCTCGCCGTGATGCGGAAGTCGAACGGCGATGACGTTCGCCCCGCGTTCGCGCAGAGCCGGGCCGAATGCTGCAAACTGCGCCGGATTATTGGTTAACCCATGAAGCAGCAACACGCAAAGTGGGCGACGTTCTCCATGTAGCCACGCCCTCGTGCGCGCCGTCGAAAGAATATCGGGCCCGTCGAGTGCTTGCATCCGCGCGAGTGCGACGAGCCCTTCCTCATAGCGATCGTTCATGCTTCGGTGACGATCTGCAACAACCGCGGCAAGACGCGATCGGCGAGATCGGGGTGGCGTTCGGGCTCAATGATATCGTGCGAGATTCGTAGACCTCGCAAACGCTCCTCGCGCAGGCCGACCGCTCCCGAATTCCTCCACGCCGCCATGAGGCGCCGCACCGCACGGTTGTTGACGGCCGCTTCGCGATCGTTGGTGACGGCGACGATATCGTGCGTACGCGGCGGAGATACGCGAGCATCGGCAAGCAACGCATCGGCCAATCCGTAGACGCGCGCGACTGCGTGGGTGCTGTAGCGCGGATAGCCGTGCGCCGGTAACTGCATTTCGCGTGCGATCGGATCCCACCAGGCAAAGGCATTGGGCAGACGCAAAACCGTCCGCGCCAGCACCGGCGCGACCCGATTCGGAAGCCAGGCGAAGCCGAGAAACGGCGCAATCGCAACCGCACGTTCCAATGCTTCATCGTGTGCGAGACGGAGTGCGAGCGTACCGCCGAGTGAGAACCCCACGACGGTGATGCGCTCGGCGAGCTCGCGCGTTGCCTCCAGGGCGAGATTGGAACGATCGACGAGCTCGACGGCATCGAGTTTTGCAAGCTCCGCGGTCAACCGATCGCGGCGCCCGTGCCGCGGCAGCCGCGGTACCACCACCGCATATCCGCGCTCGGCGAGGATACGAGCGAAGCGTTCCATCTGCCCGGGGCTCGCCGTCAGGCCGTGGAGCAGGAGCGCTGCCCGCCCGTCGGGCCGGGCGGGCAAGAGGAAGAAACTGCGGCTGCGATCGGCGATCTCCGACGTATCGAGCTGCAGCAAACGTCGCAGCGCAGGCGCCGTGACGAGGGCTTTTTCTCGAGCGAGCGAGTCGTCGAGCGAGGAGGGCGGCACAACGGATATCCTTAACTCCTAGGAGCAAGTGTTCCTCGAATGCCGGATGAGAGATGCGCCCCGGCATTCCCGCACGCAGCGGTAAACACACGTGGCGTTAAAGAGTTCGAGATCATGAACGCGAGCGACCGAAGTTCCCGCTCCCTTATCGAGGCCGAAGAGCATTTCGGAGCCCATAATTACCACCCGCTCGACCTCGTCGTCGACGAAGCCCGCGGTTGTTGGTTAACCGATGTCGAAGGGAAACGCTATCTCGATTGCATCAGCGCCTACTCGGCCGTCAACCAAGGGCACTGTCATCCACGGATCGTCGCCGCGCTGGTAGAACAAGCGGGGCGCGTAACGCTCACCTCGCGCGCGATGCGCAACGATCGCCTACCGGAATTTCTCGAGCGCCTCACCCGCCTCTGCGGCTTCGAGATGGCGCTACCGATGAATACCGGCGTTGAGGCGGTGGAGACGGCGATCAAACTCGCACGTCGCTGGGGATACGACGTGAAGGGCATCGCTCCCGATCGAGCTGAGATTATCGTCTTCACCAATAATTTCCACGGGCGTACGACGACGGTTATCAGCGCGTCGAGCGAACCGGCATATCGTCGGTCGTTCGGCCCGTATACCCCGGGGTTCGTTCTCGTGCCGTACGGCGATGCCGATGCACTCGAACGCTCGATCGGCCCAAACACCTGCGCGATGCTGATCGAACCCATTCAAGGCGAGGGCGGCGTGATCGTTCCGCCCGAGGGATATCTCAAACGCGCGTGGGCGATCTGCAAGGAGCACGACGTGCTTTTTCTGGGCGATGAAATCCAGACCGGATTCGGGCGAACCGGTGCGATGATGTGCCTCGACCACGACGGCATCAAACCCGATATTCTCATCGTCGGCAAAGCCTTAGGCGGCGGCCTCTATCCGGTCTCGGCGATTCTCGCCGATCGGCCGTTGATGTCGCTATTCCAGCCCGGCGATCACGGAAGCACCTTCGGCGGCAACCCGCTGGGTAGCGCCGTTGCCGTCGCGGCGATGGACGTACTCGTAGAAGAGCGCCTCGCCGAACGCGCTCGCTACGCCGGCGCCAAATTGATGCAGGGACTTCGAACGTTGCAATCGCCCGCGATCCGGGATGTTCGCGGACGCGGTCTCCTCGTCGGCGTCGAGTTCGATCGGCCGGCCCGACCGCTGGCGTACGCATTGCTCGAACGCGGTATCGCGGCGAAAGATACCCACGAACGCGTGTTGCGCATCGCACCGCCGCTCGTTATCACCGACGCCGAGATCGATCTCTTCCTCGAGCGACTACAAGACGCACTCGTCGTCTTCGACGCTGCGCCGTGAACGCGCGGCGCGAGGGATATCGCTGGGAGGTACCACAGCATTTCTCATTCGCGCGCGACGTTATCGACGAACGCGCGTGCGATGACCGCCGGGCGCTCGTCTTTATCGATAACGACCGCAGCCGACACAACTACACGTTTGCAGAGATCGCACTCGCATCGCAGCGCTACGCGCGCGTCTTTGCCGACGACGGCATCGGCCGCGGCGACCGCGTTCTCGTCGCACTGCCCAAACGCCCCGCATGGATCTTTACGATGCTCGCGCTCGATCGTATCGGCGCCGTTGCAATTCCGTGCGCCGAGCAACTCCGGGCGAAAGACCTGCTCTACCGTGCCGACCACGCCTCCGTCCGTGCCGTCGTGGCGTGTGCGAGCAATCGCGACGCAGTCGAGGAGATCCGCCCCGGTGCCGGTACCTGCACGCATTACTATTTGAGTGAAGCCGACGCTGCGGGATGGGAGCGACTCGACGAACGCGCGCGGGCGTCGACACCGTTCGTTGGGATCGAAGGCGACATCGAGGATTGGAGCTATATCATCTACACCAGCGGGACGACGAAAGATCCCAAAGGGGTCATTCACGATCGCGCCTACACTTTCGCCAAGCGCATGCAAGCGCAATTTTGGCTCGATTGCACCCCCGACGATCTGGTTTGGAGCACGGCGGCGACCGGCTGGGCAAAATCGCTTTGGAACGTGCTGCTGGGGCCCTGGTCCTGCGGCAGCGCAATCGTTATGCACGACGGCGGCTTCGATCCCGTCGAACGCCTCGATCTGCTACGCGATCTCGGCGTCACCGTGCTCTGCCAAGCCCCCACGGAGTATCGACTCGAGGCGAAACGCGACGATCTTGGGACGCGATGGAAATTGCCGATGCTGCGCCATTGCGTGAGCGCCGGCGAACCGCTGAACCCCGAAGTGATCGAGCGCTGGAGCGCTGCGTTCGGGCTGACGATCTATGACGGTTACGGACAGACCGAGAACTCGTTGTTAATCGCCAATCTCCCCGGCGACGAACTCCGTATCGGCGCGATGGGGCGCCCGACGCCGGGGCATGAGGTCGCCGTTGTCGATGAAGACGGCTTCCCCTGCGATGTCGATGTCGTCGGGGACATTGGCCTTCGCGGCACTCCGCCGACGCTTTTTAAAGGCTATCTCCACGATGAAGAGCAGAGCTTGGCGACGCGACGCGGGCAGTGGTATCTCACCGGCGACCGCGCACGCGTCGATGCCGACGGCTATTTCTGGTTCGTGGGGCGCGCCGACGACGTCATCTCCTCGGGCGCGTATCGAATCGGCCCATTCGAAGTCGAGAGCGCGCTGCTCGAACACCCGGCCGTCGCCGAATCCGCTGTCGTCGGCAGCCCCGACGCCGACCGCGGCAATATCGTGAAGGCGTTCGTGGTGTTGCGCAGCGGATTTACCGCCGGCGAACATCTCGTTCGCGAGTTACAAGAGCACTGTAAACGCGTTACCGCCCCATATAAGTATCCACGCGCGATCGAATTTGTCGACGAGTTACCAAAGACGCGCTCGGGAAAGATTCGGCGCGTCGAGCTCCGACAACGCGAGCTCGACCGCAAAGGGCGCAGCGCGGCGAGCGGCCAGGTCTAATGCGGTCGACGGAGCACTAGCGCTCCGTCGACGATTTCGTCGAGGAGCGTCGGTGCTGCAGAATGACAATCGCCGCCACGAAGATGACCGAGACGAGCGAAAGCACGAAAAGATCGACGCTGCTCTTGGATATCCACGTCAAGCCTTTCGGTGCGGCCGGATGGATTTCTTGGATCGTGATGACCAAGACGCGGCGGACCGTGGCGATCACGGCAATCAAGAGAAACGGTATCGCCGAGAGCCCTTTCCCGCGAATCGATATGACGACGGTATAGGTGATCTCCGAAATCATCAGGATCAGGAGGACGAGATCGATAAAGTGTGCGGTCGCTTCGACCAGTGAGTCTCCACCGACGGTAAAGAGCGCAATCGCTTCACGTACGCCGTGAATTGCCAGCGCTACTGCGGCGACAAAGAGCAGCAACCCCACGAACACGAACATGATTCGTTCGCCGAGTGCGAGTAGACTTGCGAACCGGTCGAACGTGCCGATGTGACCGCCATGTTCGAGGATTTCGCGTTCTTCGGGTTGCTGCTCCATTGCCTCGACCTACTTCGTGTAGGGTTTCACGACCTGCGAGAGCCGATCGGGGACGCCTTTTATGCGCACCAGATGCGGATAACGAAGGCCGCCGGTATATTGGATTTGGACCGTACGGTAGACGTCGCTATGCTCGACTAACAGCGTAATCGGTTGCTTCGATTTCGTCGCGTCGGCGATCGCTTGTGCCAGCACCGGCGCGGTGTAGCCCCGTCCGTCGACCGCAACGATACGCGTATCGATTCCCAACGTAGCATTTGCGGCGGGAGAGCCGAAGCGAACGTCGCCGATTTCGCCGTCGTTTACCGCCAGCCCGATCGAGTACCAAAAGTTACTCTTCGGCACCCAGAGCGTCGGCTTCGTCGTATAGACGAGTTTCCAACCATCGGGCGTAAACCCGTTTGCCGGGTGCGGCGCGATATTATCGATCCACTTGTGGAAGAATCCGGCCCAATTATAGGGCAACACTTTATTGAGACCGGCGATGATGTCTTTGCGCGTGTAGGTAACGACGATCGGCCCGGTCGTTTTCCCACCGAAGAATTCACGAGCGAACGTATCGAGCGATTTCTTATCATGGGTTTTCGCGCGAATAATGCTGTCGGCACGCAGCCACATGAGCGCGCCTTCAACGTAGAAATCGACACTGCGTCGTTCCGCGTTGTAGCCGTAGGGTGCGGCATAAAGGAACGGCGCCGAGGTTGCCGTGTCGCCCAGCGTTCGCCACATGCGCCCGGGCTCGTTGTCGTAATAGGCATACATCGCGGCAACTTGGTTGGGCCACTGTTTTGCCGGGCGAATGCCGTCGCGGAACGACATAACGTCTCCGTAGTATTGCGTCATGCCTTCGTAGACCCAAAGGAGCGAGTCATTATAGGGGATCTGCAGGTTATCGGGGTAGAGGCCCGCCGGCATTCGATATTTTCCATCCCACGAATGATTGAACTCGTGCGAGAGCAAATCGCCGCCGCGAACGAAATCCTTATGGTTAAGAAAATACGACCCGGTCTCGCCGTCGTCGCTGGATTCGTGGTGTTCGATCCCTTCGCCCGGCATTTGGTCGGAGAGCGTCAGCAGGAAATTGTAATTGCGCCAGTGGCGGGCACCGTACATCGCCATCATCTCGCGGACGAGCTTTGCGTAGTGCGGTTCGCCGATCTTTGCGGAGTTCGCTTCGTGCTGCGTGTCTGCAAAGACGTTGAGATAGGCGCTCGCGCTTCCTTGGTGCCAAATGCGTTTCCGATACACGTGCGTCCCCGCATCGAGCGGCGAATCGATAAGGTGCTCGAGAGAAACCTCGTCGAACGTAACGGTATCGCCGGAACGGCTCGCACCGGTCAGCGCCGTCGCGAATTTCCAGGCGGGGCCCGGTAGCACGATCGACGGCTTGAAAAACGTGTCTTGAATCGTCCCGGTTGAGGGATAGAGCAAGTTCTGGTTCCACGTCGTGACGAATAAATTATGGGTGGCGAGTCGCGACGAAGAATAATGGCCGAAAGTCGCACCGAGATAGGTAAAATGTACGTCGATCGCCGAAGCACCGGCCGGCACGTCGAACGTAAATGCAAACATATTCAGCGGATCGCGGCGCCAGGGGATCCGTTTCCCATCTGCCGTGATGACCAGCGACGAAACGTTGGCGATCGGGCCGACCGGTTGGTGCTCTCCGGGTATCCACTTGGGATAGTAGAGCGTCATCGGCCCCGGGGAAGCCGGAATGACTTCGTGCGTGAAGACGATGTTCTGCGTCGGCGCCTGCCGCGCGTCGAGTTGGAGCTGAATCGGTTGGGTTGCCGCCTTCAACGGCGCATACCCCAGCGAACACAGCAACAGGGAGAGGCCGAGGCCTCGAATCAGATGAGTGCGCATGCGAACGCGGTACGCGTTCGGCAGACGGCTCCCTGCTACGTGCGCGCGCGAAGCACGAAGTGGTACGGAAACTCCGGCGCGTCGATCGGCTCGATGCGAGCGAAGCCCCGCGATTGCAGGCGAGCGATCGCTTCGTCGCGCGTATGCGAATGTTCGCGCGGCGGCCCGACGGGGCGCTCGATACCGGCATCCCAATCGATGACGAGCATCCAGCCCTCGGGCGAGAGCGCAGCCCGCACCGGGTTCAGATCGAGGTCGGTCATCTCGTGGAGCACGTTGAGGAGCAGAATTCGGTCGGCAGGTGGGCCGGCGGGCGTGTCCCCGGTAACGACGTTATCGAATTTGCCCTCGAGGCAGCGCTCGGCGATAATCCGCACGAATCCCGGCTGCGTATCGACGGCGACGACAAAGGCATCCGGGTGCGCCTTCGCGATCGCGAACGTATAGCGGCCGGTTCCGGCGCCAAGATCGATGACCCGACCCTCTCGCGGAACCTCAAGGCGTCCGACGATCGCCGCTGCGGGCATGTATTCCTCGCGAGCCGGGTCGTCGAGCCTCGCGGCGCGTTCGGGCGAGAAGAGTTCGGGCTGCCGGGCTCCGGTACGATCTTGAATGTCGCTCATCGCCGCGGGATTCGGCGCGATAGGCTCGCGCTCCGTTTAGGCTTCGGCCGCGCAGAGCCGCGCGCGACGCCCGGGAGCCCGAACGGCCGGCTGGCTCGGCCGGTTGGAATTTAGATTCCGGTCACCGAGAAAATCGCGATCGCCCCGGGACCGACGTTGACGGCGACCGACGGCCCGACTTCATGGACGATGAAGGTTTTCGGCGGCAGTGCAAGTTTATCGTGCAGTGCTTTCGCCATCTCTTCTGCGAGCGTCGGCGCATGCGTGTGTCCGATGGAAAACCGCGTCGCGGCGGCATCGGTGACGTGACGCGTTGCAATATCGATAATCAACTCTTTGGCTTTATCGAACGTCCGCGTCTGCCCGGCGGTCTCAACGACGCCATCGCGTACTTGCAGGATCGGATTGACTTTTAGTACCGTTCCCAACGCAACGATTGCTTTGTTCAGTCGCCCGCTGCGGCCGAGAAATTCGAGCGTCGGCATGATTTGGTAGCCGTTCTGCGTGGTTTTCCCGCGTTCGAGTGCGGCAACGATGTCCTTGGCGCTCGCGCCTTTCTTCGCCATTTCGCCGGCGACGTAGGCGAGTAAGAGTAAGCCTCCCGACAGCGTTCCGCTATCGATTACATGGACTTTCCCCGCGAAACGGGAGGCCGCAGCCAACGCATTTTCGTAGGTTTTCGAGAGTTTGCTGGAAACGATCGGGACGACGCATTCATCGCCCTTATCTACGTGTTTGGCGAAGATCGCGGTAAAGCCCGCGGCATCGAGCGGCTCGCTGCTGGGGAGATCTTTCGCCGCTGCCATGCGGGCATAGAAACTCGCGCGGGTGATATCGACGCCGTCACGGAGACGCTCGCCGTCGATGTGAATCCAGAGCGGCGCCACTTCGACGCCGAATTCGCGGGCTTGCTCGGCCGAGATATCGGCTGCGCTGTCGGTAATAATTGCTGTAGCCATAGGGGGCGCTCCTGACGCCGCGCAGGCGGGTTTCGCCCGCTCGCCACGGCAGTCATGCCCGGCCTCTGCCCGACGATATATCGGCAACGCCGAGGAGACCCTCCGGCAATCGCCGTACGCTACGCTTCCACGATGGATGCCGAACCGAGCCCCCGCGAGATTATGACCGCCGTGCTCGACCTGCACGGGGCGGTCGCGAACGGCTTTGCCATGGTCGAAGGTCGGCTCGACCGGGTGGAAGCTCGGCTCGACCGGGTGGAAGGCCGACTCGACCGGGTGGAAGGCCGACTCGACCGGGTGGAAGCCCGACTCGACCGGGTCGAAACCCAACTGACCTCGATCGGCGGTGAGGTCGCGGGCCTCCAGCGTTGGCGCCTGACCGTCGACGGCAGGCTCGACCGGCTGGAGCAGGCGTATTACCGCTAGCGGCTGCAGCCCCGACGTCCCCGCCCGCTTGCATGGCGCTCCCCGCCGTGCTATCCTCTCCGAGCCGAAGCAGCGCCCTCGAAAGGGGGAGCTCACCGGATGCCTGCGGGCGATCCGGTCTTCACAAGAGGGAACCGACGGTAGGTTCCATTGATGTGAGGTCGCTGCGGCGGCCTTTCTTCGTTTTTTTCGACTAGGAGTATCGCCATAGCACGACCGCTACGCGTCAACGAACAAATCCGCATTCGATCGGTCCGCGTCATCGATGACAACGGCGAGCAGCTCGGCGTTATGCCGACGGAGGAAGCGCTCTCGCGAGCGCGCACCGCAGGGCTCGATCTTATCGAGATTTCGCCGAACGCGCAGCCTCCGGTCTGCAAGATCGGCGATTTTGGACGGCTCAAGTACGAACAAGCGAAAAAAGACAAAGATGCCCGCAAAAAGCAGCGCCACGTCGATCTACGCGAAGTGAAGCTGCGCCCCAAGATCGAGCAACATGATTACGAGACCAAGGCCCGCATGGCCGAACGCCTCTTGCTCGATGGAAGCAAGATTAAAGTAACGATCATGTTCCGTGGCCGGGAAATTACGTATCAGGGCTTTGGAAAACGTTTGCTGGATCGCATGGTGGAGGATATGATGCCTCTCGCGCTCCTGGAACGCGAACCAAAACTCGAAGGCCGAAATATGTTTATGATTTTAGCGCCGCGCGCGACGCCGACGGGACCGCCGAAGTACTCCTCGATGAAGGAGCACGAACGAGCACAACCACCGACGCCGACTGCAGACGCTGAACAACCCAAGGAGTCTACCGATCATGCCAAAGATTCGAACCCACCGCGGAACGGCGAAACGAGTAAAGATAACCGGGACCGGGAAAGTGATGCACCGACACCAGTTTAGCGGTTGCGGACACATCCTTTCGAAAAAGACGCGTAAGCGCAAACGTAACTTCCGCAAGGATCAACCGACGTTTAAGGGCGATCTCAAACGCCTAGCGCCGACGATCCCCTATTTGGTGTAAGGAGGCTCATCACACATGGCACGCATCAAACGCGGCGTTCACGGCCTCAAACATCGCCGCAAGGTTATGAAGCTCGTCAAGGGCTTCCGCGCCGCGCGTCGTCGCAACTATCGCGTTGCGAACGAAGCGCTGCTCCACTCCCTTGCCTATGCTTTCCGCGATCGTCGCGTCCGCAAACGCGATTTCCGTTCGCTGTGGATCAGCCGCATCAATGCGGCCGCCCGCCGCGAAGGCATGAGCTATTCGATGCTGATGAACGGCTTGAAAAAGTCGGGGGTCGCACTCAATCGGAAAGCACTCGCCGATCTCGCCGTCAACGATAGCGCCGCGTTCGGCTCGTTGCTCGCGGTCGCGAAAAAAGCGGTCAGCGCCTAACCTGGGGTGCGATCGGCACCCGCCACGCCCCACCTGCAATCGCTGCAGGTGGGGCTTTTTCTATCCCTAAAGATCCCCGAAACGCATTTCTTTAAGGGGGCATCCATGGATCGCGAAGCTCTTCGTTGCGACCGCCAATCCTTTCTCGAACGCGCCGGGCTCGGTATCGCCGCCGGCGCCTTCGTGCTGCCGAGTATCGCCGGAATCGCCGAGGCCGCCGGCGCCGCTCCGCCCCCGATGGCCGCCGACGCAAAGGCGGGGCTCGCACGACTGATGGCGGGGAACGCGCGCTTCGTCGCCGGGCGCCCCATCTGCCCGCCGCTCACCCAGCGACGCGCGGTACTCGCCCACGGGCAGAGCCCGTATGCGATCGTGCTCTCGTGCTCGGATTCCCGGGTTCCGGTCGAGACGCTCTTCGACGAAGAGCCCGGCAATATTTTCGGCGTGCGCATCGCTGGTAATTTTCTCGACGACAACGGCATCGGCTCGATCGAATACTCGGTCGCCGTCCTCAAATCAACCCTCGTACTCGTGATGGGGCACTCGGAGTGCGGCGCGGTCAAGGCGGCGGTTGAGAACGTCAAGAGCGGCGCGATGCCGCCGGGGCATATCGCCGGGCTCGTGCGCGCGATCGAGCCTGCGGCGAAGAAAAGCCGGGTGCATAAAGGCGACTGGTTACATAATGCGATCGTGGAGAACGTTCGCGAGAACGTCGACGCGCTGCCGCGCCGTTCGACGATCGTCGCCGAAGCGGTGCATGTTGGAAAACTCCGCATCGTCGGCGCGCTCTACCACCTCGCGAGCGGAAGGGTTACGTTATTGTAAGATTTCGGCGGACGCAGGCATTCCCGGAGCGGCTCTCGGGTTATCGGGTTATAGTGAAGGCATCGCTCGTTCGACACAGGAGGAATTGCGTGTCGCTCTCTCGTCTTCTCACCGCGCTCTTCGCAGCGATGGCAGCGTTGGTTATGGTTTTACTGCTCGTCGGGCTTTACGTACTCGGCGCGATCGGTTCGCTCCCCGAAAAAATGGTCGCTGCAACCGCAGCAACGCACGCCGCAAGCGATTTTGAGCTACAGACGGTTCAAGAGATCAACGCATTGCGCGGATACATGATCTCGAGGAACTCGGCATTTTACCGAGCCCTACGTGCGGCGCAGCAACGTCGGCAGCGCGATGCCGGAATCATGCAGAAGCGTGCGAACATCGACGCGCGCCCTATCGTGACAAACGCAATTACCGAGGCGGCGCTTATCGATAACGCCGTCAATCGCAAAGCTGCACTCGTCCACGCCGGGAATCTACGAGGAGCCGTAGCAAAGTTCTTTTCGCGAGGTGATGCACAAGCGGCGATCCACCGTGACGTTACCCAAATAGCGAAGATGGATAACCCCGTCTTCATTGCCAGCGCGGCGCTCATAGAACGTGCCGTTGCCCTTGGCCGTTGGGCGATGTGGGGGATAGCACTCCTGACCATCATCTTATCGTTCGGCACCTACGTCATTTTACGACGCTTGCTCGTCGACCGTCTACAGCGGGTTCGAACGGCATTACAGGACGATCTCGTCGTCGATCTCCGTGCCGCCGAACATGCATTCGATCGACTCTCCCACGGGCATATCGGTGACCGCATTCCATTGACGGCTTGCGAACTTTCGGACACGCGTCCCGACGAAATCGGAGCAGTCGCAAAAAGTTACGATGTCGCGCTTTCATCACTTCGAGCTTCCGTCGTTGCATACGAGCGGACGCAAGAAAATCTTTCGAGAATAATCGAGAGCATTTTAAGCGCCGCGGATTCGGTATCGTCATGCAGCGGCGAGTCGCACGAACGCAATAGCCTCATGCGCGATGAAATTCACGAGTTAGGGGAGCGGTCGAAGCGTGCCGCCGAGGAACTTTCCCTGCAGGCGGAAGAGGTAGAGAGCGGACGTCGAGCCGTCGTCGAACTCGCCGATGCGGTTGCTCAAATTGCGCGAGCCGCCGAAGCTCAAAAAACTCGCGTCGAAGGCGGCATCTCGATGATGGATCGACTAGAAACTTCGCTCGACGAGATCGCCGTATTCGCTAAAGGGCTTGCCGACGATGCCGACGCGAACGTCACAAGTGCCTCGGCCGGACTTTCGGCCGTCGCCGATGGGGCCCAGCTTGCCACGAAATTACAGCAATCCGCACAGCGCTCCCACCAAGAGATGAATGCTCTGCGCGAGCGATCGCATGAAGTTGAGAGCGTCATCGCGACGATTGAGGAAATCGCGGATCAAACGAATTTGCTGGCTTTGAATGCAGCGATTGAAGCTGCTCGAGCCGGCGAATTTGGGCGGGGCTTTGCCGTCGTCGCCGATGAAGTCAGAAAACTCGCGCTAAAGTCCGGCGAATCGACATCGCAGATCGCGCATAGCCTCTCGGGCATTCGCAACGCGATCGATGCAGCGACATCGATGATGACCGCCTCGATGGCACTCGCCGAAAACGTCAATGCAAGTATGGCAAAAGCGATTGAGGCGTTTCAAACGATGGCTCGGGCCGTCGAACGCTCGGCAAAGGGATCGAGCGCCGCCCTCGCCGGCATCGCGGACGCACGGCACCTCGGCGATGAAACCGCCCGGGCGCTGCGCGCGCTCAACGATCTGGCGCAGAACGATGCTGCTACCGCTGAAGAGATCAGCGCCACGGCGACGCAGGTGCGCGATCTCCTCGCAACGATCGCAGCCTCTAGTGCGGAGGTCGTTGCCGATGCGCGGCGTGGCGCGATATCGACGCAAACGCTGATCGCGCACGCCGAGGAAAGTGAGTCCGCTGCGGCGAGCTTAGACCGGTATGTCGGCGAACTGCGCTCGGTGCTCGCCTTTTTCGACATGGGTCGAGAGCGTCTCGCCGATCGCGTGGCCGCGGTAAGGATAGGAAGCTAACGCGTACCGACCCAGAATAGCGCGAGCAACGTTTTCGCATCGGAGATCTCGCCGCGCGCGAACATCGACATCCCTTCCTCGATCGTTACCGCGCGCACGTCGATGCGTTCATCGTCGTCGAGCGCTTGCGCGCCCGGAGCGAGATCGCGTGCGAGAACGAGGTGCAGCACCTCGTCGCAGAAACCCGGCGTCATCGCGACCGACGCCAGCAACTCGACGCGCCCGGCGCGATAGCCGGTCTCCTCGGCAAGTTCGCGTGCGGCGCCTTCGAGCGGGCTCTCGCCGGGTTCGCATTTCCCCGCTGGAATCTCCCACATCGTCGCACGTAACGGATGGCGATATTGCCGCACCAGCAGCAACTCGCGCTCGCCGAGCATCGCCGCAATCGCCACCGATCCCGGGTGTTCGACGACATCGCACGCGAAACGGTGCCCGTCGGCATACCGCAGCAGGTCCGTGCGCACGCGAAAGACCGGGCCGCGATAGCGCTCCGTACTCGATTCAACCTCCGGCACCGCCCCGGCGCCTTCTTCAGCAGCATTTCCCATCGTAGCGGCGAGCATTAACGGAATCGGCGGCGCGGGCCTCGTACACTGCGCGATACCGTGAAACAGAACGTTCCGAACAACTCCTCGATCGGCGCCGAGATCGCGTGGCTCCTCGGCTTCCTCGTCGTCTTTGCCGTCGCGCTGCTGCTGCTGAACATCTACCTCGTTCCCCATCATTTCAACGATAAAGTCGCCGACACGGCCGCCGGGGTGATCGCCGCCGTCGCCTACGTCGCGGCGCGCCGATGGGCGATGCTGCGGACGAAACGCTAGGCATGGAGCTCCTCGGCCGCCACAGCGCCGAGCTTCGCTCGCTCGTTGCGCTCGCGCGCCCCGAGGGGCGTGCCGAGCGCGGGCTCTATATCGTCGAAGGGCCGACGCTGCTGGAGGAGGCGCGGCTCAGCGGGGTCGCCGTCGCGGCGATCTATGCAACGCCGGAGGCACTCGCGCGCGAGCCCCAACTCGCCGCCGCCCGCGCCGAGGGTGTCCCGATCAGGCTCCTCGACGAGCGCTCGGCGCAGCGCCTCTCCGATCTCGAACACCCCCCGGGAATCTTCTCGCTGGTGCCGATGCTGCCGTCCGAACCCGCCTCGATCCTCGCGCGCAACGGGCTCGCACTACTCCTCGCCGACCTCAACGACCCCGGGAACGCGGGCACTCTCCTCCGAGCCGCAGAGGCCTTTGGCGCCACCGGAGCCTTGCTCGGCGATCTTGGGGTCGACCCCTACCACCCCAAGCTGGTGCGTGCGGCGATGGGGGCACATTTCCGCCTCCCGATCGCCCGTCTCTCGCCCCCGGAACTCGCTGCTCGCCTCGCCGAGCACCCCGCTCACACGATCGGCTTGAGCGCCGACGGGGCGCCGATTGCCGGCCTTCCGCATCGCGGTGCGCGCCTGCTCGTGGTCGGGAACGAACGGCACGGCCTCGGGCGCTGGGCGCCCCTCTGCCGCGACCTCGCCGCGATCCCCATGCCGGGCCGGGCCGAGAGCCTCAATGCCGGGGTCGCCGGGGCGATCGCCCTCTACGAGCTCGGGGCGGCAGGAGAAGGGCGGGGGATCTCGGGAGGCTTGTCAAGAGAGTAGTTTCGGAGCAAAAAGTCAAGACTTCCCCAGAGAAAAGTCGCATGGTATGCTCTGAGAGCCCCATTTAACGGGTCTTTTGTCGGAATGCTTCGTGTAAAGGAGACTCACCGCCTCATGGCTACCTCCGAATTGTTCTGGAAGCTCTTTGCCAACACCGGATCGATTGGCGCCTACCTCGCATACCGAAAGACACACCCGACTCCGAGTCACGGCTGACGACAGAAAAGCATTAGAAAAGAACGTTTGGCGCCCGGTATGATGAAACGACCGGGTGCCTTTTTTTTGCCCGACGATACCGAGAACGATAGGGAGCGATGAGCGCACTCCAACCACAACTCGACGAGATAGCACGGCGGCTTCGTGCCGCAGCCGATGCGGCGCACGACGGCGCCGCGCTCGAAGAACTCCGCGTCCGCTTTCTCGGACGCAGCGGTGAAGTGACGCTGGTGCGACGCGGCATCGGCGCCTTACCGTCGGCGGAGCGCCCCGACGCCGGGAAAACGATCAACGACGCCGTCACGCAGATGGAAGCGATGCTCGATGAGGCGAGCACGCGTATCGCACGCGGCGCACTCGACGAAGAACTCCGGCGCCGCATCGATGTGACGTTCCCCGCACCCGATACCTCCCTAGGCTCGATCCATCCGGTGCGCCGCATCATCGAAGAGATCGCCGAAACATTCAAACAACTCGGCTTTGCAACGGTCCTCGGTGCCGAGGTCGAACCGAGTTACTACACCTTCGACGCACTCAACATTCCCGCCGATCATCCGGCGCGCGAAGGCTTCGATTCCTTCTTCATCACTCCGGAACTCTTACTCCGCCCGCATACGTCGCCGATGCAGATCCGCACGATGCAGCAGCATCGTCCGCCGGTCGCGATTCTCGCGCCGGGGCGCTGTTACCGCCGCGATGCAGTCGACGCCCGCCATCTCTTTCAATTCCATCAAGTCGAGGGGCTACTCGTCGCCGAAGGTATCAACTTCGGGCATCTGAAAGGCGCGCTCGCGCACCTCTCGCGCACGCTCTTCGGCGCCGATCAACGCGTTCGTTTTCGTCCGTCATTCTTTCCGTTCACCGAACCGAGTGCCGAAGTCGATACCACCTGTCCGAAATGCAAAGGCAGCGGCGAGAGCTGCTCGATGTGCGGCGGTTCGGGTTGGATCGAGATCGGCGGTGCCGGTATGGTTCACCCCAACGTGTTGCGTGAGGTCGGCTACGATCCGGCCGAGGTAAGCGGTTGGGCCTTCGGTGTCGGCGTCGAGCGCATCGCTCTCGCCCGCTACGAGATCGACGATATCCGTCGCCTCATCGAATGCGATACCGATTTCTTGCGTCAGCTCCAATAGGAATTTTAGAAGAAGTATGCGCCTACCACTCGCCTGGCTCCGTACCTACGTCGATCTTCCCGACGATGTCGATGCGATCGCCGAAAAGCTCTCGATGCTCGGATTCCCCGTGGAGAGCATCGAGCGCAAGCCCACCATTACCGGCGTCGTCGTCGGCCGAATAGCGGCGCTGGAGAAACACCCGAACGCCGACCGGCTCCAGGTCTGCACGATCGAGATCGGCGCCGAGAAAGCGCTGACCATCGCCACCGCGGCGACGAACGTGGCCGTCGGGCAGTGGATTCCGGTCGCGCAGATCGGTGCGATCCTTCCGCATATCACCATCGCACCGCGCAAAATGCGCGGGATAGACTCCGAGGGAATGCTCTGCTCCGCCGAAGAGCTCGCGTTGCCGGCGGAGTGGTTCGAAGACGGCATCATGCAGCTCGACGAAACGTTGCCGCTCGGCACCGATGTCGTCGCCGCATTCGGCCTCTGCGAGCCGATCCTCGAAGTGGAGATTACCTCGAACCGCGCCGACGCGATGTCGGTTCTCGGCATCGCTCGCGAACTCGCCGCCGCCTACGGCAGTACGCTGCGGTCGCCTTCGTTCGAAAACCCGGGCACGGATCCGACGCCGACCGATCGCGCTCCGAAGATCGACCTGCGCTCCTCCGATTGCACGCGTTTCGTCGCGCAGCGCATCGAAGGCGTTCGCGTCGCCCCCGCCCCAAGTGCGATTCGCATTCGTCTCGCGCAGGCCGGACAGCGCCCGATCGACGCGCTCGTCGATATCTCGAATTACGTGATGCTCGAAATCGGCGAGCCGCTGCATTTCTACGATGCCGACGCCGTTCCGCACGCGCACCTGATCGTGCGCGACGCGGCACCCGGCGAACGGCTGACGACGATCGACGAACGCGAGCTCGCACTCGACGAACGCGCACTCGTCATCGCCGACGAAAACGGCATCCAGGGGCTCGCCGGCATTAAAGGCGGCAACGTCGGCGAGGTCCGCGCGAGCACGACGGCGCTGATCGTCGAAGGCGCAACCTTCGTCGGCGCGCGCATTCGACGCACGAGCGCGCGCTTTGCGTTACGCACCGAGGCCTCGGCGCGCCACGAACGGACGCTGCCTCCTGCGCTCGCCGATGCCGGCGTTGCGCGCGCGGCATCGCTCCTCGCGAGCTTGGGTGCGAAGACTTTCGCGCCGGTCATCGTCGGCGACGCACTTCCGAAGCCGGCGCCAATCGCGCTGCATGCGAGTGAAGTCCGAAGGCTCCTCGGCATCGATGCGTCGCCGGACTCGATCGCCTTCCATCTGCGCGCGCTTGGGTGTGAGGTAACCATCGCGGAGGATCGACTCGCGGTTCGGCCGCCGTGGTGGCGCCGCGATCTCAGCCAAAGTGTCGATCTCATCGAAGAGTACGCGCGCCTCGAGGGCTACGAACGTATTCCCGAGGCTTTGCCCTGCGTTCCGGCAACGGAGATTTCGAGTGCGCGCTATCGGCGCGAGCGCGATGCCGCGCATCTGCTCGAAGCCCTCGGGTATCGCGAGGTGCTCACGTATTCGTTAATCGGTGAATCGTTGCTCGCTACGCTCGCCAAGGGTGGGCTCGACGAACGCTCGCGCAGCGTCGAAGTTGCAAACCCGCTCTCCGAAGAGCAGCGCTATCTGCGCGCTTCGCTCGAAGCCGGGCTCCTCGCCTATCTTGCGCGCCGCGACGAACGCGCTGCGATCTTCGAAATCGGGCATGCCTTTTCGCGCGGCGAAAACACCGTGCTGGAGACCCCGACGATCGCGCTTGCGCTCGCAGCCGATGCGAGCGAAGGGCCCGACTGGCAAGACCGAGGCTTCATGCAACTGAAGAGCGATGCACTCGCGCTGCTCGCGCGTCTTACCGGGCGCTCGATCTCGGTTGCAAGCGGCACCCATCGCTTTTTGCACCCGGGGATCTGCGCGGAGCTCGCCATCGAGGGCCGCCCGGTCGGCGTGGTCGGCCGGGTGCACCCGTATCTCGCGCAGAGTTTTGCGCTCGCGCGTCCGGTCTATCTCGCCGCATTCACCCTCGATGCGCTGGCCGAGTTTCGCGCGCCGATCTATACTCCGCCGTCGAAATTTCCGGCAACCTACCGCGACCTCGCGCTCGTGCTTTCGCCGGAGGTCGAGGCCGCCGCGGTCGAACGCATCGCGCGGGAGGCGGTTGGTGCGGATTGCGTCGGCGTCCGTGTCTTCGACGAATACCGCGGAGCACAGGTCGGTAGTGACAAGAAGAGCCTCGCGGTGCGGATTACCCTGCAAAGCCCGAACGAAACGCTGACCGACGCGGTCGTCGACGAGCGGATCGGAGCGGCGATCGCTCGTCTCCACGACGAACTCGGAGCGACCGTCCGCCGGTGAGTTTCGCCTGGCCCGACATCGTCATCGGTGCGATCCTCATCATCGCCGCGTTTCGCGGCTGGCGGCGAGGGCTCATCGGCGAACTCGCCGGAGCGATCGCGCTCTTTGCCGGGTTACTCGCACCGTGGTATTACAACGGTTCCGCCGATACGACGATCGCCAACCTCACGCACGTCGGTCCCGGTTCGGCCCACGTGATCGGCATGTTTCTCACCGGCGTCGCCGCCTACGCAATCGTGATGGCGCTGGCGTGGGCGCTCGAGCGGGTAGCGAAGCTTCCCGGACTCGGTTTGCTCAACAGCAGCATCGGCGCCCTCATCGCGCTGGCAAAAGGAATCGTCTTTCTTTGGTTGCTGCTCTATGTCGCGCTCTTCTTTCCGCTCTCGCCGGATCTCCGCCGCGATCTCGGACGCTCGAGTTTAGCGACCATGCTCGTGCAACCCGATGCGCGCATCGATGCGGCGCTGCAGGCGCACGAGCCCTGGTTCGCGCGACCGTTCACGAAATCGCTCTTCAATCGGCATCGGCTGTAAGCAAACCGTGAGTTCGTTCCGTACGCTTGCGATGATCGGCGTCGCCGTTCTCTCCTACGTCCGCGAATAAGCAACACGCATCGGCGTCAGCATTTATACCAAGCGGCCTGCTCCACGGCGAGCGGCGGCACTTTGGCCGGACCGACATACGTGCAGGTCTTTTTAGGGAAATGTATTTTGAGATTGACGTGATAAAATATTACATTTTCGATCGTCTGCGAGCCGACCACCGTTAGGGTTTTACTCGGATCGATTTTGCATGACGCCGGTTTTCCGGCCTTTGCAGCGGTGCATTTGAGTTTCGTTCCCCCGCTCTTGATCTTCACCAATGTGGGCGGAAGCATGATCACCGATCCACGCTCGAAACCGTACAATTCTATTTTTTTTGAACACGAGCGCGTGAAAGCGGTCTGATGCATTTTCTCCATGCCGTACGCCGGCGCCGACCCGGTGACGGCGATCGGCCCGGCCAAGAACACGGCGATCGGTAACGGGGTGCTATCGCTGCTCCCCTTCGACGTGATGTGCGCGACTCCGAAGAGAAGAAAGTTCGGCAATCCGTCGGCATCGGTTCGCTCGATACCGAATTGCGGCTGCCAATGCATCGTTACGTCGTAGCTGCCGCAGTTCGGCACCGGCTCGATGTCGCGGATGGAAATCGTACTGCCGCGCAGGTCGAGTTTCGTATATCCCTTGACGTGCTTCCCGTTGTAGATGAGGATGCTTGCGTCAGCCGAACAGCGCGCGCCGTCGGCGTACGCGAGCAACAGCCGAATGGTATAGCGCTTCGTCATCGTCGCCTTCGGCACCGGATAGCGATGATGGACGATCGCACCGGCGCTTCGACCCGCAGCCGAACTGCCGTCGCCGAAAAACCACGCACGCGACGTTACTCGCGCCCCCGGCGGACCGGTGCTCTTATCTGCTATCGCAACCGAACTCCCACCGGTCGCGCTGCCGGGAGCGGCGATACGAGCGCGACAGGTCGGAACTCCCGCCGCTTCCGCCGAGACGTGAAAGACCGCCGCCGACGACAGCACGAGCGTTGCGGACAGTAACGCATAGAGCGCGCGCCGTATCATGGAACGATTGCAACTCCCTCGGCATAGGAGAGGCCGGTCGCGCTGCCCGTTATCGTGCGGATCGGCGCTTGGGGGCTACCGGTTACCGGCGCAAAGACCTCGACCTCATTCGACCTTCCGAACACGTAGAGATCGTTCGACTGATCGACGGCGATAAGCGCTTGATCGATGAGAAAGTCGTAGGTACCTCCCTGGATGACGGCCGACGGAACGACGTTTCCGTTCGAACCCGGGGGGTAGACGGTAATCGTATCGTTGCCGGAATTCCCGACGTAGATTCTTCCCGTCGAATCGACCGCGAGCGCTTCGGGGCCGTCGAGCCCGGTAGCGTTGCCGCCGATCGTTGCAATGGGTGTCGCATTGCCGCTCGCTCCGGCAGCGTATTCGACGACCGATCCGAAGCCGTTTCCGTTGACGACGTAGATATTGTCGCTGCCGTCAAACGCGACTTGGTAGGGCAGATTGAGCCCGGTGTTGCTCCCCGATATCGTTTTGACCGGACTCGCCGAACCGGTGGCACCCGGCGCAAAGTACTCGACGATATTATTATTTGCATCGGTTGCAACGAGATCGTCGGTCACCGGTTCGATCCCCAATGCCCACGCGTGGATATCGCTTGTTAGCGTCGTCGATGGAGAAGCGTTTCCGCTTGCCCCGTAAGCATAAGAGTAGATGTCGGTTCCGCTCTGCGTATATCCAACCACGTAGGCGCGCCCCGTGGCATCGACGGCGATGCCGGTCGGCGATTGAATCGAAGCGTTAAAGCTTGCGGTCGGTGCGACATTTCCATTCGCGCCCGGCGCGAACGCAGCAAACGTATAGGTGCTCGTTTGGCTTAACGCATAGAGCGTCCCGGCCGTCGGTGCGGGGGCCGCAGTCGGCGTTGCGGTCGGTGCAACCGTCGGTGTTGCCGTCGGTGCAACGGTCGGCGTTGCCGTCGGTGCAACGGTCGGCGTTGCGGTCGGCGTTGCGGTCGGCGTTGCGGTCGGCGCAACCGTCGGCGATGCGGACGGCGACGCAGAGGCCGAACTCGATGGAAGCGGCGACGGCGTTGCGGTCGCACCGGTGGCGACCTCGTAGAGCTCGATCAGATAGGTCACCCCGGCATCGAGCGTCAACGGCGTCGCGCTTCCGGCGAACGTTATGGTCGATCCGGAGATCGTCGCCGGTCCCAAGCTTGCCAGAAGTGGGGCTTGGGCGTTCTCACCCGAGAACATCGCGATGTAGAAGGCCTCGTTGACCGTCGAGATTTCCGTCGGCAATTCAATCGAAAAGCTCGGTGTGCTCGTGAACGTCACGCTCTGCGACACCTGAATCGTCAACACGAAGAGTACCGTCGGCGCCAAAGTCGCTTGCGGCGAACGCGGAACCTGCGTGCGATGAAGGGCCTGCGGGGTCGGCGCGCCCGCGGGTGCAGCGGTCGTTGCCGCAATCGATATCGTCGTTCCGGTCGGCGCATTATTGGTTGGGAGTTGCAGGATACCGGCGTAGCCGCCGGCGGTCGGAAGCACGACCGGGCCGCCGGCCTGGCTCAACTTCAAGGCCGTCGGGCCCGCAGGCGCCGACATCGGCGGAATCGCCTGCGGCCCCCCGCCGCCTCCGCAGCCCCCAAGCACGGCGATCGCCCCGTAGAAGGCGAGGACGAAAAAAAGACTGCTGCGTCGCATCGGTCGATGATCTCCAGTCGGCGGTGTTTCCACGCAGCGTAGAGCGACGATCTTACATTCCCCTTAGCTCGCGGACGGGAGCGCGGTGCGGGGACAAGAAGAGTAAGCAAGCCCATGACGGCTGCAACGCTCGCGCTCGCCCTTGCTATGGCCTGGCTCCACCCGGCTCTCGCCCCCTGCGTGCGCTTCGTGCGGCGAGAACCAACGACGGTGGGAAGTTCGCTCCAACGAGTCACACTCGCAGCCCCGCGGGAGAGTGGCCCGTGGGAAATTTTTGCCCCCCCTGGAAGCCGCGCCGCCCTCGCCTATCGCAAGCGACCCTCCGGCCGGAGAAGCTCGCTTTTCGACGACGAGATTCCCGACGACGGTCACGTGCTCTATGGTGGGCCGCCGGCGCTGACCATCCCGAATTCGTGGGCCCGACAGTCGTTTTTCGTGCGCGTCTTTTCAACGAGGACGAGCCGCGGTTGCATTCGTGCGGCCCCCGTTTCGTACGTCCTTCGCAACGAGCCCGGACACGTGCCGCTCTATCTCTATTTTGGGCTGCTCGGCGGGACCGCACTGACGATGTTCGCGCTCTTCGTCATGTCGGGAGAGCCGTTCATCGGCTGGTATCTCGCCTATCTGTGCTCGCTCATTCTCTATCAATTATTCCGCAACGATATTCTATGGCGGCTTGGGTGGCCGTTCGGTCCATGGCATAGCGGGGAGATCGAATACGTCCTGTGGGGCCCGAACGTGGCCTTCTACGCACAGTTCGCGCGTTCGTTTCTTCAAACCGCGCGTTATGCGCGACGAATCGACCGACTGCTCATCTTCTGTATCGTCGCACTACTGGGCTACCTTCCCGTTGTCGTTCTAATCCGGCATTTGACGGCAGTCGATCTCAACCCGCAAAGCGTCGTTCCCATTGCGTTGATGCTCGCGGTATCGGTGCTGGTCGTCGCCGCAACGATCGGCCGGGCACGCAGCGGTTACCGGCCGGCGCGATATTTTTTACTGAGTTACCCGATTCTGCTTCTTTTCGTGTGCATCGCCGTGTGGCAATACATCGTCGGCGTTCACAGCGGCATCGGCCTCTACGGGGCCGAGATAGGGACCGGAAGCGAGTGCATTTTGCTCGCTTTCGCAATCGGCGACCGACTGCGTCTCGAACGTACGCTGGGGCGCGTGCTTTCGGCACTCGACACCATTGTCGTGCGTGTTGGGCGAGACGGGTGCGTTCGCTACGCCACGTCAAACGTTGAATCGTTGCTCGGACGAACGAGCGAAGCGTTGCTCGGGAAACACATCGCCGAAATTACCTCGATCCGGGAGGGTGCACTCGCAACGAAGTTGGCCCGCGTGGCGATCCGCGCGGAATCGGCCGGTCGCGCCGTCTGCGAGCTCACACTGCGCGATCGCTACGGCACGGAAAAGCGCTTCGTCGCCAACCTGTATGTCGAACGCGACACCTCGCAAGCGATTACGGAGATTCAAGTCGCACTCCAGCCGGCGCCCGCCGAAAACACCGCCTTCGAGCGATCGCCGCGTGCGGTTTCGCCGAACGCGATGGTGCGTTTGAGCGTTTATCGCGGACTTCTGGCGGTCGATTCCGCGACGATCGGCGTCACCGGCCGTGAAATCGAGGTGCTCGTCTATCTCGCACTTCACTCCGCACCGGTGCCGAGCGGGCAAATCGCCGCCGCGCTCTGGCCCGATCGCGATGCGCATGCGGCGAGCAGCGCGCTGCAAACAACGATCTCGCGCTTGCGGAAAAAGCTTCCGCCCGATTCGATCGTGGCGTCCCGACGCCTGTACGCCCTCGGTGCTGCGATGCGCTCCGATCTTGACGAACTGCAAGCCGCAGTGCGCGCCGAAAATATCGAGGAGCTGCAGCGCCTTCGGCCGCTCGTCGTCGGCACGATCCCAACGACGTTGCGCCACCGAGAGTGGTTTGCCGACTTCGAGACCTGGCTGGAGAGCATTCGGCGCGACGCGTTGCTGCAACTCGGCGAGGCGCTACTGGCGAGCGGCGATCCCTCGGCGTCGCTCGGCATCGCCGAGGATCTTCGTCGGCTCGATCCATGCGACGAGAGCGGCTACCTGCTCGCCGTTCGCGCCCTTCTCGCCTCCGACGACCAGGTGGGCGTGCAGCGCATGTATGCCGACTGTCGCCACGCACTGAAACGTGGCCTGGGGCTTGCACCCTCGCCGCAATTCGAACAATTTTGCCGTCAAGCCGGCGCGATGGAGCGGTTGTGACCGTTTTGTAAGAGCTCGCGCCTAGGCTTTGGGAGATGACCGAAGCGAGGATCGATCTCCAACTGCTCCCCGGCTACGCTATGTACGGCGACGAGCGAATCGTGCTTACTCCCGGCGAACGGGAGCTGCTGCTTGCACTCGCCCTCCACCGGCGCGGCATCTGTGCCGACCGCCTCGCGGAGGTGCTCTGGCCGCACGCCACAGAAGCGGTCGCCAAGAATCGGCTCTATGTAGCGCTCCACCGCATCCGGCGCCGCCTGGGCGAGGATTTGCTCTTGGCGCACGCCCATTGCTATCGACTCGACGACGCGCGCACCGACGTCGATCTCTGGGCGCTCGCCGAACGGTGGGACGCACCCGACCAGCATGCCTGCGACGAGCTTGCAGAGCGACTCGAGAACGCTATGAATGCCGCCCTGCTTTACGAGATCCCCGAGTGGCTCGCGCCGACCTATCGGCGACTCGAGGAGTTTCGACAGTCGGTCGTGACGGCGCTCGCCGAGCGCGCGCTCTGCAACGGAGAGATCGAACGGTCGATGCACCTCGCGCGGCGCGCCCTCGCCTTCGACGAATGCGACGAGCGAGCATGGGCAATCCTCATCCGCTCTCGTCTGATCGCGCACGACCGACTCGGAGCCCTTCGCGAATACCGTACCTACTCGCGCGCCGTTATGCGCGAACTGCAGGCCGCACCGGCCTACGAGCTCGCGCATCTCTTCGGCGAAAGCCTCGCTTCGCCGACACTCATCAATCCGTAACGTTAAGCCCGCGACGCGGGGCGCGGCGTCACTTTCGCGCGGCCGCGTGCCGCACCGGTGCGTTTACCGACGCCGCGCTTTGGCATCGGCACGACGATACCGTTACGCTTGAGGCTCTCGTTTCCCAGCGGTACCGGAGCGATGATGCGCTTGCCCAGCGCGTGAGCGAGCACTTCGGAGAGCTCCTCGACCGATACGAACGTCATCTGCCCTCGCACTTCCTCGGGAATATCGTCGAGATCGACTTCGTTCCGTTTGGGAAGCAGCACTTTCGAGATTCCGGCTCGGCGTGCGCCGAGCACCTTCTCTTTCAATCCGCCGATCGGCAGCACTTGACCCGTTAAGGTGATCTCCCCGGTCATCGCAAGATTCGGATCGACCTTGTTTCCGGTGAGCATCGATGCGATCGAAGTGACCAACGCGATACCCGCCGACGGTCCGTCCTTCGGCGTTGCGCCGGCGGGGACGTGAATGTGGATATCGTGCTTGGCGAAGAAATCTTCGGCGAGGCCGAGCTCCGAGGAGCGCGAACGCAAGAATGAAACCGCCGCTTGCGCGCTCTCCTTCATTACGTCACCGAGCTGCCCGGTCAATACGACCTTGCCGCTTCCCGGCATCACCTGCGTCTCGATGAAGAGAATATCGCCGCCGACCGGCGTCCACGCCATACCCGTCGCGACACCGACCGAGGCGACGCGCTTTTTCACTTCATTAAAGAAGCGCGGCTTCTTTAGGTACTCGACCAAGCTCTCCGGTTTCACCCGCGTCTTATAACGCGAGTTTTCGGCGACCTTGCGCGCAATTTTGCGGAAGACGGTTCCGATCTCGCGATCGAGATTGCGGACGCCCGCCTCGCGCGTGTAGTCGTTGATGATCGCGCGCAATGCCGTGTCGCTAATTTGCGATTGCGAGTCTTTCACGCCGTTGGCAAGGCGTTGTTTCTTGAGTAGATAGCGTTTGGCGATCTGCAGTTTTTCGAACTCGGTGTAGCCGGAGAGCTGGATGATCTCCATCCGATCGCGCAACGGTGGCGAGATCGTGTCGAGGGAGTTTGCCGTGCAGACGAAGAGCACTTGGCTCAAATCGAACGGTAGGTCGAGATAGTGGTCGCGATATCCCTTGTTCTGCTCCGGGTCGAGCACCTCAAGCAATGCCGACTGCGGATCGCCGCGAAAATCGGAACCTACCTTGTCGATCTCGTCGATCATCATGACCGGATTGCGCGTTCCGGCATCGCGAATCGCGCGCACGATCGTCCCCGGCATCGCACCGATGTAGGTGCGCCGATGGCCGCGAATTTCCGCTTCATCTCGGACGCCGCCGACCGAAAGGCGCACGAATTTCCGCCCCATAGCGCGCGCGATCGATTGCCCTAACGACGTTTTGCCGACGCCCGGAGGGCCGACAAAACAGAGGATCGGGCCGCTAAGACGATTCTTTAACTTACCGACGGCAAGATATTCGACGATGCGATCTTTGATTTTCTCGAGATCGTAGTGATCTTCGTCGAGGATCTCCCGTGCTTTGCGGATATCGATCGCGTCGGTCGTTTCGACGTTCCAGGGCAACTGGACGAGCCAATCGAGATACGTGCGGATAACGCTGTATTCGGGGCTCGCCTGCGGCACCTTCGAGAGGCGATCGAGTTCCCGTTCGGCGGCCTTTAGGGCTTCTTCGGGCAACTTTGCTTCGTCGAGTTTTTTCTTTAACTCGTTGAGTTCGGCGAGCTGCGGATCGATCTCGCCGAGCTCTTCTTGAATCGCGCGCAACTGCTGGCGCAGATAGAACTCGCGCTGATTCTTGTCCATCTCGCGTTGAATGTCACCCTGAATCTTGTGCCCGAGCTCGACGACTTCCAACTCTTTGGTGAGCAGCATCGTGAGTTTGCGCATCCGCTTGGCGGTATCGCGCTCCTCGAGGAGCGCTTGGCGCTCCGCCGTCTCCAGCCGCATCGTCGAAGCGACGAAATAGGTGAGCACGTTGGAATCGGTGATGTTCTGGACTTCCATCTCCATCTCGCGCGGTGCCTGCGGCAAATACGAAAGAAGTTTCTGGAAGAGCCCGGCGAGGTTGCGATGCATCGCAACGCGCGCTTCGTTTTCAACGGTTTTATCGGGCAGTTCGGTATACGCCGCAACCATGTACGGCTCGCTTTGCGTGAACTGCTCGATACGGAACACCGATTGACCGGCAACGATGCAACGCAGCGTGCCGTCGGGAACCTTCAGCATTTTTTGAATCACGCCGATGGTGCCGATGCGCTCGACGTCATCGGGACCCGGGTTTTCAACTTCGCGGTCTTTCAGGACGGTCAACCCGATCGGGCGGCCTTCGCGGATGGCCTCTTCAACGAGCCGGATTCCCGGCTTCTTTACAACCGCAAGCGGAATAACGGTATTGGGGAAAAGCACGGCCTCCTGCAGCGGCAGAATGCCGAGCAGCCCGGCGGGGACGATGGGTTTCGCTTTCGCGGCCATGTTAGATGACGATCCTTTGCACGATGATCCGCACGTCATTGCGCGCGGTCGGAATATACGCAGTCGCTGCAATGGGCAGCACGATGGAGAGCAAGCCGTCGAGATAGGTCGCCGAGGTTCGCTCCAGATCGACCGGGACGGGCAGCTGGAGCTCGCGGCCAAACTCGCCGAAGGCGATCTCTTTGAGCACGAACGAGCCGCGGCGCTGCGGCAGCGTGTCGAAACGCCGCCCCGCGACCAGGAGGCGGTCGGCCTCGACCGCCAAGCGCAGCGATTCCGGGGCGACTCCGGCGACCTCGAGCGTCACGACGAGCGCCCCTCGCTCTTCGTCGAGGAACGCGTCGGCGTTGGGTTCAAATCGCCCGCACCGTCCGCGAATTACAAACTCCATTGCACCCTTAACCCATACCATTAGCAGTCGGATGCATCAAGTGCTAATCCGTCAGAGGCGTGGATCGGGGAGCTGGCGGCCCGATGGCCAGGCGACGCAGGGATCGATCCGCACCCGGAGCGCCGGCAGGGCACTTGCCTGGACCTGGACCGGGAAGAACTGCCGGTAGTGCGTCGCCACGCCGTAGCGCATCTGCGGTGGGAAGGCGGTCTCGGTATCGGCCGGGAGCCGCGAGGCAGCGAGCACGAGGTTGATCGCCCGTGAGTCCGCCGCCGACATGTAATCGGGCGTGCGCTGCCCGAGCCAGGTCGTGCCGTCCTGCAGCGTATACAGAAAACCGATGACCTCGCCGGGCATCATCGAATCGGTCGAGACAACCTTGTCGATCCGCACGATCTGATTCCCGACGGTCGCCGGAGCCTGGAGATCCAGCGGTACGGCGCGCGGGGAATCGAGGCAAGGGCCGTTATCGAGCGTATCGCTGGGCAATGGTGCCAGCGGCGGCGCCGCCATGACCGGCGGCTGCGTTGGAATTGCGGTCGGCGTCTGCTGCGGTGCAAACGCGAGGAGAAGAGCGAGCGCTTGAATCGGTTGCATGCTCGCCTCATTCGCCGCGTGCAGGCGAAACCTAGGCGAGGCGCGCAGGTTGTTGGAAGATGAACGACGCCTCGACCACCGCAGCGTACGGGGAGCGCGGACGCCCCCCGATCCTCTTCCTCCACGGGCTGCGTTTGGGGAAGGCAATCTGGGAACGACATGCCGTCGCCCTCGCAGACCGCTATTACGTCGTCGCTATCGATCTGCCCGGGCACGGCGGGCGCGTCGACGAGCCCTTCGACATCGCGCACGTTACCGCAGCGATCGATGCCGCGCTCGAAGCATGCTCGGCGCCGCCGCTCGTCGTCGGTTATTCGCTCGGGGGTTTCGTCGCCGTGCGGTATTTTTCGCAACATCTCGATGCAAGCCGCGCGTTACTCCTCGCGGGTGCCACTTACGATTTTGACGGTTGGAAACGCTTGCCGTTTCGCGTGATGGCGCAGGCGATGGGCGCGCTTCCCGATCCGCTCTACCGTTCGATTGCATCGCTTTCATTGCGCGCCGTCGTGGGCGATGAATGGGCGCGAGAGATCGAACGGATTCCATTCGATCCCCGCGTTCTCGATTCGACGAGCGAGATGGCGCTGCACGGTATGCGCCAAAGCGACCTCATCGCGCTCTACGATCGTCCGCTGCTCGTCGTCAACGGCGAATACGATCTTCTCTTTCGTTCCGATGAATCGCGTTATCTGCGCAACGCCCCGCACGCACGCTGCGAAATCATCGTCGGAGCCGATCATTCGGCGCCGTTACGCGAGAGCGCGCGATTCACCGCGATCGTGCGAGCCTTTGCCGACGAGGTTTTCTCGACCGTGCAACCACGGAGCTCCGCCGAGGGTCCCGTAAAGAGATGAAAGCAACCGTCTATCACGGCACGCGCGACGTGCGCCTCGAGACCGTCCCCGACCCGTCGCTCCGCGAAGCGACCGATGCGATCGTGCGCGTCACGCGCGCCGCGATCTGCGGCAGCGACCTGTGGTTTTATCGCGGGGTGGTCGAACGCGAGCCAGGCGAGCGCACCGGCCACGAATTTATCGGCATCGTCGAAGAAGTCGGCGCAGCGGTGCGTACCGTGAAGCCGGGCGATGCCGTGATCGCTCCGTTTGCAATCGGCGATGGCACCTGCGCCTATTGCCGACAAGGGTTACAAACATCGTGCGAACACGGGAGTTTTTGGGGCGACGATGCAAACGGCGGCCAAGCCGAGTTCGTGCGCGTTCCGTACGCCGACGGAACGCTTGCAGTCATGCACGAAGCGATGCGCGATAACGACGAGTTGCTCGCCGATGCGGCAACCCTGTGCGACGTTATGGCGACCGGCCACCACGGTGCGACGACTGCGGGTGCCGGCAACGGCGGAACGGTCGTCGTCGTCGGCGACGGCGCAGTCGGCCTCTGTGCGGTGCTCTCCGCAGCACGCGTCCATCGTGCCGCGCGCGTCATTGCCGTCGGCCATAATACCGAACGGCTGAAGATCGCCGCCGATTTCGGCGCCGACGATTGCCTCGACTCACACGATCCGCAGACGCTCGACCGCCTACTCGAAATCACCCACGGCGGCGCCCCCTCGATCGTCGAGGCGGTCGGGAACGAGGAGAGTTTCAACCTCGCAATCGCCGCCGCGCGCCCCGGCGGCACGGTCACGTTCGTCGGCGTTCCGCACAACGTGAAGCTCCCCGATCTGCGCTCCATCTTTCTCAAAAACCTCAGCCTACGGGGTGGGCTCGCACCGGCGCGCGCCTATATCGAGACGTTAATGGCGGCCTGCGTCACCGGGCAAATCCATCCGGGGCGCGTCTTCGACAGTCGGATCGCGCTCGATCGCGTCGCCGAGGGCTACGCCGCAATGGACCAGCGCCGCGCCATCAAGGTCTTACTGAACCCGGGGGCGTAGGCTGTACCATCCGCCTATGACCGAGATTTTCCTAGCCAATCCGCGCGGCTTCTGTGCCGGCGTCGACCGTGCGATCGATATCGTCGAGCAGCTGATCGAAGCGCACGGCGCTCCGCTCTACGTGCGTCGTGAGATCGTCCACAACCGCGAGGTCGTCGAGGGTTTACGCGCTCGCGGCGTCGTCTTCGTCGAAGGGCTCGACGAGATCCCGAACGGCGCGTTGGCGGTCTTCAGCGCGCACGGCGTCTCGCCCGCGGTGCAGAAGGAAGCGCGCGAACGTCGGCTGCGCATCGTCGATGCAACCTGCCCGCTCGTCTCGAAAGTCCACCTCGAAGCACTACGCTTTGCAAAAGACGGCTACTTCGTTCTGCTCGTCGGCCATCGGAACCACGACGAAGTCGATGGTACGCTCGGGCACGTTCCCGGCGGCATCGCCTTGGTTGAAGATGTCGATCAGGCGCTCGCGGTCTCGGTCCCCGATCCCCAACGCGTTGCCGTCGTCACGCAGACGACGCTCTCGCTCGACGATACCGTGGCGATCCTTGCCGCATTGCGCGAGCGCTTCCCCGCGCTGCGCGAGCCCGCGCGCAGCGATATCTGCTACGCAACGCAGAATCGCCAAGTCGCCGTGAAGGCCCTCGCCGCCGCGGTCAGCGTCGTGGTTGTCGTCGGTTCGGAGAATAGCTCGAATTCGCAACGCCTCCGTGAATGCGCCGAACAGATCGGCGCGGCGGCCTATCTCGTCGACTGCACCGAACAACTCCGGGCGGAGTGGTTTGCCGGGCACGCGCGCGTCGGCGTCACCGCCGGGGCCTCGTCGCCCGAGACGCTCGTGGCGCGCATCGTCGACCGAATTCGCGAACTCGTCGGCGATGCCGCCGTCGTCGATTTCGGTGAACGCGAACCGGCGATCACGTTCGCTCCTCCGAAGGAACTCGCGCTGCTGCAAACCTCCGCCGGCGCGTGAGGCTGCGCCGTCGGCTCGGGACGCTCGACGTAGCGCTCGTCACCATCGGCGGTGTCATCGGTTCGGGAATCTTTCGCACCCCGTCGGTCGTCGCCCGCGACCTCGGAACCCCGGTTGCAATGCTCGGAGCGTGGGTGCTCGGCGGTATCATATCGCTCTTAGGCGCCCTCGTGCTCGGCGAGCTCGCCGCTCGCCGCCCGCTCGACGGCGGTCTCTATGCGTACCTGCGCGATGCATTTCATCCCGCGCTGGCATTTGTTTTCGGCTGGATGCTGCTCTTCATCGCGATGAGCGGCGGCGCCGCCTCGGCGGCGATCGCCTTCGCCGGTTACGCCGCACCGGTGCTGGGAATCGCTTCGACGCCGGCAACGCTCGCAACACTCGCGATCGCGGCGGTGCTGCTTTTCACCGCGATCAACGCCTTGGGCGTACGATCGGGCGCCAATACGCAGAACGGGTTTTTATTGGCGAAGATCGTCGCCTTCGCTCTTTTTATCGTTATCGCGCTCGTGGCGCCGCACGCGCCCACCACTTCGGTCGCCGCGACACCACAGCCGTCGCTCGGGCTACTCGGCGTGGCCATGCTTCCGGTGCTGTTTTCGTATCTCGGTTGGGGACCGGGCACGTACGTATCGGCGGAGATCCGCGATCCGGCTCGCTCCCTTCCGCGAGGGCTCGCGCTCGGCGTGCTCGGCGTCACGGCGATCTACGTTGCAATCAATGCCGTGCTCGTCCACGCGCTTGGGATCACCGGCCTCGCTGCAACGACGACGCCGATCGCCGACGTCGCACGCGTGGCGTTCGGACCGATCGCCGAGCGGATCGTCGGTGCGGTCGTCGCGCTTTCGTTACTCGGGTTCGTCAGCAACCAACTCCTCACCGCACCGCGCGTCTATTATCAAATGGGTGTCGACGGGCTGTTCTTCCGCGCTTTTGCAAAACTCGATCCGCGCACCGGCGCACCGATCGTCGCGATACTCATCCAGGCCATTATCGTCACGGCTTTAACGTTGTCGCGCAGTTACGATCAATTGTTGAATTATATTACCAGCGCCGATTTTCTGTTTCTCATGCTCGCGGGCATCGCACTTTTTATTATTCGCGCTCGCGATTCTCGCGCCGGCGCACCACAACCCTATATGCAGGTGCCCTTGCATCCGTATTCGACCGCGATTTTTACGGCGATCGCCTTCTCGATCGTCGCGGGAGCACTCTATCAAGCGCCCGTCGACACGCTCATCGGCTGGGGCATCATCGCAAGCGGGCTGCCCGTCTATGCGATTTTTTCCGCGCGGAAGCGGGCTCGCGGTGAAAGCGCCGGTTAACCCGGCCTCGGCACGTTCGCGCTACCGACGCGCGTCAGCTTCCCGTTGCGGACCTGGTAGAGCTCGACGAGATATGCGCTCGGGCAACAATTGGGATCGTTCGCGCCGTAGATCGGTTCGGTAACGACGATCGTTGCATAGGTGACGGCAACTCCGATGTGGCCGCCGCCCCAATCGATTTTTCCGGCATAGCGCAATGCGCCCGTGCCGTCCGCTGCAAACAGCAATACCGTGAAATCGGCACCGCTGCCGCCGCTCATCAGCGGGATCGCAACGATTTTCTGTGATTCCGGCCCCATCGTTCCGGAGACGGCGTACCGCGCATCGGCAAATCTCGCCGAACTCCCCTCGGCGGCACCACGAACGCGTACGAACGGGATATCCATCGCCGCACCGTAGCCCCCGGGATTGGGCAGCGCTCGAATCTGTGTCGTCGCGCGCAAGAGATGGTTCACCGCGGCTTGAGCGATCGGCATGACGTGCTCCTTTCAGGAGAGATTCGGCGCGCCGGAGCGATCGGCAGGGCTACTAAAGCGGCAAACGAAGGGCCTTCTCCTGCTACTTCGTATGCCATCTAGGAGGGCTATCGTGAATCAAACTGCCGCAAAGGGCTTCCTGTCCTCGCTCTACGATCTTTCGTTTCACGCGTTCATCACGCCGAAGATCATCCAAGTCGTTTACGTTCTCGCACTCGTCGGTGTCGCGATGGGTTCGCTTGCCTATTTAGGCTCCGCATTCGTTCCGGTCTATTCGTTCTTCGGGCCGCCGCAGGAGCCGAGCTTCGGCAGCATCCTGCTGCATATCATCCTTACCCCGGTTATCTTCGTCATCGGCTCGATCGTCGCGCGCATCTATCTTGAATTTATCGTCGCCGTCTTTCGCATCGCCGAGAACACCGAGAGCCTGCGCCGGGAATCGTAGACCCTCGCAAAGTTCGCGATTATGCTCCGCCCGCGATTTTCGCAAACGTTGCACGGTCGAGGCGGAGCTCTTCCTCTCCGTACGCGTGAAGCGGACGAGCCGGCATTCGTTCGCGCGTGCAGAGATCGGGCTCGTCACCGCTTACGAAGAGGAGCCCGGTGACGAACTCGCCGCGAGTACGGCTTTCGTGAATCGTCCGTAGCGCGCCGAGGCGGTCGGTTGCATCGTATTCGCGGTCGAGTTTTCGTAACAGCAGGTGCGAGCCGTCGTCGAGCGCGACGTCCTGTACGGTTCCGGGTTCGTAATCGACGACGATCTCTTCGCCTGCGTGAATGAAATCCGGCGCATTGAGAAGCACGTCGTGCTCCTTGACGTATGCATAGCTCTTGGTCGAGCCTTCGTGGTCGTTAAACGTAACGCAGGGGCTAATAATATCGAGAATCGCCGTTCCACGATGCGCGAACGCCGCCTCGAGCAGCGGCACGAGCTGCTTCCCATCCCCCGAAAACGAGCGGGCGACGAAGGTGGCGCCGAGCTCGATTGCCAGACCGCAAAGATCGATCGTCGTGTAGGCATTGGTTCCGCCGTGCTTGAGCGTCGAACCGACATCGGCGGTCGCCGAGAATTGTCCCTTCGTGAGGCCGTAGACGCCGTTGTTTTCGACGATGTACGTGATATCGACGTTTCGGCGAATCATGTGGCAGTATTGGCCGAGACCGATCGAAGCCGTGTCTCCGTCTCCGCTGATCCCCAACACCATCAGCTCGCGATTTGCCAGTTTCGCTCCGGTCGCCGCCGAAGGCATGCGCCCGTGAAGACCGTTAAACCCATGCGCTTGGTCGACGAAGTATGCCGGAGTTTTCGAACTGCAACCGATCCCGCTCATCTTCGCTAAGCGGTGCGGCGGTACGCCGTATTCGTACAGCGCCTTGATGAGGTGGTTGGTAATTGAGTTATGCCCGCATCCGGCGCAGAGCGTCGTCGGCGACCCTTTGTAGACATCGCGTGCAAGGCCGATGATATTGAGCGTTTGTGCTGAAGCGGTCATGAGCGCGCACCTCCTACGTGGGCGAGTTCTCTTCGCGATTCCAAAAGCGGCTCGACGATCGCCGACGCGTCGATCGGCACCCCGTCGTAGTGTCGAATCGAGCGAAGGCGAGCAATCTGGTCGGGGCGCAGCTCGTTGCGAAGGATTCCGAATAATTGGCCATCGCGATTCTGGTCGACGACGTACACGTATTCGTGGCGATCGACAAAGGCGCCGATCTCGGCTGCGAGCGGCAACGCACGCACGCGGAGATAATCGGTCTCGAAGCCCTCTGCGTGCAGCAAATCTCGCGCCTCGACGACGGCATGATGGGTCGAGCCGTAGGCGAGAATGCCGACGACAGTCCCCACGTCCTCGCATTGAGGTTGAGGAACCAACGTGCGCGCCGTATCGTGCTTGCGCGCGAGCCGGTTGAGATTGCGCAGCCATACCTCGGGGTTTTCGGAGTATTTTGCCTCTTCGTCGTGCCCCGTGCCGCGCGTAAAATATCCGGCGGCCGGATGATCGGTCCCCGGAATCGTCCGATAGGGAATGCCGTCGCCGTCGATATCGCGATAGCGCCCCCAATCGGGCTGCGCCTGGAGATCCTCGGCGCGCAGCACTTTGCCGCGATCGAACGGTTTTTCCGGAAACGCGAACGGTTTGGTCAGCCACGAATTCATTCCGAGATCGAGATCGGAGAGAACGAAGACCGGACATTGCAGACGTTCGGCGAGATCGAGTGCGGCCATACCATCTTCGTAGAGTTCTTCAACCGTGCCGGGTAACAGCACGGGGTGCTTCGTATCGCCGTGCCCCAGCGTATACACGAAACTGAGATCGCCTTGCATCGTACGCGTCGGAAGGCCGGTTGACGGCCCGACGCGCTGCACGTCGAAGATCACCGCCGGAATTTCGGCGAAGGAAGCGTAGCCGACGTATTCGGCCATCAGCGAGATACCCGGACCCGACGTCGCCGTCATCGCCCGTGCACCGGCCCAGCCCGCGCCGATGACCATCCCGATCGCCGCGAGTTCGTCCTCGGCCTGAACGATGGCGTACTTTCGCTCGCCCGTCGCCGGATCGACCCGATATTTTTCGCAGAGGGCGATAAACGATTCGCAGAGCGAGGATGCCGGCGTGATGGGATACCAGGCGCTGACGGTACAGCCCCCCATAACGCAGCCCAGCGCAGCGGCACGATTTCCGTCGATAAAAAACAGATCGTCGGTCGCTCCGGTCATCGGTTCGAGAACGACGTTTTCCAGCGCCGGCAAATGTTCGCGCGCGTATGCGGCGCCGATGCGAACCGCTTCGAGGTTCGCCGCAGCCGCCTTTGGCTTACTCTTGAATTGCGCGCCGATTGCCGCCTCGATGATCGATTCGGGAATACGCAAGAGTTCGGCGAGGACGCCGACGTAAATCATGTTCGTGAGGTACTTGCGCATCGCGCCGTCTTTTACGTGCGCTTTTGCCAACTCGGTAAAGGGGACGGGGTAGTACGCAATATCATCGCGCTGCGTGATACCCGAGACGTTGTAGGTGCTCTCGTGGACGATCGCGCCGCCGGGGCGAACGCTGGCGACATCTTGCACCCACGTCGCGGCATTGAGTGCGACGAGCACGTCGATCGTTCCGGTGCGACACCGATAACCGCGCGATGTCGCACGAATATCGTACCAGGTTGGAAGCCCCTCGATATTCGAAGGGAAGACGTTCTTCGGCGCTACAGGAACGCCGAGCCGAAAGATCGCATTCGTCAGCACCAAGTTGGAGGACTGACTCCCGGAGCCGTTCACCGTAGCGACCCGGATCGTAAAATCGTTGACCGCCGCATTGCCCATAGCTGAAGATGTTTGCGTGCCCCGGCGTGACTCCTACCTGCGGAGCAAGTTACGGAACGTTCGCTAGCGTTGGACCGAAGCGCCTCGACCAGCCGGCGACGACTCGGAGCTTTAGACGCGAGCCGCGGTCAACCAGCGGTAGAAATCGTCAGCGCGCATCGGCCGCGCGAGAAAATATCCTTGGACATAGCGACATCCGTAGAAGCGCAATCGCTCCAATTGTGCTTCGTTTTCAATGCCCTCGGCGAGCGGCCGCAGGCGAAGCTCCTGTGCGATCTTCAGAACCGCTTGCACGACGCCGCTGGCTTTGTCGTCGATCTCGCAGCGCGCGACGAACTGCTGGTCGATCTTCATAACGTCGACCGGAACTTCGCGCAGGCGAGCGAGCGAAGAATGTCCGGTGCCGAAATCGTCGATCGCGGTCATCGTTCCGAGATTGCGGAGCGCTCGTACGGCGCGCTCGATGTCGTTCGTATCCTCGGCGATGACCCGCTCGACGATCTCGAGCACGAAGCGCGATGGCGAGAGCCCGTGTTCGTCGAGCAACGTCTTGAGGTGCTCGGGCAGCTGCGGATCGAGTGCTTGGCGCGGAAAAAGATTGATCCACACTTGCAGATCGATATCGGCGTCGAGCCATTCGCGCGCCTGTCGCGCCGCCTCACCGAGCACCCACAGACCGACGCGTTCGGCGAGCGTCATGTTTTCGAGAAATTCGAGGAACGCTGCGGGCTCTAAAAAGCCTAGCCGCGGGTGATTCCAACGCAGCAACGCCTCGACACCCGTGCAGCGCAAGTTTTCGCCGATAAATTCAAATATCGGTTGATAAAAGAGAACGAACTCGCGATTGCGGACGGCGGCATGCAGCTCCGTTGCCAGCGAGAGCGTGCGCTTCTCGTCGGCGAGATCGGGTGTGTACAGTACGGCGCGGCCACGCCCGGCCTGCTTCGCCCGGTACATCGCAAGATCGGCATGGCGAAGTACCTCTTCGTATTCGGAGGCCGCGTTTGCGATGGCGATCCCGATCGAGACCGAAACGTATAATTCGTGCTCTTCCACCGCGAGCGGTTCTTCGAAGATCTCCGTTATACGTCGGCCGAGCAGCTCGGCGTTCTCGGAGCTTCCGCGTGCGACGATGGCAAATTCGTCGGCGCTAACGTGGGCAACGAACTCCGCATCGGTAAAATCGGCGCAACGTTCCGCAATTCGTTTGAGCAGCTCGTCGCCGGCCGCTCGCGTGAGCCCCTCGTTCGTAAGTTTCATGTGGTCGATATCGATCAGCGCGAGTAAGAGCGCGCCTTCGCTACGCCCGAGCCAGCGTTCGAGGCCGCGCCGGTTCGGCAACCCGCTGAGCGAATTCGTAAATGCGAGCGCCCGCGTCTGCCGCTCGGCCCGCGCACGTTGATCGACCAGCGCACCGACGGAGAGCGATGAAATCGCGGAGATGACGATGAACGTCTGGAGATCGATGGGGTGAACCGAGGTCGTGGGAAAGATAAAATTCAACACGCTGGTTAGCGCATCGGTAACGAAAATACCGGGAATCGCGAGACGCAACCCGCCGCGCGCCGCCATCCACATCAGCGGGAGAAAAACGAAATATCGAAGCGGGTCGCCGCTGACACCGGTGAGTACCGCTGCATACCCAAGAAACGTCGCGCCGACGACCGTTGCGTAGAGCAGGACGCGCTCGCGAAGCTGAACGTCGAAGACCGGCGGACGGCTTTCCTCGGGTTCGGGCACGAAGCGCGGGGTGAGGTAGGCCGCGAGAATCGGTACGAGCACCAGCAGCCCGAGCGTATCGCCGACCCAAAAGCTGACGACTTCGCGAAGATAATGCTGCCATCCGCCGCCGAAGATCGAAACCGCAATCGCGCCGGGAAGCAACGCGAGAATTAACGGCGCAACGATTGCGACGCCGCAGAAATTTGCGGCATCCTGGAAGGTTTCAAAGGGCAGCCGAACGACGAGCACGCGTTTGAGTATCACGACGACAATCGAGTAGCCGATTGCGGCGATTACCCCGAATTCGAGATAGGTGATAAACGGTAGATGCGCCGTTGCGGGGAAGAGTAACGGACGTGCGATCTCGGCGATGACCGCCAAAGGCGCGTAGCCGTACCCGAAGGTGTAGATGAGATAGAAGGTCAGCGCCGCTCCGAGATACCATGGGTAAAACGTACCGTGCGCCCCGTTATAAAACGAGCCGAGAAGATCGCTTCCTACCCACGCAGCGAGATAGAGTGCCGCGACGGCAACGCTTTGCACCGGAGACAACCTGGGCCTGCGCTCCATCGCTCCCTCGCTCTCGTGTGGAAAGCAGCCTACGCCGCAGATGCTTGCACGACCTTCCCGCGCACGAGCCGCACGTATGTGCAAATCGCCACTACCGCGTTCACGCCGAGCAGCTGCCCCCTCGACTCGCTCCGCTCGCTCGGGGCAGGCTCCGCAGCGTATCGAGGTGCCCGCCGTACGAGCCCTCGATACGCTCCCTGCGGGGAGCTACTCGGGCTGACATTGCGGGACGTTGCGCGATGCAGGCTGACATTGCGGGACGTTGCGCGATGCAGGCGGACGTTGCGCGATGCAGGCTGACATTGCGGGACGTTGCGCGATGCAGGCGCACAACGAAAGGCCTCGGGAGCAAACGCTTCCGAGGCCTCATGCATTCCGCTGCGATGCGGAATTACATCATGTCGTAGCCGCCCATGCCGCCGCCGGGCATTCCGCCGCCGGCGCCATCTTTTTTGGGCTCCGGCTTGTCGGCGATGAGGGTCTCGGTGGTGAGAATCAGCGCACCGATCGAAGCGGCGTTCTGCAGCGCCGAACGCGTCACTTTGAACGGCTCGACGATCCCCGCTTTGAACATATCGACGATCTCGCCGGTCATCGCATCGAACCCGTGCGGAGCCTTCTTGCTCTTCACGTTGTTCACTTCAACCGAGCCTTCGAAGCCCGCGTTGAACGCGATCTGACGGAGCGGCTCTTCGAGCGCCTTGCGGATGATGTCGATGCCGATCTTCTCATCGGCCCACGTTGCCGCGTGGCCGTTGGTCTTCGGCGCGGTTTCGACGTACTTCTCGATCGCTTTGACCGCATGGACGAGCGAGCTGCCGCCGCCGGGGATCATGCCTTCTTGCACGGCCGCGCGCGTCGCCGAGAGCGCATCTTCGATGCGATGCTTCTTCTCTTTGAGCTCGGTCTCGGTCGCCGCACCGACTTGGATCACTGCAACGCCGCCCGACAACTTGGCGAGGCGCTCTTGGAGCTTCTCGCGATCGAAATCGGAGTCGGTATCGGCGATCTGCTTTTTGATCATCTCGATCCGGCCCTTGATCGCATCGCTCTTGCCGGCGCCGTCGACGATCGTCGTCTCTTCTTTGGTGATCTTGACGCGCTTGGCGCGACCGAGCTGATCCGGGGTGACCTTATCGAGCTTGAGGCCGAGCTCTTCGCTGATAACGGTCGCGCCGGTGAGGGTCGCGATATCCTTGAGCATCTCTTTGCGGCGGTCGCCGAAGCCCGGCGCCTTGACCGCAACGCTGGTGAACGTGCCGCGCAGCTTGTTGACCACCATCGTCGCGAGGGCTTCGCCCTCGACATCTTCGGCGATGATCATCAGCGGCTTCTGCACCTGAACGACTTTTTCGAGCAACGGAAGAATGTCGGCGATCGCCGTGATCTTGCGCTCGGTGACGAGGATGAACGGATCGTCGAGAACCGCTTCCATACGCTCGCTGTCGGTCACCATGTACGGCGAAATGTAGCCCTTATCGAACTGCATGCCGTCTTTGGTCTCGACTTCGGTCTTCAGCGTCTTGGACTCTTCGACGGTGATAACGCCGTCTTTGCCGACCTTCTCCATCGCGTCGGCGATGAAGTTACCGATCTCTTTGTCATTCGCGGAGATCGATGCGACCTGCGCGATCTTCTCTTTGGTGTCGACGACCTGCTTGAACGACTCCATCTCCTTGACCGCGACTTCCACGGCCTTCTCGATGCCGCGCTTGATGAGCAGCGGGTTGCTTCCCGCCGTCACGTTGCGCAGACCT
>JBMFXH010000002.1:0-40506 GCA_049964475.1 Vulcanimicrobiaceae bacterium
TCGACGCCGGCGACATCGTCGAAGGTTACTTTGGCACGATTTTCCGAGAGCATCTTCGCTCGCGAACGACCGAAGTTCATCGCCTGGCTTCCGCCGCTCTGCGCCTGCCGAAAGATGAAGATCATCAAGACCACCAACGCCAGCATCGGCAGCAGCGAACCCAGCCCACTGAGGAACGAGGTGTTCGGCGGGCTCTCGAATCCCCACTTACCGCTCTTGATATGCGCCTGCAATTGTGCAACGAAGGCGCTATCTTTGTTGGGAATCGTAACGGTGTAACTCTTGCCGGCGGTCGTCTTCCCCGTGCCTTGCAGGCCGACGGCATGGAACGACTCGATTTTCCCGGCGTCGAGTTGGGCGATAAACGAACCGTAATCGAGCGGCCGAACGGTCGTCGGTGCGCTCACGAATCGATTGACGATGAGCAGAACGATGACGACGGCAGCGATGACGAAGAGCAACTGGCGAAGGATTTTCAAGATGGTACGATCTCACTAATTCTCGGGAGCGAACGACTCCGGCTTGAGGCGCGCGATGATGGGCAGATTCCGATAGAGTTCCCGGTAGTCGAGGCCGTAACCTACGACAAAGGCGTTGGGGCAACGCAGGCCGACGTAGTCGAGCCGCACGTTGACGAGACGGCGCTCAGGCTTCTCTAAGAGAGCCGCCGTGCGAAGCCGGGCGGGCGCCCGTTGGGCGAGCAGCTCGCGCAGATACTGCATCGTTAGCCCGTTATCGACGATATCGTCCACCAGGAGCACGTTGCGGCCACGGACCGACCCGGCGAGATCCTTTCGCAATTGAACCTCCCCGCTCGATCTGGTTGCATTTCCGTAACTCGAAGCCCATATCGTCTCAACGCTCAGATCGCTCGGTCCGTTCGGTTGTCGCGCGATAGCGCGGACCAAATCGGTAAAAACGAAGAGCGCACCTTTTAACACCCCGACGACCAGCATTGGTTCCCCGGAAAAGTCGGCGGCAATCGCGGCCGCCATTCCCTCGATCGCATCGGCAATACGACTTTCGTCGAAGAGTACTTCGGCGATCGCCTCTCGGTAATCGTTCATTCTTCCACCGGGATCCCGTCACGTAAGCGCAGGCTCGCCCCCCCGCCAAGGCTGTAGCGCCCGCTTCCCCCACGCTCGATCGCCACAAGCAGCGCATCGATCCGCTCGTACTCGCTCGCTTCGCGCCCGAGGCGCCGCGCCAACGCGCCGGCGAGCCAGCGCCGCGCCGCAGCGCGGTCGACATCTTCGGCGTCGGCGGCGTTTCCGGCGATCTTTGCCGCGCGGGCGACCGCGCGATCGAGCCCCGGGAAACGCGGTCGCAACGCATCGAGCGCATCGCGCACGGCATTGCGCCGCACGTCGAGCGCGGCGTTGCTCGGGTCGACGGCATACGGCAATGCGCGAGCGTGGCAGTACGCGCGCAGATCCTCTCCGTCGAAAGCGAGCAGCGGACGAAGCAACTCCACCTCGGGCGCGAGCGGCCGGCGCACGCGCATGCCGCCGAGACCGCGCTCGCCCGCACCGCGAAAGAGCGCGAGCAGAACGCTCTCCGTCTGATCCTGCGCGTGATGCGCCGTCACGACGGCGTCGTTGCCCCACGCACGCGCATGCTCGATCAATGCATCGTAACGACGGTCGCGCAGGGTCGCTTCGTCGCCGGCGTCGGGATCGATTGCCAGCGTATCGACGGGGAGGCGGAAGTCGGCACCCACGCGGAGCACGACGCACTCATCTTGCCAAGCCGAACGCCGCGTCGAATGGTGCACGTACGCGACGCGCAATTGTATCTCCAGACGTTCCGAGAGCGTGGAAAGCAGCGCGACGAGAGCGACCGAGTCGGCCCCGCCGCTGCACGCAACGCTGAGTCTGCGCCCGGCGACGAGCGCAGCATCGCGCAGGATCGCGCGTTCCAGGTCGCGTTCGGGGTGCGCTCCCCTCATCGTCGGGCGAGTTCGCGCTCGGTCTCGCGCGCGCTCTCGCGCTTGACGAGGTCCGCGCGTTTATCCCACATTTTCTTACCGCGAGCGAGCCCCAATTCGATCTTCACTTTCCCGCGCGTAAAATAGAGACGCAACGGAATCAACGTCAGCCCCTTCTCCTCCAGCGCCGCTTTGAAGCGAGCGATCTGATCGCGGTGCACGAGGAGCTTCCGCGGACGCTTCGGATCGACGTTCGAAAAGGTTCCCTCACGATAAGACGGCACGTGCATTCCCAACAGCCATAACTCACCGTCGCGAATGCGCGCGTAGCTCTCGGCGATGCTCGCCCCACCGGCACGGATCGATTTCACCTCGGTGCCGGTGAGCGCGAGACCCGCCTCGAGGGATTCGAGAATCGCGTAGTCGTGTCGAGCGCGGCGATTATCGATGCTCGGCGTGCGCGCGCTGCGCGTCTCTTGCGCCTCGGCGAGACGCTGTTGCTTCATTTTCGCCACGGTCAGCGCACCGAGGCTTCGGCGTTGGGATTCCGCCGGTCGTCGACCGCCTCGAGCGGTCCACGCGAAAGAAAGCGCGCCGTTCCTTCGACGAGCGTCTGGCCGACGGCATCGCTGACGCGCCCCTCGAGCGAAAGAACGTTGCGACGCTGACCGGTGACGCGTCCGAAGACGACCAGCGGCGCATCGAGCGGCACCGGTTTGCGAAAACGTGCGTCGAGCGAGGCGGTGACGCCGCGATGTCCCGCGGCACCGGCGGCGTGCGCCATGACCTCGTCGAGCAAAGCGATCGCGATACCGCCGTGTGCGATGCCTTTCCAGCCCTGAAATTCGGGGCGAAGCCGAAGGTGCGCGACGACGCCGTCGCCGCTGCGTTCGAAATGCATGTGCAGGCCGATCGCGTTCTCCGGGCCGCACGCAAAACACCGTCCGTCGTCGACGGGGACCCCGCTCAACGCCCCGAACCTAAACGCATCGCAAGATACGCCGGCAAGCCGGCCGCCCGAATCTTCGCCTGCGTCTTTCCAATATCGTATTCAAAACGCACCCATTCCACTTCTTTGCGAACGTCGTCGTAAATCGCCAGCGAGCCCTCGGGGTTGAGATCGCGCGGTTGCCCGATGCTGCCGACATCGACGATATACCGATTCCCCGCAGCGATATCGAACCGGTGCGTGCCGCCATGCTGCACGTGTGCGTGCCCATAGGCGCCATCGGCACCGAGAGTCCAAAGCTCGGGGATATGCGTATGCCCGATAAAAACGATCGGAGCGTCGGTTGCGGCGAACGCCGTTGCCGCTTCGCGCACGTCGAGAATGTACTCGAAATAATCCACGGGGGCGCCATGCACGAAGAGCATCTCCGGGAGCCGCAGCTCGTATGCGAGCGTATCGATCCACGCGAGATGCTCCGGATCGAGCACGTCGCGCGTCCACGCAACGGCGGCTCGAGCGGCGTCGTTAAAGCGCTCGACGCCGAAACCGTTGAGCACGGCGAGATCGTGGTTGCCGATAACGACGTATTGCGAACGCTCGCGCACGCGAGCGATGCATTCGTTCGGGTTTGGACCGTACCCGATAATGTCGCCGAGGCAAACGACGGTATCTTCGGGTGCGATATAGGCAAGTGCGGCATCGAGCGCTTCGATATTCGAGTGAATATCGGAGATGAAGGCGTATCTCATGCCGTCACTCGCGTGCAGATCGCGCGCAGAGCGCTTGCGAACTGATCCCGATCGCGCTCGTCGCCGACGGTGACGCGCACGCATCGATCGAGCGGTGCCATGCCGGGCTTGCGCGTCCAGACGCCTCGTTGCAAGAGCGCTTCGAGAATTTCATCGGCACGCTCGCGCGACGAACAATCGAAGCACACGAAGTTGGTCGCCGAATCGAGCGTCGGCAGCCCCAACTCCGCGCCGAGGGCGGCATACTCGGCGCGTCCGCGGGCGGTACGTTCGAGGACGTCGCGCGCGAAGGCCGTGTCGTTCAATGCTGAAAGCGCGCCGATCTGCGCGTTTCGATTGACGCCGTACTGCAAGCGCACTTTGAGCATCGGCGCGAGCAAGGCTTGCGGTGCGACTCCGTAGCCGATCCGCGCCCCGGCAAGGCCGTAGATTTTCGAGAACGTGCGCGCGCGCACGATACCGGGCAGCGGGCGCGGCTCGGGGAGTGCCGACGCCTCGGCGAACTCGGCGTACGCTTCATCGAGCAGCAGCAGCGTGCGCGGCGGTAACGCCGAACGAAGGCGCGCGATCGCATCGGCGTCAACGAACGATCCGCTCGGGTTGTCGGGATTGGCGAGATAGCAGATTGCTGCATTGCATCGCCGAGCCGCAGCGGCCAAGGCATCGAGATCGATGGAGCCGTCCTCGCGATAGGCAATGCTTTCGATGCGGCCGCCGTATCCGATCGCATGGTAGGCGAAGGTGGGATAGGTGCCCGACGAAGCAACGACGCTCTCGCCGACGGCAAGAAAGCAGCGCACCACCAGGCCGAGCAGTTCGTCGATGCCGCTGGTAACGAGGATATCGTCGCGGCCGGTACTCCAGCGTTCGGCGAGCGCGCTCCGCAACTCGTAGGAATCGGGGTCGCCATACCACGACAAACGCGGCAACTCGGCGGTCATTGCCGCAATCGCCTGGGGCGAGGGACCGAAGGCGCTCTCGTTTGCACCGAGCCGCAGCATCGTTTTCAGCCCACGTTCGCGCATGATGCGCTCGGGGCCGACAAACGGCTCTCCCGCAGGAATCGCCTCGATCGTTGCATTCGGCCGAATCACGCGGTGGGGGGTCCTCCATGAGCGTAGCGATAGATATCGACCCGCTCTCCAACCGCGAGCGTTTCGATCTCTTCACCGAGGGCGAGATAGCCGTCGGAACGTGCGGCAAGGCTCGTCATCGATGAACGTAGGGCGAGAGGTTGTGCCACAAGGCCGTCGGGCCCTTGCTCCACGGCCACCGGGAGGTACCAAGTCCACCCCCGACGCTTGCGCACCGGGGCACCGAGACGAGCGGAAAAGAGCGCCCCCTGCGGCTGCGCGCCGCAGAGCCGCGCCAAAATCGGCCCGCCGACGGCATCGAGGACGAGCAGCGAGGAGCTCGGGTTTCCCGGCAAGCCGAGGATTGGAACCGATCCGACCGCCCCCAGCAGCGTCGGTTTCCCGGGTTTTACCTTGAGCCCGTGAACGATCGCCCCCGGGGGGGCCAATGCCGCCACCGCGGCCGGAGTCTCGTCGCGCTCGCCAACTGAGGAACCTCCGCTCAACACGACGGCATCGTAGCCGGCGACCGCCTCCTTGAGCGCGGCGAGCAATTCGCCGGGTGCATCGCCGATACTCGGCAGATGAACCGCTTGCGCCCCCATCGCGCGAAGGGCGCCGGCGATTGCGTATCGGTTCGAATCACGAACCTGCCACGCTTCGGGCTGCGCATCGATCGGTACGAGCTCGTCCCCGCTGGAGAGCACCGCGACGCGCGGGCGGCGGAAGACCTCGACGCGGGCGTAACCTAAGGTGGCGAGCAGCGAGAGTTCCGGTGCGCCGATGCGCCGACCGGGGCGCAGAAGGTGCTCGCCGGCGCGAAGATCGCTCCCGGCGGGCGTCACCGCATCGCCCGGCTCGACCGCTCCGCAGAGAAGTGCGTCGCCCTCCACCTCGGCCGCCTCGATCGGCAGCACCGCATCGCATCCGGCGGGAAGCAGGCCGCCGGTCGGGATCCGGACCGCTTCGCCGGGGCCGACAGGATCGGGGTACGGGCGCCCCATCGCCACCGCCCCAACGATGCGCAAGCGACCGGGCGCACTCGCCGCGGCGAGCGCAAATCCATCCATCGCCGAGCGCGCGCTCGGCGGTAGCGCCGACTCGGCGCGCACCTCGACGGCGAGATACCGGCCGAGCGCGGCATCGAGCTCGACGCTCTCGCGGCGCGGCGGCAGCAGCGATGCGCGCTCGAAAAAAATCTCCAGCGCGCGCCCCGGCGCGAGGAGTCGCGATTCATCGAAGCCAACCGCGCGGAGTTCCATGCTCGATATTACTCTCTGTCGTCGCGACCCCGACCGCATCCGTCGATCCGCAATTCGGCGCGGTAGCGATCCGTCGTTCGTCGATGAGATTCTGCGTCTCGACGAGCGGTACCGCCTCGCGCTCACCGATCTCGAAACAAAAAAAGCGGAGAAAAATCGACTGAGCGCCGAGATCGCAAAGGCGAGCGACCGAGCGGCGGCGGCCGCGAAGCTTCGCCCGCAGATCGCCGCACTCGACGGCGAGATCTCCGCACTCGATGAAGCTGCGAAATCGCTCGCCCCGGATTCACCCGAATCGCCGTTGCGCGAACTCCTGGTGCAGTCGCCGAATATCGTCGACGACAGCACTCCCGACGGAACCGACGCCGCAAGCAACGTGACGCTCCGCAGTTGGGGTACGCCGCGCGAGTTTGCATTTGCGCCGCAACCGCATTGGGAGATCGGCGAACGGCTCGGCATCCTCGATTTCGAACGCGCCGCAAAACTCTCGGGGAGCCGTTTTGCGGTGCTCCGGGGGCTCGGCGCGCGGCTCTCGCGCGCGATCGCGCAGTTCTTCCTCGATCGCGCTGCCGAGCGCGGGTACGTGGAGATTGCGCCGCCCTATCTCGTCACCCAACAGACGATGTGGCGAACCGGACAACTCACGAAATTCTCCGATGCGATGTTTGCCGATCTCGAGGCCGGTCTCTATCTCATCCCTACGGCCGAAGTACCGCTGACGGCATTACACGGTGACGAAATATTCGACGGTGCGGCGCTCCCGGTACGCTATGCAGCCTATTCACCGTGCTTTCGGAAAGAAGCGGGCGCCGCAGGCAAAGACACCCGCGGGCTGATCCGCCAGCACCAGTTCGAGAAGGTCGAGCTCGTTCGGATCGAGCGTCCCGAAGATTCTTTTGCGGCGCTTGAAGCGCTGACCGCCGATGCCGCAGCGCTCCTCGAAGAGCTCGGGCTTCCCTATCGCGTGCTCGCCCTCTGCGCGGGCGACCTCGGTTTCAACGCCGCGAAAACCTACGATCTCGAAGTCTGGCTTCCCAGCAGCAATGAGTATCGCGAGATTAGTTCCTGTTCGAACTGCACCGATTTCCAGGCCCGGCGTTCGCAGATGCGTTTCCGCCGCGATGCAAAAGCAAAACCTGAATTGGTGCACACGCTCAACGGATCGGGACTCGCAATCGGTCGCACGTTGCTCGCCGTGCTCGAAAACTATCAGCAAGCCGACGGCAGCGTCGTCGTCCCCGAAGTCCTACGCCGCTACGTCGGCGCCGATCGTATCACCGCGCCCGAGTAGCGCTGCTGTCACGCCGAGTAGCCGCCGCAGGCGGCGTATCGAGGCGCCGCTCTCTGCCCGAGTAGCCGCCTCCTCGACTCGCTCCGCTCGCTCAGGACAAGCTCGGCGGCGTATCTAGGGCGAAACGTTCGCGGTGCGCCTCGATACGGTTGCTGCGCAACCTACTCGGCGTGACAGCTCTCTACTCGGCGTGACAGCTCTCTACTCGGCGTGACAGCTCTCTACTCGGCGTGAGCGAAACGCGTGCGTTCACGTTTTTGCCAGTTCGTCAGCGAGGCGCTCGACGTACGCCGAACGCGTGCGCGGCGCAACCCCAAGCGGACGGACGCTCTCGATCGTGATGCACGTGCGCTCTTCGCCGATCGATTCGAAACGAACGAGGATGCGTTCGCCGTCGATCAGTCCGATCGATCCCTCCAGGAAATCTTCGTCATCACGTGTTATCGTCGCTCCCAATACATCGCCGAGCGCTCGCCGCGCTCGCTCGCGATGGAGGGCTACCGCGCCCGCGCATTCGAAACGACGATATGGACGCAGCCGGGCATCGCGCAAAGGCGCGTCGAGGCCGAGCCAACGCAGCAAAAAACTCATCGCATGACCGCAAGCGCGATGACGACGCCCGCACCGGCGAGCGTCAACAATGTCGCCGCCGCAAGCCAACTCGCGCGTTGCCGTGAAAACGCATAGGCATAGACGGCTTTCAGAACATTATTTGACGACGCGGCGATGAGAATCGCTGCAGCTGCCGGTGCTAGCGCGAGCGCCGCAGCATGATGCTGAGCGATGCTCAGCACGAACGGATCGACGTCGGTAACCCCGACGACCGCCGCGAGGGTAAAGAGCCCTGCCTGCCCGGCCGCACCCTGCACCCAGATCGTCAGCAACGAGATGGCAACAAATAGCGCAGCAAAAACGAGCGCGGTTGAAATTTGTAGCGGATTACCGGGATAGGTTGCCGGCTTTCGTTTGCTCGTACCTTTCACGCCATCACCGTAACGGACGATCGCCGCGGCGAAAATTCCCCCGAGTAGTGCGAGTGCAACGAATGACGGCGCGAGGCGTTCGGCGAGCGGAATGTTAAAGATCGCGACCACGACGATGATGCGGAGATACATGATCGCACTCGCCGCCACGATGCCCCCCGAGAGATCGGCGGTAAATCCCGTCTCGGCAGCGATGCGGGCGAGCGCGACCGTCGCTGCCGTCGACGAATACATCCCACCGAGCAACGCCGGGACGAGCGTCCCCTCTTTGAACGTTACGTAACGCTGCACCAGATAGCTCGCGTACGAGAGCGCCGAGACCGCAACGACCGCGAGCCAGATGTTGAACGGGAGGATTCCGGTTCCGGGGATCGCCGGGAGGCCATGCAACAACGGCAGTACGACGCCGGAGAGCACGAGAAATTTCGCCGCCGTCACCATCTCGGTATGCCCGAATTTGGTAGCAAGTTCGCGCAGCGTCGTCCGCGCGGAGAGCAGCAACGCAGCGACGACGACCACCGCGATCGATAACCACGGCGGCACCGCGAAGGCCGCCGGCCCCAGCACGTATGCAAGCACGGCGGCGGCCGAGGTAACGTAGAGCCCGTCGGTAGCACGGCTCGTCTCGACCGTTCGCAGCGCTTCGCGAATCGAGGCGGAGGCCCACAGGCCGACGACCAGCAAGCCGGCGATCGTGGTGATGAGATGCTGCGGATCGAGCAGATAGAGCAACGCACCTATAAGTGCGAGCAGCGGGTAGGTGCGAATGCCTCCGGGACGCTGCGGGATCGAATCGCCGTAAAATTCTTCGTACGCGAGCCCCAAAAAGAGCGAGAGCCCGAGCGCCAGGCCTAGGTGTAATGCCAGCCAGCCGTCGGAGAAGGGCGTCAACGAAACGGGCATCCAGCAAGTTTGCGCTCTCGTACCATCAGCACCCTCTTGTTTTTTGGGGACAAACCTGGTAACGTTGCCGCCATGTTCGCACCGGCGTATCTTATCGGCAGCTATCAATACCGTTCCGCATCGGAATCGGTCGAGCCGCCTATACCCGTCGAACCCTAAAAAACCCCGCAGACGAGTACAGCCGCCTCACCGATCTACCGGTGAGGCGGCTTTCTTTTATGAACCCGTCACCACGTATGAGGACACGATGATGAGAACGCTCCCCCCGATTGAATGCTTCCGAAATGAAGTCGAACGGACCATCCACGGCCACGGCATTTTGCTGGAGAACCCCTATACGCAATGGTTTGCGCTCGGCGAGGCAACCGACGCACAACTGCGCGCATTCACCGTGCAGTTCTCCGTGTTCAGCCACCTCTTCGTGGAGGCACAACTAAGAAAATGCATCAACGCTCCCGATATCGGGGCCTATCGGTCGGGAAAGCAAATTTTGATGAATGAGTTGGGCGTCAGCTTCGGCCGCGACGGATCGGTCGACGGTGGAACCTTCCGCTTCCACGGCGCGCATTACGAATGGCTCGTCGATTTTGCCGAACGTCTCGGGTTGCAGTGGCACGAACTCGGTAAGCGTCGCTTGGGCACGGCGAGTACGTTGCAGTTCTGCGACGCGCTGACCGAATGGTATGGTTCGGAGGATATCTCAACGGCGCTTGGAGCCTCCTACGCCATCGAACATTGGGCGAACGCCGGGTTCTGGAAAGCGCTCATCGCCGGTCTGCGCAAGATACGCGCCCAGCGTCGCCCCGATCTTCCGCTGGGCTTCTGGACGTGGCACGACCAACTCGAAGAGCTCCACGCCCAACATACGGAAGACGAACTCAGCGTTGCCTATTCGCGAAGCTGTTTCGTTCCCGAACGCTTCATCGCCGGCGGCCTCGCGATGTTGGACGCAGTCGCCGTCTTCTGGAACGGGTTGGCACTGCAGCGCCGCGAGGATGAGGGCGAAGGACTCCGCTATGCGGTGTGAGGCGAGGCGAGCGCGTTAGCGCCGAAAATAGCGGCGGATCTTCGGCTGCACCGGAGAGATCGTGGCGACGTTCTTCAGCGCGCGCCACACTCGCTCCGGGGCGGCCGGAAGCCGATTCATATGTTGCAAGAACAGCGTCATCTGCCAGATTTGCGTCTCGCTTAACTGCGCTCCGAATGCCGGCATTCCGGTAAAGCGAATGCCGTGCTTGAGTTTCCAGAATGTTACCCCGGCCGGATCGTCTTCGACGCCGTGCAACCCGAGCTGCGGTGCCCGCTGATAGAGCCCCTGCGCGATCGCACTTGCTTTCCCGTCGGCAACGCCGTGACAGACCGCACAATCGGCACCATAAAGTTTTATACCCGCGATGAAGTTCGCATCGGTTGTCGGCAGCGGATTTGCCCCGGCGGGAGCCTCTCGCCGAAGCGTGGCGTGGAGCGAGGTGCGCGCGGCCCATGCCTCACCGGGCAGGAGCGGCCCATCGGCGTTCGCCGGAACGAGCCCGTTGGCGACAACAACATAGGCGGCGAGCGTCGATAAACCAACGGCAAAGAGGATTCCGAAAAGAAAACCTTTCATCACACGCCCATGCTTTGCTCGCGCCGTTCATCTCTCCCGCCGAACCCCCGTCTCGGCGCAAGCCTCTTCTTCTCGACGCATTCTCAAGCGTAAGGCAGAGTTCGTGACGGTGTCTGAAAGATCGCAGTATCGCTTGCTCTGCCCTACCTGCGGGCTTCAACTCATCGATGACGGGATCATGACCCGTTGCCCCGGAGAACATCGGCTGAGCCTCCTGCGCACGGAGTACGCCGAACGTGCGTTTCGCATCGATCCGTCGACGAAAGGAATGCTTCGCTATCGGGCATGGTTGCCGTTGCGCGAGGAGGTCGAGAGCGATTTCGGCACCGTCATTCTCCGCAGCGCCGCGCTCAACGCCTATTTAGCGACCCCGAATCTTTACCTCGCGGTCAACGGGTTCTGGCCCGAACGCGGAGCCCGGCTGCCGAGCGGCACGTTTAAGGATATCGAAGCGATCGCCATTCTCGGACGCTTCCCGCGCGATGGGCGCACGCTCGTCGCGGCTTCGGCGGGAAACACCGCCGTTGCGTTGGCGAGCGCAGCAAGCATCTACGACGTGCCGACGCTCATCGTCGTCCCCGAATCCGCGTTACCGCGCATCGCGTTCGCTCGGGCCCCGGCGGAAAACGTTCGCTTCATCGTTGTCACCGGTGACGCGATTTACGACGATGCCATTATCGCCGCACGAGAACTTGGAACGCGCGACGGCAATGTTTTCGAGGGGGGAGCGCGCAACGTCGCGCGGCGCGACGGCATCGGCACGACGATCGCGACCTTTATGGAGAGCGTAGGAGCGCTTCCGGAGTACTTCGTTCAAGCGGTCGGAAGCGGGAGCGGCGCGATCGCGGCGCACGAAACTGCGCGCCGCGCCATAGCATCGGGGGCCTTCGGCGCGCGCTTCCCGCATCTCGTCCTGGTGCAGAACGCACCCTTTGCGCCGATCTTCAACGCTTGGACCGCTGGGAGCGACTCCGTCGAGGCCGCGCACCGCCCGGATTCAGCCTACCGTGCGGGAGCCGAGATCTCTGCAGCGGTTCTCGGCTCGCTCGCACCGCCGTACGAACCCGAAGGCGGCTTACTCGATGCACTCAACGAGAGCGAAGGCGATGTGACCGCCGTCGACAACACCGCTGCACGCAAGGCTGCCGCACTCTTCGAGGAGCTTGAGGGCGTCGATCTCGATCCGGCCGCCGCGGTCGCACTCGCCGGACTGACCGAGCGCCTCGAACGCGGCGCGATCCCGCGCGACGCGAGCATCGCACTCCACATCACCGGCGTGGGACGCCGCCGCCTCGCTCGGGATCGCCATATTCTGCCGAATATCGCCGCGCGTATCGATGCGAGCAGGGCCTGAAACAACGCTCCGTGCAGGCCCCGGCCATCGCACCTGGGAACGGGGAGCGATTCCATGCAATCCATCGATTTTCGCGACCTCGGCCTTCTTCCAGAACTCACCGAGACCGTCGCCGCCCTTGGCTATGAAGAGCCGACTGCCATCCAACGCGAGGCGATCCCACCGCTCCTCGCCGGGCGTGACGTCTTAGGACAGGCAGCGACCGGAACCGGAAAAACCGCCGCCTTCGCCTTACCGCTCCTCCACCGGCTCGGACGCAGCGCCGACGGCTCTCGCAGCGTGCGCGCGCTCGTCCTCGTCCCGACCAGAGAGCTCGCCATGCAAGTGGCCGAGGCGATCCATCGCTACGGCAAGCAACTCGGCGTCGGCGTGCTGCCGATATTCGGCGGGCAATCGATCGGGCTGCAGTTACGCACGCTCAAACGCGGCGTCGATGTCGTCGTTGCAACCCCCGGACGTGCGCTCGATCACCTCCGGCGCGGTTCGCTCGACCTCGGAAAGATTGAATTTCTCGTTCTCGATGAAGCCGACGAGATGCTCGATATGGGTTTCGCCGACGAACTCGATGCAATTTTAGAGAACGTACCGGCGACGCGCCAGAGCGCGCTTTTTTCCGCGACGCTCGCTCCGCGCATCCGGACGATCGCGAAACGCCACCTCAAAGACCCCGTCCACGTTACGATCGCCAATGAAGTCGGTGCTCCCGGCGAGGTTCCACGCGTACGTGAAGTCGTCTATGTCGTTCCGCGTCCGCATAAAATTGCCGCCCTCGCTCGCGTCCTCGATGCCGAATCGCCGACCTCCGCGATCGTTTTTTGCCGCACGCGTACCGAGGTCGACGAGCTGACCGAAACGCTCGGCGGCCGCGGCTACCAAGCCGAAGCGATTCACGGAGGGCTCTCCCAAGAGCAGCGCGACCGCGTTCTGCGCCGCTTCCGCGACGGACGCTCCGAACTCCTCATCGCAACCGATGTCGCGGCACGCGGACTCGATATCGAACACGTCTCGCACGTCGTCAACTACGATGTCCCGTCCTCACCCGACGCCTACGTTCACCGCATCGGCCGGACGGGTCGCGCCGGACGCGAAGGCGTTGCGATCACCTTTGCCGAGGCACGCGAGCAACGGCTGCTGCGCAATATCGAACAGCATACGAAACGCAAAATTAAAATCGAGAGCGTGCCGACCGTCCACGATCTGCGTGCGCGGCGCCTAGAGATGCTCAGCGCCGATCTCAACACCGCCGTGGAGAGCGGCGAACTCGAACGCTATCGAGTGATCGTGGAATCGCTCGCCCACGAACACGAAGCGCTCGATCTCGCAGCTGCGGCTTTAAAACTGCTCGATCGCAGCCGCGACGTTGACGGTGAGAGCGAGCAAGATATCCCATCGGTGGAATTCGGCGGCGGGCGCGGCCAGAAAACCGAACGCAAACCGCCGCGATCGCGCGCGGATAACGTCGCAACCACACGCATCTTTATCGGCGTCGGCCGCAACGACAACGTCCGGCCCGCCGATCTCGTCGGTGCGATCGCCAACGAGGCCCAGATCGATTCACGCGATCTCGGCGCGATCGATATCGCCGACCGCTTCTCGCTCGTCGAAGTACCCGAGGCGATCGCCGAACACGTCATCAAGGCCCTCAAACGCACGACGATCCGCGGGAAGAAAGCCGGCGCGCGCCGCGACCGCGGCCGCTAACGGGAGCGCAGAGGCAAGCAAGCGAAGGCCTCCTTCTGACGGAGATCCCGTTGGAAGGAGCTTCTATGAACGACTCCCCTCGCGAGCTTCTCGCTCGCCTCGCACGACTCGAGCGTGAGGTCGCGCGTACGCGCGCGATCGCGCTTGGAGCCGTCGCCACCCTGGCAGCGACGCTCGTTATCGGCGCGACGAGCCTTCATCCCCCGGCGGCGCTCTCACCCTCGGCGCTCACCGTCCGCGATTCCGCCGGCCATATCCGCGCCCGAGTCGATATCGACGGTTTCCATCTCTATGGGGCGGATGGCCGCGAGCGCATCCTGCTCGGGCTCAACGAGAACAAGGAACCCGCAATTCATCTCAATGACGCGCACGGCGCGATGCGCTATAGCAGCTTCCTCGACCCGACGAGCGGCGCAGCGACGACGCGCTACTACTCGGCATCCACACAATCGCTCGCCACGCTCTCGGGCACCGATGAGCCCTATCTACGATTTTACGATAAAACACATTCTTGGCGCGTCTACCTCGGGATATCGTCGTCGCACGACGCGATTCTGAATCTCTCGAATGGTTCGGGGCACCTCGCAGCGGAGATGCTCGGCGGAACCCAGCCGCGCTTCAGTCTCTACACGGGAAGCGCCGAGCAAATTCGATCGAGTCTTGCCGTCAATTCGAGCGATGCCTCGACGCTTACGCTCCTCGATGCAACGGGGCAATCCCGCGTCTATCTCAACGGTGACGAGCTGCCATTTCTCCGCATGCTCACCGGGTCGGCAGTCGAACGCCTCTATCTTGGGTTGTCGTCGCAAGGGCATTCGCTCTTTTTGCTCGACAACCACCTCGGTGGCAACGGATATTCGCTGACGGTCAATAACGGTGCGTATATGAAGCTCTTCGACGGGTCGGCGGTCGAGCGCGGATATTTCGGCATGTACACGGGTGACGCTGCAGCCGGCGTATCAATCTACAATGCCGACCACTCGGTCCACTGGACCTCGCCTTAGGAAGCGTTCCTAACGAAAGAGTTCGAGCATAACCTCGGTGAGCGCGTCGGCTTTCGCGAGCACCGAGGTCCCGACTTGGGTCTCGACCTGGGCTTGCGTGAAGGCCGTGCTCGCCGCCCCGACATTCACATCGCGAATACTCGATTCCGAGGCCTGAAATTCCATCGCCGCACGGTCGTCATTCGTGCCGTCTTCGTTGAGCCGCACGATCGCCGCGCCGATGTAGGCACGGTCGTTCAAGAGATTCTGCAACGCAAAATCGATCTGCCCGATCGTATCCTGCGCCGCAAGCGTCGGGTCGGAACCGTTCGACCCGATGACGGTGACGGTTGAGAGCCGCAGCGTCTGCGTGTTGACCGCGGGAATGCCCATCGCGACCGTCTGCCCTTCCTGTGAGCCCGAGAGGACGTCGAGCGCCGGGTTACTCGCCGCGGAGATCGCTGCGGTCGCCTGATGCACCTTGATGTACGAGGTAACGCCGACATCGGCCGAGGTAAAATTGCCCGTCGTGGTGATGACGCCGTCGAAGAGCATCGTCGCTTCGTTCGGTGCGATGAGAAACGGCGAGGTCGTCGAGCTCTGCGACGCGGTATCGTAGTACGTCTCCTGCACCGCAATGGAAACCCCGGTATTGACGACCTGCAGTTTAATCGTCCCGTCGAGCGGGCTGATAAGCGGCACGTTCCCGTTGCCGAGCGAACTCATGAGCGTAAAGTTTCCACCGAAGAGATTCGGTGTTGCATGTGCGAACGAAACCGTCTCGGTGGTCGGCGTCGAGGAGATCACCGTGCCCTCGTTGACCACTTGCGTCTCTCCGGTAGCAGCCCCGAAGCCGCTCGCCGTCTCCTCGATATACGCCGGCGTCCCATCGAGCGGAGCATCGATCGGGGTGGGAGTAAAATTGAAGGTCACCGTCCCCGCACTGACGGCGCCGACGCCTTCGTAATTGATGTTGTATACCTGTACGCCGGCCGGATGCGATTTTGCGAAATCCGCAACAAAACTATTGGGGCCGAGGACCTTCTGCACGACCACAACATCGTTATTGGTAAAATTGGTCGGATCGATCTGGAGCACTTCCCCGGCATAGAGCGGCTGGGCGCCACCCGACAGGGTCATGATCTGCACGCCGGCCGAGACGGCCGTGGCCGTTGTGTCGATGATAAACGCATTCACGATCGAATTTGACGCGAGCGCCTGCGAGAAGGTCGCGGTCATCGTGCCCGCGGCCGGATCGGTACCGAGAACGTGAACGACGGCGGTACCGTCGGTAAAAACCATGCCGGGGACGATATAGGGCGAACTCGTCACCTTTACCGTTTGCGGAACAGTCGATGCGAGCGCATTCTGCTCCAACGTAACCGTGAACGTCGGATACGGCGGATAGTTATTCACCACCGCGCAGGCGAGCAAAAACGCGCTCGCACTCGTCGGCGTTCCGGTCGGCCCCGCCGTCGCCAACACCGAATTCGCCGTTACCGTTAACGTGGCACTCTGCGCCGGAACGAAACCCGAATGACTGCCGTCGAGCAAGCCGACCCCGTTAAAGGTCGTGTTCTGCGCGATGCGATTGACTTCGAGCAGCAACTGACCGATCTCGGCCTGCAGGTTCGACCGGTCGGTCGGGCTCTCGATCGCACTCGCCGCCTCGACGGCGAGCGAACGAATGCGCAGGAGGATCTGCGTTGTCGTTGCGAGCGCCCCGTCGGCGATCGTCGCTGCCTGCGCGGCGGTGTGGATGTTCGTCGCTGCTTGGTTGAAGGCATCGACACGCGTCTGCAGGTCGGTCGCTATCGCGAGCCCTGAAGGATCGTCGGCGGCATTATTGATTCGCAGCCCCGACGACAGGTCGCGCCCGGCCGTCTCCAACTTGCTCTGCTGGAGATTCAGTTCGAAGTTCGCGTTATTGGCCGCGAGGTTACTCGCAATACTGAAATCCGACAGGTCGGCGAGCCTCCTTTGTAGGGCTTCCTAACAGAAGGGAGATTCGATGGAACCGGCGATGCCCCCGCCACGATTGCGGCCTCGGCTGGAGGAGAGAGTGGGATTCGAACCCACGGAACCCGTGAGGGTTCAGCGGTTTTCAAGACCGCCGCATTCAACCGCTCTGCCATCTCTCCGTCTCGGCCGTCCGCTTCTTCCGCATTCGCCCGATCCCCCCCGCCGGAGTAGCTGCGATGCAATGCGAAGTACCCGATGCTTCCTTTACTCGCGAGCTTTCGGAGGAATCCTTATGAAGCATCTACCCTTCCTCGCCGTCGCCGCCGCAGCAGCCTTCGCCCTCGGGCCGGTGCGCGCAGCGGCGCGCCCCATCAATCCCTGCGCGATCGTCACCCAGGCCGATGCGAGTACCGCCCTTGGCGTCCAGGCACCGCGCGGTTTTGCCGCCTCACATATCGCGAACGCCTCACTCGGTGGAGGAACGCCGGTCGGGCCGCTCGTGCTCTGCCGCTATCTCACCTCGGTCGGTGAACTCAACGCCAACATTCAGTCCTACGCATCGGCGCGCGCGCGGTTCGCAGCCGACCAAAAGCAATGGTGGCCGACGACCTCCTATTCCGGCATCGGCGACGGCGCATTCTACGCCGGAGGCGGCAACCTGGAAGTGCTCAAAGGGCACTATATTCTCTGGATTTCCTTAACGTTTAAGAAGCAGATCGCACCTCGATATGCCGACCCGCGTCTCCTCGCATTGGCAAAGAAGGCCGTCGCGCGTCTCTAGTGCGCCGCGCAACAGGTCACGAGACTTCCAGAAGAGAGCACCGCACGAAGGGAAACGCGCGCGCGGTGTGCTAGCATGGCAACCGGGGGAGGCACGCACGCAAGGAGGCGGTGGTGATTTTACCTGAGGGCGGCTCCTCGGTAGCGTACGGTCCGGATGCCGCTGCGGCATTCGCCGATCTTCCCACATTCGATGAACGCGCGATGGCGGAGATCGTCGAGCATACCTTCGAGCAAGTTCGCCGCTGCGAACCGATCGCCGATATTCTGGGCCGCCTCAGCGAGGAAGAGTTTTCCCACCTTCAAGAGCGGATTGCGGAGTATCTCGCGCTCCTCCTCGCGCCCGATCTCGACTTTGCGACCCATGCCCTGCAAGCGCGTCGAGTCGGCTCGGTTCACGCCCTCGTAGGGCTCGGGCCCCAGTGGCTCGCTCATTCTTATGCGGTCCTGGCAGAGCAGATCGCCGAGCGGCTCTCCGGATTGCCGATCGAGCGCTCCGCCCGTATCGAGCGGGTCCTGCACCAGCGCATCTTGCTGGACATCCGCGAGCAGGCCGAGAGCTATGGAACGGTCGGCAAGAGCCTCACCGCGACGATCACGCAGATCGACCGCGGCATTGGCGCAGCAGCGAACCTCGCCGATCTCATCCGTGGAGCCTTCGAGGCAATGAGTTCGATCGACGGGATGCTTGCGGGGATGTTTCTCCGTTCCGACCCCTCCGGCGAGCTCCAGGTCGAGGCGACCTTTGGGCTCGGGCGGCGCTACCACGAGGCGATGGAAGAAGGAAAAATTCCGAAGATCCATATCGACGCCGAACGTCCGGCAGGGCGCGGCCCGGGCGGCCGCGCTTGGAGAAGCGCGGAGATCGTCGTCGCTCATGCATGGATGACCGGCGAGGATCGCTCGCCGTGGCGTTCGATCTCCGGCGAGCTCGGCTTCCGGGCCGGGGCGGCGATCCCGCTCCTCGACGAATCGGGGCGCACGATCGCACTGCTCATGCTCTACAGCAATTTTCCCGGCTTCTTCGCCAGCAACCGCATCGAAAAGTTTCTCATCCACCTCCAACTCGTTCTCGGGCGTGAAGTCGCACGACGCATTCGCTCGCCGATCGTCCCGATGATCGAGAGCGCCGGCTACCGTCGCCTCCTCGACATGCAAAGCGTTGCCGTCCTCTATCAGCCTATCGTCGACCTTCGCGACAGTACGCTGGTAAAAATCGAAGCACTCGCCCGTCTGATCGACGAACGCGGCGAGATGATCCCCGCGCAGCGTTTTCTCCCAGCGCTCGGCGAATCGGATCTGCTGCAACTATTTGAAGCAGTGCTCCGGACGGCGTGCCGCGACTGCACGATGCTCGAACGCGCGGGGCTTCGCACCAACATCGCCGTCAATATTCCCGCGCCGGCACTCGCCGATCTACGATATCGCGAAGTGCTCTTCGCGATTCTTATCGAAAACAATCTCCCTCCCGAACGTCTCACGCTCGAGATGCTCGAGACGCCCGAAGATGTCGCAGATCTCACCCGACACGAACAACTCATCGCGCAACTGCGGAGCGACGGAATCGAAATCGAACAAGACGACCTCGGTTCGGCGCACAGTTCGCTCGTGCGTCTCGACCGCTACCCATTCGATGGCGTCAAAATCGACCAAGCGCTGGTGGAGGGAACGCAGCAGCACCCGCAACGGGCCCTCGAATTCATCCTCCATCTCACGCGCCTCGCGCACGCACTCGATATCCCGGTCACCGTCGAGGGACTGGAGAACCGTGGAACGATCGAGGCTGCAACGATTCTCGGAGCGGATCGCGGACAAGGCTACGGAATAGCGCGCCCCATGCCCGCGACACAACTGCTCCGGTGGCGCGCAGATTTCCAGCACGATATCGATCCGCAGACGCCGCGCACCGCGCTCGGCGCAATGGCGGGTTTTCTTTTGTGGGATCTCCAGCTCGCCGAACTCGCTCGCTGGCCGAATATGCTTGCCGAGTTCACCCGTGGCGACAGCGTCGTCGAGCGCTATCGGCGCACGCACGCCGCAGCCGACGCCCGCCTCGAACGGCTCCTCGCGCGAACCCGCGCCGAAGCCGGCCTTGGAGCGAACCACGAACGGTATCGGCGCGCGCGCGAAGAGGTAATGAAAGAGCTTCACGAGCATTGGACATCGAGGCAATAGCCTTTGCAAGGAGCGAGCGGCACCGAGCGCCACGGAGCGATCCGCTAGGAGGATGAACCGAAGATGACCGAGATCGAGATTCGACGCCACGTCGCCTGCCCGTATACGCGGGCAAAAGAGTTGCTCCGCGACCGCCTGCAGCCGGTCGTCGATTCGGGGAACCGCGTTGCCGCGCGTCTCTCGCTTTCATTTCACGATCGAGAGCTCGGTAAAGAGGTCTCGATGCACTTTGCCGTCGCCCACGACCCGATGCATTTCGACGAGCCGTGGGAGATATCGTGGGAGCCCGAGGTCGGCGGACTCTATCCGAGCTTTCACGGATCGCTGAGCATTCGCGCGAGTGATACCTACGAAAGCTCGCGACTCGAACTACACGGCAGTTACGAACCTCCGCTCGGTGCAGTTGGGAAAGCCTTCGATAACGTTCTTGGAAAACGCATCGCCGAAGCGACCGGGACACGTTTTCTCGACGAGATCGGCAGCGCGATAGAAGCGCAACACCGTGCCGAAGAGGCGGCGAAACGCGGCGGCTAGTACGCCGCGTAATATGCGTACGAGAAGCGGCGCATCGTTCGTACGGCCGCGACCGTCGTGATCACCGTAAAGGTCGCCGCCGACGCCATGAGCCCACCGACCATCGCCTCCGCCGGAAGGTGTGCGCCGAGCGCCCAACTGCACGTCGCGAGCGCCGCGAGCGTGGCGACCGCCGTTCCAATCACCGGCGCCTTCGGGCGACTGAGAAAGAACAAGAGTTGCGTGTTGAGCAGCCCGAGCATGACCAAGCCGTAGGCCGGAATAGCGAAACGCAACACGATCAGCGAGAGCGCTGCGTCGCCGCTCGTGCCGAGGCGCGCCGACAAAATCAAGCGCGAGCCGATGACTTCGCCGAGCGCCGCTGCAAGCAACGTCGCCGCCGCAACGGCGAGTATTCCCCAGACGTAAAAACGTAACATCGAACGGTCGAACTTTTCCAAATCGCGTATCGCTCCCTCGGCGCCTTTGAGGATGCGGCGCGGCAATGCTTCGAGCATCACGTTAATCACGCCGACCACGGGCAATATCGCGAGCAGCGCGATATCGGCACCGAGTTCGTACGCCGAGGCATAGGCAAAACCGTGCCCGTTTGCAGCGGCGACCCCGGCGGCGACGCGGTCGATGAGGATCGAGGTGAAATAGAGCGCCCCGAATGCCGCATACGGCAAGGTCGAACGCACGATCGAACCCAGCGCCGGTGGTACCGGTTCGCTCGTCGCCGCTGCGCGTCGCGTGAGCCAGGACATCGTACTCGTGAGAATCGCTGCTCCGAGAATTCCCACTTCGACGGCAAGCGTCGCCGGCTCCCACGGAAGGTCGACGTGCCGATGGAAAAAAAAGACGAACGTACTGCCGGTGATCGCCGTCGCCAGGACGGCCAACGCAACGATCCAAGAGAAGCGCCGCAAGGTATAGAGCGGCGCAAGCGCGAGTTGAAAGATCGCCGTCCCCGCGCAAAAGAGCGCCGCCAACATCGCGTCGGAAGCAGCGACGACCGTAGCCAGAGCTACGTAGACAATCGCCGAAACGAACGCGGTCGTCACGACCCCGGCGACGACGAAGCGCCTCACTGTCCATGCCATGAGGGCATCGTTCGACTGGAGGAAATAAAACGTTAGGCGACGTGCGATTCCTTGCGAGAAAAAACCACTCACAATCTGCGCGGTATAGACCCCGAGAGCGATCGCCGTAGCGAGGTGCAACGGCGTCGAGAGACTCGACCATAACGAAGCACCGAAGATCGCCAAACCGATGACTGCAACGATCCAGGGCGCCGAGTAGAGCGAGCCGATCGCGTAATCGCGGCAGGTCTGCGTAAACCAGTCCAGCGACGGCGGTTCGCGCCGCTCTTCATCGGTAACGTACCGATTGACGGCCACACTGACGTCGCGCGCGAGGGCAAAAAGATCGGGGTACCAGAGCTCCGCCACGACCTCCGGACTATAGCCTAACGATTCCAGCAGAATCGCGACCTCATCGATGCCTTTCGGTCGCCACCCGATGCCGAAGCGATCGCGGCGCGAGAGCGCGACGATGGTGCGTGCAGCGGACTCGACGGCATGTTCGCGGCGCTCGAAGGGCTCGAACGCGTCCCGATCCTCGCTCATGCTTCGCTTCCGCAGCGCACCGTCGAGGATACTTCAGTATAGAGTGCGCGATAACTCGCCAAACAACCGCGTAACGTAAAGAACTCGAGTGCCCGCTCGCGGGCGCGCTTTCCGAGAGCGACGGCCTCTTCAGGGCGAGCGAGCATTTCGCAGAGGGCCTCGGCGAAGCGCTGCGGACGCTTTGGGGGAACGACGATTCCGCAGTCGCCGATCGCTTCGCGCGCACCGCCGACATCGGTCGCGACGACCGGTTTCGCGCACATCATCGCCTCGATCACCGAGTACGGGAACCCTTCGGAGATCGACGAAAGCGCAACGACACTCGCCTCGGCATACGCTGCTGCGGGATCCGCTGTCGATCCGCGAAAGCGCACGCAATTCTCCAGCCCCAGCAAACGAACCAGCTCGACGACCCGGAGGTTATACGCTTCGTCGTGGATCGGCCCCCAGATATCGAAGACGACGTCGGGGAAGCGGTCGCGCACGAACGGCGCACTTGCAACGAGCGTCTCGAGATCTTTGAGGGGATCGATGCGCACCATCGCCGTCACCGTCGGTCGCTCCGGGCGAATGTGACGATCCTCGAATCGTTCTTCATCGACACCGTTATAGATCACCAGAATGCGATCGTCGGGAACGCCGTAAAAGCGCTCCCACGTCGCGTTATAGCTGCAGACCGGGGCAATGATATCGGCGACGGCATAGGTTGCCCTCGCCACCGCCGAAAAGAGATTCTTCTTGATCGTTCGATCCGAGAACGGCACCCCCGCGCGCGCGAGTTCGAGCACACGCTCGCGCAGATAGACGCCGTGTTCGGTGAGTATCACGGGATAGCCTAACGCACTTTTTGCCGCAACCGCAACGAGACCGCAGAGCCCGGCGGCGCTGGTATGCACGATCTCGCTCGGCGGGATCTCGACGGCAAGCGGCGCAAGATAGCGATAAAACGAACGCGTGAGTTCGATCGCTTCCAGGGCGGACATGAAGCGATCGTGCCAGGCACTCGAGCGAAATTGCGCCAGCGTAACGTTCCACACTTCTTCCCGTCGCATCGTCCAGTCATAATCGTGACAGCGAAAATACGAATAGAGTCGGCCGATCGCGTCGACCAAGCGTTGCGGTTGAGCGCTCTCCATTCCGCGCGATATTTCGTCGAGAAACGCGGCGAATAAGGGAACGAACTCATCGCGCAGGGCGCGGCGATCGCGCCGCCCGTCGGAGCGGAGATCGCCGCCGCTATATTCATCCATCCTTTCGTGCCCCCAAAGCGGCATCGCGATCGTTCGAACGACGTTCGGCGGCAGAACATACTCCATGGCGTTCGACGGGTTACCCACCAGTGCGTAGATCGTAAATTCCACCTCCGATAGCCCTGATACAAAGGAGTGGCACCACGTCGAAACGCCGCCGCGGACGTACGGATAGGTACCTTCGGTGAGCAGAAGAGAACGCACGGTCTAGGATATCGACGAGGGATGGTCGTCGCCGATCACCGAGTTCATCGACTCGGCTATCGATACCGACTTTTTTGCGAGTTGCAAATTTCCGGCAAGCAAAAAGCACTTCGCCGCGTTGACGTAGGCGTCGGAGATATCTTTGCCTTGCTTCGATTCCTCTGCCAACTGCAGATACATTTTTCCGGCGAGCCGCAGCAACTTATTCGAGAGATCGGGGTGTTGCTGCCGCCCGGCCATCGCCGAAGCGCTCCGAAAGGCAATCGCGGCGCGCGCATACTGTAGCTGATGCTCCGCACGTTCGGCCTCTTCGAGATAGAGATCGAGCGCCTCGGCAAAGCGGCCGAGCTGCTCGGCATGCGTGGCAGCGATCCACCCTGCATCTTCGTCGCCGGCAACGGGTGGTGCAGGCGTAGCGGCAACAGCGGCGGGGGCCGCGCGGGGAGCGGCCGCGGGTTCGGGCTTCGGCTGGGCTGACGGCTCCGCGAGCAAGGTGCGCCAACGCAGATGCCCCGCAATGCGTGCGACGAGCTCCTCAGGCTCGAACGGCTTCGTAATATAATCTTGCGCTCCGGCTTCCAACGCCGCGACCTTCTCCTCGGTCCCGCTCTGCGCGGTCACCATGACGATCGGAATATCGCGCGTGCGCGCATCGGCGCGCAATCTCGCCGCCGTGTCGCGCCCGTTGAGGATCGGCATGCGATAGTCGAGGAGGATGAGATCGGGGCGATCGGCGACTGCGCGTTCGAACGCATCGGCGCCGTTTCCGACCGCAGTCGCATGAAAACCACGTCGGGTCAAGAGGGCGAGCAGTAAGCGCCGGATATTCGCATCGTCGTCGGCGATCAGAATCGAGCCGCGCGACGGCGACTCCAGTTCGTGAGCGGTCCGCTGCGTCGAAATCGCGAGCGCCACATCGTCACTCCAGGCCTCCAACTGTGCGGCGACCCCGAGCGTAATCTTCTGCGGACTAAAAAACTCGATGTACCCAAAGACACCGTGTGGGCCGATCAGCGGCATCCCTAACCGTTCCCCGGCGAAAACGGGGATAGCCGCCGTCATACGTTCGCGAATCTCTGACGGCGAGGAGCCGAGCGCACTCTCTTCCTCGCTCGTCGCACGCGCTGCAAGAATCGGTAGAGCACCGGCATCTCCGTCGAGCCAGATATCGACTTGTCGAATACCGAATTGCGCCAACGCCTCCTGTGCGCGCTCGACCGGATACACTAGATATTCACTCCGTAACTAATCGTCGGCCGGAAATCGATATAAGTTTTCGATATTCCAATCGGCAAAAGATTTCCTCGCAAATAGGTCCCGGCGACGCCGCCGAGCTCGATCGCCGGGCCCCGCAAACCGAACGGAGTCAACCGCACGCCGAGCGTCATTTCGGCGTAATTCCCGTAAAAATATGGATGTGTATCGAGGGCGAGGACGCCACGAGCGAAGAGCGACACCGGGTGCGATTGCATCGGCGGGGTGCTGCCGATCTCTACTTGTTCGTAGAACTGGAGATCGTGGTAGCGACTATAATAGATTCCGTCTCCGAAAAAATTGCCGTAGGCCGCCTTCCGTTCGGCAGCGCCGCCCCACTCACGATAGTATTCGAGGCCGCCACGGAGATCGCCGCCCGAGGGCGTCGCCGCGATGGAACCGATCTTCGTCGTCGCTCCGCCCTGAACGAACGCCCGCAGCCCGGCGCTATTCGTATATTGGAGGCCGAGAGCGAGCCCGGCGTAGTTATCGTTGAGCGTTTGCGGAACGACGCCGCCGCCGGTGCGCGTATCGTCGTTGGCAAAGAGATCGACGAACGGGCGAACAGCATGCGACGGAGAGCCGAACGGCTTATACGCATCGATCGAAAACACCGTGTCGCGGTATTGCGATGTGTGCTCTAAATACGTGTAGAGAAAGCCGGCACGATCCGGAGCGGCGCTCGATACCGGGCTTGGGGTGGGGCTCGTCGCCGGCTCGGCGGCGAGCGCGCGAGCTCCATGCAGGATAACGACGAGAACGATAGCTACGAAGAGAACTTTCATTGTGCGTTTGTCGCTCCGATCGTATAGATACGCAACATGTGCCGTGCGGTTTCCCACCGGCTGACAAAAAGACGGTTGCCCTCGATTGCGAGCGAGCGCACGTCGCCGTGCAACGGCGCGAAGGCCCGAATCGCGCCCTTCGGCGTCACGTAGAGCAGGCGATGCATCCGTCGGTCGTAGGTAACCAACGTTCCTTCGGAGGCCGCGAGGCCGGCGTAGCGCCCGCTCTCATACTTTGTCGAGCGAACGAGCGACCCGACCAGCTTCCCGGTCGCGATAGCAAAGATCGTTCCACCGTCGTCGATTCCGTAGAGCGTTCCCCCGAGACGTGCGATCCCGACGATCCAACTCATCGACGCGGGCAGCGCACGACGCGATACGAGCGTGGGAGCGCCATGCGCGATAGAGAACTCGGTCAGATACGGTGAAGCTTTCCTCCCTGCAATTGCTTGCTGGAGTATCCACAGACGATGATTGACGATGGTGAGGGCACCAATCGCGGAGGGCAGCTCGGTACGGCCGCGCTGGAGTTCGGGTTCGACGTACGAGGCGATGCGTCGCCCGTAACGATTGAGGAGGTAGAGGATCGGTTGCGTGGTCGATGCCGCGTAGATGCGCGTTCCATCTGCCGCAATCGGTCCCACCGCGGTGAACTCTCCGTCGTCGATCTCGGGAAACTCAATGCCTTTGCTTTCGAGCGCGTTCATCGCCCGCAAATCGCTGGCGACCGATGCCGTTGCCGCAAAACCGATACGTGGTAGGGCGTAGATCTCGTCGCTACGCGCGGCAAAGTGTACGTGACCGGGGTCGTAGACGGCGAACGCCGCGATAAATCCCGCGTGTTTGAGTGCGCCGAAGAGCGCCGGCGTCAGCCCCGGCGCGTTCGAGTGCCCGGCCTGAACGTTCGTCTGTGGGTTCGCACCGGGCGGTAGCGCCGCATTTTGCCCGTATTCGCCGCTCGGGTAGGCAAAGAGATCGATCCGTGCACCGGTCACCGGCTCGAACGTATGTCGGAAGCGCAAGAGATCGTTCGTTACGCGCCGCTCGTACTCGGCGACGCTCTCGAAGCGCCGACCCTTTGTCAGCCATTGCAGGTTTGCATACCAATACGGCGAGCGCTCGCCGTGCGGTCCCACCACGAGATCCGAGTGTCCGGCATAGCCATGCGATTGAAGCGACCAGAGCCCCGAGCGCGCCATCGCCCGAAGGTCGGCATCGGTGAGCCGCCCGTGCATCGTTCCGGTCGCATGCCCCTCGAAAAACATCGTCGCGGTTGCATGGTACTGCCGTAATATCGGGGTTGCATCGATCCAAGCCGACCGGTATCCGTCATCGAACGTCAGCGTTACCGAACGACGCGGCAGCCGTGCGGCAGGCAATTTCCCGGAGAGAAACGCCACGGTGGTTTTCATGGTGATAAAGTGATATCCACGCTGTGAGAGCGCACGCAACAGATCGCGGAAGCGTTGCGGTGCCATCCAGGGCGTACCGATTCCCACTTTCGGCTCGATCGGATGCTCGCTAATCTGGTGAAACATCAGCACGCGCACGGTCGGCTCCCGTACCGGCGTCAGCACGATGCTATGCGGGGGCAGCGCCTTCGGAGCTGAAGCTGCGCCGAGCGTCAGCACCATGGAGACGAGGAAGAGGGCACGAAAACGCATCGTGCCCTCTTCCCCGTGTTGCGGAGTCCATCCGCTAATGCGTACGCCGCCGGCGAGCCGGCCTCGGATTAGCGACCGATATGCCAGCGGAATTGCAGGCGAAAGGTGCGTGCCGGCGCCGGGATGAGCGGGGTCGAGATCGAGCCGAGCCCGGTTGAGGATTGGCCAATCTGCGGAACGCCGAGATTGTACTCCGGCAGCCCAAAGTAGACGTTGGTATTGAAAAGGTTCTGTATGGAAAGTTGTACGTCGAGCGTTTTGGTGACCGGACGACGCACCGTCGCACTGAAGATGGTGAACGGCGGCTGGTTGTACGTATTATTCTTGCCTTCGAAATCGCCGTCCAATGCGTAATACATGCGATCGGGCGCAATATACTGTACGTGGAGGTACCCCTTCAGATACGGAAGACAGATCTCCGAGCCACCGTTACTGCACTGCTGCTGGCCGTTCGCCGGCTGCACGAGTGCGGTCGGGGATGTATAGAATGACGCGGGAACGCCGTTGATGATAGAACTCGATAGCGTTCCACTGAGCGAGTACCCAAGCCCGAGCGCCGGGGTCCGCCCATAGGTCGCCGTGAACTGGCGCGCCGCAAGCGACGCGAGATTCACCGGCTGCAAGACCGCCGAATACTCCGGAGTGCCCTTCACCGGGTCGATCGGACCGATCGTCGGCGTTATAATCGTTTCGAAAACGTTGCGCACGTTGGTGCCGAGGAGATCGAAGCTCAGCACTGCGTCGTTGCGAAAGCGCTTATCCATCCCGAGGTCGATACTCGTTGCCGTTTCGGGATTCAGAAAAGGGTTCTTATTGTTGAGCGTGCCGTACGGGGCAGTCGCCGACCCCGGCGTGATAAACGGAATACCGCTCACCTGCGAGGCAAACGGATAGGTCGCGGAGGTTCCGAGAGCGAGCCGATACGAGAGATCGCCGCGCGGTTGCAAGACAAACGCGATATGCGGATCGAAGCGCGTGACCGAGCGCGAGGACGGCACGAGCGTCGGCTTTCCACTGACGATCGGACCGGACTGTTGCCCCTGTAATTGCCAATTTGTGTCGTAGAGCGCGGCCCGGATCGTCAGATTTTGCGTCGCGGCGAAATTGCCCGAAAGCGAGATCGTATTAAATCGCGAGATCGTGTCGGGAGTGTTGACCGACGACGGGCTGCCGTAATACGCGAACGTCTCATCGGAGTGGTAATCGTAGTTCGCCGTTACGACGTTGTTGCCGAACGGATGGACGAACGAGAACGTCGTTCCCCGCAATTTATCGCTCTCGAGCAAACTAAACGGTGACTGCATGACGGCGACACCTGCAGCCGTATAGTGGTCGGGATAGTTCGCTTCTCCCGAGCCGTTGATAGAGCGCGAAATCGAGCCGAGATAGGGGCGCACGAGCAACGTGTTATCGCCGAGCGTCGTCCGCAACTGCGCATCGAAAATCGGCTGATTGTTGTTGACCACCGAACCAGGATAGAAAACATAGCCCGGAATCCGGGTTCCGATCAGCGATGCGTAGTTCGGGTTGCTGCATTGCTGCGAGGTGCCGACGGTCATGCAGGGCAGCACCGTCACCATTCCACCGTACTGCCCGTAGGCCGTTCCCTGCGGGTTATAGCCGGCCTGCGAGCCGACGAAGCCGGTTTCGAGCGAGGTCGATTTTGAGAAGTCGTACTTGAATTTCACGATCTCGCCCTTGGTCGTCAGCGGACCGCTGAGATCGCCGCAAAACTGCACGATGCCCGCTGCATTCGCGGTATTGAGCGCGGGATAGCTCTGCGGCTTAATAACGCAGCCGTAATGTTGGAAGAACTGGCCGTTGAGCCCCTGGTAGCCTGCGTCGAGTACGTAGGAAAGCCGCCCGATCGATCCGGTCATCAAGGCGTTCGAGTATTGCGATGCATAATTATCGACGCCTTCGATGAACTCGAAGGTCGGCTTCGCGGTAAAGGTCGGCGTGAGCAAGTTCGCCGTTCCGCCGATCGCCGAAGCGGCGAAAGGCGTCGTATTCCCGGGGCCCGTATCGGCCTGAATGCCCTGCAACATGAACGAGCTAAAAAACTGCGAGAACCAAACACCGTAGCGCCCGCCCGAGAGCGGGTGCCCGTCGAGCAATACCTGCGTCTCGTAGGGTTGCGCCCCACCGAGCGAGATCGAGGTATTCGGCGAGCTCGAACCGCGCTCGATTCCCGCGCCGGGAATGCGCGCGACGACATCGTTGATCTGCGGGTTGGCCAGATCGAGCAGCGAACTCCGCGGCACGAAGGTCGTCTGCGCGGTCCCGGTGTTGATCGAGCTTTTCCCGGTCGCTACCACGCGCGCGATGACCTGCAGCGAACTAGCGGAGAGCGCAATCAGCCGCACGTTGAGCGGCAAGCTCTGCCCGGCGTAGACAGCGACGTTCGCGCTTCGCGCGGGGAGGAAGCCGGCCTTGATGACGCTGACTGCATAATATCCGGCCGGAATATCCTCGAGTTCGAAATGCCCGGAGGCATCGCTCTCCGTCGATCGTTGGACCGCCCCGGTGATACGAATGACCGCACCGGCAATCGGATGCCCGGCAGCGTCACGAATACTACCTACAACTGCACCGGTTCCCCGAACGGGGGAGGCCGCGGCCGGAATAGGTCGCGTAATGAACGTAACACTTAAGAATATCAGTGCGACTAGGCACCGAAAGATTTTCATTCCATTCACGGTCGAGATTCCTTTTCCGGGTAGCGCGGGGGTTCGACGCATGGTATCACCTCTCTGTTAAGCGGGCGTTATGTTTGGCTCTCCGTGTACGACATTTTGACGTTCCGTCGCATTATGAATGATAAAGACCCGGCTTATCGCCGTGAAAGAAAACGCATAAACGCCGTGCGCGCTTCCTCCGAACGCATCGCCTCGGCGAACGCTGCGAACTCCGCATCCATCGCCGCCGCGAGCGCATCCGCATCGACGCCGCGAATCAATCGTTTGGTCGTACGCATGGCGTTTGGCGGCAGAGCGGCGAGTTGGGCGGCCATCGCGCGCGCGCGCGCTTCAACCTCGCCGTCGGAGACGACCTCCGCGATCAGCCCCATCGCGCGGGCTTCTTCGGCGCCGAATCGCTCGCCGGAGAGCAGCAGCCACGAGGCGCGATTCCGCCCGACGACCTGCGGCAGCAACATACTCGAGCCGGCCTCGGGCACCAGACCGAGCGGAACGAACGGCAATGCAAAACGCGCCGAAGCCCCGGCAACGACACCATCGCAGTGCAGCAGCAGCGTCGTACCGATTCCTACCGCGACGCCGTTGACGCCGGCGATCACCGGTTTCTCGCATGCGACGAGAGCACGTAAAAAGCGAACGACCGGAAGATCCTCGATTGCAGCCTGCATCGCCCCCGCAGCGAGAAAGTCGGCGATATCGTTGCCGGCACTAAAATCTTCGCGTCCGAGGAAGAGCAGTGTGCGGACATCATCGTCCGTCGCGGCGCGCTCGATCGCTTCGGCGGCAGCGGCGTACATCGCTGCAGTCATGGCGTTCTTCTTCTCCTGACGATCGAAGCGAATCGTCATCACGCCCTCGTTCGTATCGACGATCGTACTCATGGCAGCGCCTTTCGAAATTCGACAAAGGGACCGACGCCCGCATTGCGATCTCCGGCTAACCCGGTTGCGGTGTATTTTGCGGAAAAATTGAGCGCTCGTAATCCCAACATCATCTCGCCGTAGGAGCGCTGGAATCCCATTGCCAGCGAGGCGTCGATCTCGGCAGCTTGTTCGGGTTTGACCACCGGCGCGGTGACGCCGTCACTATAGACGTACACATCGCTTCCCCACAGCGTCGGAGCGACGCCGAGATTCGCTTCGAACGAGCGATAACCGCGTAGCGGTTCGGTATAACGCAGCGCATACCGGTATCCGGCAAGGCGCGACGATACGACCTGTTGCAGATTCGGCAGCGGCGTGCGTTGGTTGATGACCGTCTCGCCGATGCCGAAGCTCATACGCGGCATAAAGCGATACCCAAGCGTCGCATTGAAGATGCCGATGCTCGGCGTCGCCTGCCCGTAATAGGCCGAGGCGCGTTGCGGAACCGCAACGACGGGAATTCCCTCGAGGTGGATGGCGAGCCGGGGCCCACCGAGGCGCGCCTGGAAGAGCGGGCCTATGCCGGCGCCGTACTGCGTGCCGGCGACATCTTTATGGACGCCCGCAACCGCGAAGAGCTGCAACCCAAGATAGTTGCGCCCGTGCGCCTGCGCGACCCCGAGGCAAGAAAACGCGACGGCTGCAGCGAGAGCGCATGCACGCAAAGAACCGCGCATTATTTCGGCGCTTTCTTTGCATCGATCAGCACGATCGCGGTGCGCCCGGTCGTATCGTGTGCGACCATGCGCAGCGCTGCGACGGCACTGCCGGCCGGGGTCGCCGGTTCGAGAAACTCCGCCGGTGAAATGCCGGTCTGCGCTTCGATCTTTTTATCGAGCGGAGCGCGCATGAATCCGGGTATCGCCGAGTAGTCTTTCAGGAGACCGAGCACCAAGCCGACCTTACTGCGAAAGCGCTTCACGTCGATGGCAACGGCAACGATCCCCGTGGAGTTGCCGCCGCTAAAGGCGGCGCTGTCGATCCCTAAATCCCGCATATGCACGGAGAAATGCCGGCTCGAAAGTTCATGATATCCCGGAGGGAGATGCCCGGCGAGCCCTTGCAGCCATGCGTCGGTCGCGGCGAAGCTCTCGGGGCTCGATGCGATCACCTGACGCCCGGCATACCGCCCAGGTGCTTCGATGACGCCGGTTAAACTCGGCGGGACGCTTTTAAAATCTTGCGACCACTGCGAGACGTCGAGAACTTTTGCGCTCGAAGGGAACGCAATCGGCAGCGGATTGACCGGCGGCTTCGCCGATGCGGTCGGCGTGGATCCACCGGGGGCGGCCGAAGCGCCGGAGGTCGTTCCGGAGGCGTGCCCTCCGGTTCCACAGGCGGCAAGCAACGAACATGCAAGGACGACGAAAAGACGGCGCATGCCGAGCCCTTTTCGAGGGAAAGCCGCCCGCCCCCCGTAAAACCGAACGCTATGAACGACGAGGCATTCTGGCCGCGCTATCTGGCGGCCCACAGCGATCCGCGCACCCGCGCCATCCACACGGCCGGGACAATCGCGGCGACGACCCTGCTCGTTACCGCAGCGGTCCGTCGCGATCCCTGGCTCGCGCTTGCCGGTCTCGTCGCCGGGTACGGCCCTGCGTGGCTCTCCCATGCGTTCATCGAACGCAATAAGCCGGAGACCTTTCGCGCCCCGTTTCGCTCGCTTGCCGCCGATTACCGAATGGCCTACCACGTTCTCGCCGGAAGCATCGACGCGGAATACGAACGGCTCAGGCTCGCCGCGCACCGATGAGCGAACGCCTCACCTACGGCTCCTACCTCAAGGTCGAGGAGTTACTCGCGCTCCAAACGCCGCTCTCGCAACCTGCCCATCACGACGAACTCCTCTTCATCATCATCCATCAGGTCTACGAACTCTGGTTCAAGCAGCTCTTACACGAGCTCGACGACTTTATCGTCGCCTGCGATGCCGACGATCTGATCCGCATGGGAAAAATTTTCCGCCGCGTCCACGCGATTCAACGCGTCCTCGGGGAACAAGTCGACATCCTCGAAACGATGACGCCGCAGGAGTTCAATCGCTTTCGCGACCATCTCAATCCGGCGAGCGGCTTTCAATCGCAACAATTTCGCGAGCTTGAGTTTCTCTGCGGCTTACGCGACGAGCGCCTCTTCGAACATCTGGTGTTGACCACCAAACAGCGCGAACGGCTGATGCTGCGCATGCGCGCTCCATCGCTCCCCGAGCACCTCGCGAAATTTCTGACGCGCGCGGGCTTTTCGTGCGGCTCGCACGACGAGACGATCGCTTCCTATCGGAAAATTTACAACCACGAGCGAACCTACGATGCGCTCTACCTGCTGCTCGAAGACTGCATCGAGTTCGACGAGCGACTCTTGCTGTGGCGCGGCCGCCACGTACGCATGGTCGAACGAATGATCGGCCACAAGCGTGGGACCGGGGGCTCCTCGGGCGTCGGCTACCTGCAAACGACGTTAGAGAAACGCATCTTTCCCGAGCTCTGGGAGGTTCGCACGTATTTAGGAAGTGAGAACTATGGCTGAGAGGATCTCCGCGCCGCTCTTACGCGAACGATTTCCGTCGTTGGAACGCTCGACGTACCTGGTGAGCCATTCGATGGGCGCCGCGCCCGCAGCGGCGCGCGATGCCCTCAATCGCTACATGGACGAGTGGATCGCCGACGGCCCCGAGGCATGGGTGCGCTGGTTGCCGCGTATCGGTGAGATCGCCGACGGCATCGGTGCGCTGATCGGCGCAGCTCCGGGCAGCACGTTTCTCGGACCCAACGTCTCGGTGCTGCAAGCCGCCATCGCCACCGCGATCGATTTCCGCGGGGAGCGGAACGAAGTGCTCTACGAGGCGCTGCAGTTCCCCTCGCTCACCTACGTGTGGAGAGAATGGGAGCGCTACGGCGCGCGCACGCACGTCGTGCCCTCCGATGACGGCCGCACGATTCCAACCGATCGTATCTGCGCGGCGATCACCGAACGAACGGCGCTCGCAGTGATCTCGCATGCCTATTACGTCTCGGGTGCGCTCGCCGATATTGCGGCGATTCAAACGCGCTGCCGAGAGGTCGGTGCGCTGCTCTGCGTCGATGCCTATCAGACCACCGGCGTCGTTCCCTACGACGTGCGCGCGCTCGATCTCGATATCGTCACCGGCGGTAGTCACAAATGGCTCTGCGGCGGCCCCGGCTGCGGGTGGATATACGTACGCCCGGCGTTGCTGGAGCGATTGCGACCGGCAGTCACCGGTTGGATGGCGCACGAGCGCCCCTTCTCGTTCGAAGCGGCGCCGATCGAATACGCGCGCTCGATGTACCGTTTCGGGCACGGAACGCCGACGATCCCCGGCTACGTCGTCGCGCAGCCCGGACACGCGGCGATCGCCGAGGTCGGCGTCGCGCGCATTCGCGAACGCAATATGCTGCTCACCACGCGTATCGCCGACGAGGCACTCGCACGCGGCCTGCGCGTGAATACGCCGCTCGATCCGGCGAAACGCACCGGGTGGATCGGCATCGATTTCGCGCACTCCGAGCGTGCGTATCACGAGCTCGTCGCGCGGCGCGTCTTTCTCGATTACCGCCCCGGCTGCGGCTTGCGCGTGAGTCCGCACTTCTACACCGCCGAGGAAGAGATCGACCGCTTCTTCAGCGAGCTCGACGCGATCCGCTCGACCCTCCCGGAATAGCACCCGGATGATCGTCGACCACACCGACGTCGGCGCGGCGTTACGGCGCTATTCGATGCCCTTTGCCGCACAGATGCTCGGCGATCAACTGCTCGGCATCGTCGACACGATCGCGATCGGCACGCTCGGCGTCGTCGCACTCGCCGGCGCAACCGCAGCGATCACGCTGCAACTCGTGCTGATCTTCGCGATGGCGGGGCTCTGGACGGGGACGAGCATCATCACTGCGCAGCGCATCGGCGCGAACGATATCGAGGGGTACGCACGTGCGGTACGCGCGGGGATGCCGATTCCGATCCTCTTCGCACTCCTCGCAACGGGCGCGGCCGCGCTCTTCGGTCACCGCGTGCTGCACGGAATGATCGGGAACCTAGCGAGCCTACACGACGCGAGCATCTATCTCTTGTTGCGATGCGCCGCGCTCTTCCCGATGGCGATCGACGGCACGCTGATCGGTTCGCTCGGTGCGGCGGGAAACCGCAAGCTCGGCATCGCCGTGCTCGCAACGATCAATATCGTGCACGTGCCGCTTCTTCTCGTTCTCGGTCTCGGTTGGTTCACGCACCATCCGCTGGGGATCGTCGGTATCGGCATCTCCTCGCTGCTCGCCGAGAGCATCGGCGCGATTTTCGCCGTCTATTACGTCGCGCGTCGGCCGCAGTACCGCATCTTCGCTCGCCTCGATACCGATCTCCGGCTCGCACTACGAACCGCGTGGCTTGGGCTTCCCGAATCGGTCTTTCTCGTCACGCTCATTCTCCCCGACGTCGCGATCGTCACCATGCTTGCACCCCTCGGCGCACTCGCGATCTCCGGCTTTCGCGCGCTCACCATCGTCTCCGACGCCACCTTCGTCGTCCCGAGCCCCATGCAGAGTACGACGCAGATCGTCGTCGGCCAGCGACTCGGAGCGGGAGATTTTCTCGGCGCGCAGCGTTTCGTCGCGAGTGCTCGTCGCCTCGGGCTGCTCTTTTCGACGCTTGCGGGAGCGCTCGTCGCGCTCTTCGCGTGGCCGCTCGCGTTCCTCTTTACGCTCGACGCAACGGTTGCATCGATGGCGGCGCTGCCGCTCGCGCTGCACATGGTCACGTTGCCGCTGAAAGGCATCGCGCAGGTCTCGCTCGCGCCGATTCGCGCCTCGGGAGACACGGCATTCTCGATGAGTATCGGCGTCTTTTGCAACGCGCTGGTGATTCCGCTCGCGTGGCTGGGCATCGAGCGGCTCCACTACGGGCTCTTCTCCGTGCCGTTCGCGTGGATTATCGCCTGGATCGCGCGCGCTGCGTTGACGGAATGGAAGCTGCGTACCGGAAGCTGGCTCCACGCGCCTCCGCTACGCGCGTAAACCGAGAGGCGCTCTACGAAACGATCTCCCGCACGATCTCCGCTGCGCTCTCAAGGATCTCTGCCGACGCCACGCCGACCTTCTTCGCGCGCCGCACCTTCCAATCGAGCGACTTGAGTTGATGCATCATCACCGAGCCGGTCACTCCAGATTCCACAGGCAGCGCAATCTCGAAGGCGTGCCCCTTGGGCTTGCTGGTGACCGGAGCAACAAAGGCGAGCCCAAATACGCGATTAAAGGAATCGGGCGAGAGCACGAGCGCAGCTCGGCGTTTCATCTGCTCGTGCCCCGCTGGTGGATCGAAATCCAAGACGACGATATCGCCGCGATCCGGAACGTTCATTCGAATCGCTCCGCGCCGAGCGCCGAACCTGTGGAGAGCTCGGGTTCTCGATCGAGGACGGTCGCGAGACGTTCTTCTAGACGCGCGCGCACCGGTCGCTCGATGGCAATGCCTGTCTCCAATCGCCGAATCTGCACGCGGTCGCCTTCGCGAAACCCAAGGTCTCGTGCGAGAACGGCCGGTAACCTTACCGTGAGGCTGTTTCCATAACGGGCAATTTTTGTTTCGTTCATGTATATACCTAAGTATATACATGAACGCGAACAGGGGTCAAGCGCTCGGAGCAGGCGCGCGGCGGCGTTAGAGCTACGCGGAAAGCGGCTCGACCGAGAGCCGGCCATAACCGGCGAACCAGGCGATGAGGGCGGTGCCCAGATGCAAGAGTACGTCCCATCCGTAGATCGGTGCGATGCCGAAGAGCGTGTTGGTGATCGGAATCGCTCCGAGGATACCGACGAGCAGATAGAACCAGAAAAGTTTCCTGAAATAGCCGGTCGCGCTCGCGAAGCTTCTCGCGGCGATGAGGCCAAAGATTCCGACGAGCACGTGGATTGCGTCGTGTGCGAGATTGACCGGAAAGAGCCCGAAGAGCAACCGGTAATGCGGATCGAGCGTGACGACAACCGGGGCATCGAAGGGTGCGAGCGGCGCGAGGGCAGGGAGCAGCGCCAAGCCTCCGGCGATGAGAAAGAGCAGTCCGAGCAAAAAGGCAAGCCGAGGTGCGGTCATGCGCCCGCCTTGTGCAGCAACTCGCGCAACTCCTGGTGCAACGCGCCGTTATCGGCGAGGATGCTCCGGCCTTCGAGCGTATGCTCGGCGCCATCGACGCGGCTCACGCGCCCGCCGGCTTCTTGCACGAGCAGCGCCCCGGCGGCGACATCCCACGGCGCAAGCCCGAACTCCCAAAAGCCGTCGAAGCGCCCCATCGCGGTGTAGGCGAGGTCGAGCGCCGCCGAGCCGTCACGTCGAACCGCCTGCACCCGCTCCGATGCGGCGGCAAAGCAGCGCGCGTTGGTCGCGTAGTCGGCTGGATGGAAGCCGGTGCAGAGCATCGCCTCGCCGAGCCGTTCGATCGGCGAGACGGAGATCGGTTCGCCGTTGCGTCGCGCTCCGGCGCTGCGCACGGCAACGAAGGTCTCACCCATCGCCGGCGCATGCACGACGCCGACCTCCACGGTTCCGGCGCGTTCGTACGCGATCGAAACGCAGTAGATCGGATAGCCATGCGCGTAATTCGTCGTGCCATCGAGCGGATCGACGATCCAGCGTTCGTCGCCGGTACCGGCGCGTGCACCTGATTCTTCGGCGAGGATCGCGGCGTGTGGCGTCGCCGCGAGCAATCGCTCGATCAAGAACGCCTCGCTTGCGCGGTCGGCATCGGTCACGATATCGGCGCGGCGCGATTTCTCGGCGATCTCGCGCGGCAGAACGGCACGTCCGAGAAGCAGATCGCCCGCCTCGCGAGCGCACTGCTCGGCGAAACGGGCGATCTCCGGGATCGGAGCGATCGGTTTAATTCGCGACCAACGTGTAGGTGACCACCGAGCTCTGCGAGCTTAGCGTCTCGCCGCCGAGCGCGAGTTCGAAGTTCTGCAGTATGTCGTATGGCTCGGTTCTCGAGGTAATGCTAGTGCCGTTCGCGATCTGCAGACTCGTTGCCGTCGGCACGACGGTAAAGTTGGGAACGTCGAACGTAATACCGGCACCTTGCGAAGAGTTCGCTGAGTCGGTCTGCGTGAGCAACTCGTTCGTCGGCGAACCCGTACTATTGACCGGGTTATTATTCGTCTGAATCGAGAGGTTCCAAGTAATCGCGGTCGTCGATTGGATGATCACGCTCGCCCGAACGATGTCGCCGAAGGTCGTCGTCGTGTTGTTATTATAGTTGCCGAGCGTAACCGTCGAGCCCGAAAAGGAGCAGAGCGAACAACTCACGTTCGGCGTCGATCCACCCGGGCCGGGGTTCGAAGGATCGACGACAACGGAGAGACCTACCGTCAATTGAACCTGAACCTCATCATCGCCAAGCCAATTCGGCCCACCGACGATCCCATTGGAGAGCGTGCACGTGGAGGCCGTATTATTGATGCAGTAGGTTTGGAACTGGTAGGAGTCGCTATTTGACTGCGGGCCGCTTGCCGTGAAAGAGATTTTCATCGTGTCACCGGGTTTTAGCGCGCACGACCCGCCCCCGATATCGATTTCCCCATCGGCGCCGGACGAGGTCGCGGACATCGCCGAGAGCGCATTGGTTACCGTGCACCCGTCTACATTGCCGGAGAGCGTCGGGATGGCGCCGGTGACCTGCCAATAGTTTCCATTGCTGTCGGTTGCATTAACGCCGTTGACATCCGTGCCCGGTATTCGAATCCGAAACGACGTAATATTACTGCTGATCCCAGAATTATTGGTCACCGTATATACGTACGCGTTCCCAAGCGTCGCGCTGGAATTTCCGCCGATCGTCGGCTCGGTGTTCGTGGGGACGGTAGTAGCCGTAGGGTACCCGCCCGCGCCCGTAAACCCGACGCCGGCTGAAACACTATTGACGAGTAGCTGGAAGGTCTTACCGGCGGACCAACCGTTTCCGTTCGCCCCGTGGGCATAAATCGTGAATGGAACGTTTCCTGTGGTACTAAGGTTTTGCAGCGAGAATGACATCGTTAAGCTCGCACCCGGCGCGAGGGCGTTTGCGAGGCCGGCCGTATTGCAGAGGGGTTGCGGGCGCGTATCGGGGCTCGTAAGGGTGCCCGTGGGCGGAACGGCATAGCTTAAATTGACGTTATTACAGGCGCTGAAAACCCAGTACGTCTGCGCGCCGCTCGATTGGCTTCCGATATAACTCCACCCGGCCGGCGAGACGACGGTGGGGCTCCCCGACGTGGAGAGACTATTCGATGCTGCAACCTCAAGCGTGTCGACAAAGTCGGGGTTCGGATCCTCGCCGAGGGAGGTGTTCTGAAATACCACATCCACGGGCGAGGTCGTGTTCGTGCCGACGGAAGAGGGCGAAAAATAAGCCGTCATCATGCTGGAGTTGAGCGAATATTGTGCCCACGCTAAACTATCAACCGTCTGATCGACGCCCGCACTCGTGACCGGCACCGTTGCAGTACCCGAGGCGCTAAGGGCGTAGACGGTCGGATAGGCCGAGAGCACCGTCCAATCGGAGTACGGAAAGCCATTCGGCGCAGCGTTAACGTCCATATAAAAAGTCTGCGTCTTGCCAGGCCCTATACCACCGCTATAATCCTGGAAACAAACGTACTTGCGCGGCAACGGCTGCGCAGATCCGCTACAATTGGCGTCGATCACCCAATAATCCGTGTTGAGGTTCGGATCGGCTTGGAAGTAGTCGAGAACGCCGAAGGACGCATAGCTGCCGACCAACCCGATACCGATCTCCGAGACGGTGTTATTCGAGTTGTTTTTAATCGTAAAGCCGATAATATCAAAGCGGCTTACATTCAACGCATAGGGAGAGTTGCGTTCGTACTGTGCATCAACGGTATTCGGTCTGAAAAAGTGGGCTTCGACGTCCTGAGGCGTCGTCGACTGATAGCCGCCGTTGACATACACTCCGGATAGCGTCGCCGATGCCGAGCCACCGGTATTACCGACGGCGATAAATGCCGGAGCATAGGCATCGGTCGAGGTCGTCGCCGACCATGTTAAGCCATGTTCGGGAAGAACTGAGGTCAACATTTGGCAACTGCCGTTGGTCTGACATATTCCACCGTTGACATCGGAAAAACTAACGCTCGGCACCGTCACGGTAGCGTTTGGGGCAAGATATTCGTTGCTCTTTGTCGGGTCGAGCTCCATGTAGCATTCGTCGTTTCCGGAACCATTGACGCCGCAGGTATCTTTCACGCTCCAGGTATTCCCCGCCGAGTCGGTTACCGACGCGCTGCAGGTTGCCTCGCACTGCGCGAGTGTGAAGCCCGAAAGCACGACATCCACGCCATAACCGTTGTTCCCGTTTGCCGTAAAATCCGAGCCTGTTGAGAACGCGATTTTGGAAAACGAGTCACTATTTGCTAAGCCATAACGAAGCGGCGTGTTGTTCGTAAAAATCAAATTCGTGGTTTGAGAGCTTCCGCCAGGGATACGCAAGGTGATCGATCCGCCGGTGAAGGTCGTCGAGACGTAATAGCCGACCATCGTGAATGCCTGCGACGCGTAGACGCTCTTCGCGACGGTGTCGTAGAGTTGCGCGGTAAAGGTCCGCGGCACATAACTTCCGGGCGAATAAGCACCGCCAAGTGCGTTCGTGCCGAACTGGAAGGTATTGCTGGTGGTTCCGCTCGTATTAGCGTTTGCCGTCCAGAGCGTCTCGCCGGTTGGGTCGGAGATCGTCCATTCGTAGTTCGAACTCGGCGCGAGTTGCACTTGCTGCTGAATACCCGATGTCGATTGATCGTTCACGCTGTCCCAGGCGAAAACCGTGCTCGGTGTCGCGGCGGGTAAGGGCCGAGGAGAGGGGTTCGCGTTCGTACCATCGGGATAGAGCAGCAT
>JBMFXH010000003.1:0-38192 GCA_049964475.1 Vulcanimicrobiaceae bacterium
ACCACCAGTCGAGCCATGGCTCGTAAATAGCTCACTTCGTCGATCCAGCCTCGGTCGGCCGCCCAGCGAAGGATAAATTCCCACTCGAAGATGCCGGCCGAATATATGGCTCCCTTTGCTTGGGAGTTCTGTGAGGAATGCCGACGAAACGCGCTCCCCAAAAACCCAATTAACGCGATTTTCATGTCAGCTGCGAAGAAATTGCAATAAAGAGCGACGTCCGTCAGAAATCGCATCCTACGCTCGTGCAACATAAACGGCCGATCGAGTCGACGCAGAGATTCGCCGGCGATGAGTATATTGCTCGGTTCGCCAATGATATTTCCTGAAACCTTCACGACTCGTTCCGCAAATTCGTGTTTTTCAAACAAGCGCGATTTATCGAAGCCGAAGGGGATCGTTGCTTCTAGAATTTGTCCGTTCTTGTCCACTTCATATCGTGCATGAAATGCCAAATCTGCTCCAAATTCATCGGCAATTCTAACTAATGTCGATACTGAATCGGGCAACAAAAAATCATCGTCAAAAAGAAATTTCAGATACCGTCCTCTGGCATTTTCGATCAGCCAGTCGCGATTGGCGCCGGGCCGTTGGCGATGCGGGTTATTTATATACCGGATTTTTTCGTCTTGCCATTTTGACACTACCGACTGTACGGCGTCGCCTATCGAGTCGTCACTTATAAGAAGTTCGAAATCTCCGTACGATTGCCCCAGAGCGCTCGAAATGCAGATATCCAGAAAATCGGGGCGGAATGCCGGCACGAGAATCGACACGGTCGGAGAGGGAGCTTGAGCGATTGCCGCCATCGTCTCATGGTATGGGGCGCGAGCTTCGCGACGGCCATGCTGAAGGTAATGATAGTACGGTTCGACGCCTGCCGCCGCAACGTCAGGGTTACACTGAAGATAGAGGCTCGGATCGAAATCGGCGCGGGGACGCCGACCTTCCTTCCATCCATAATTCACATAATGGTATACCGGATCTATTCCAGAGAGCGCGACGTCGCGGTAGGTCTCCCTGTAGTACCGGCGATCGAATTCGGTTCGAACCACACGCAGCATCGAGTCAACCACTTGAGGAACGTATTGCTGCATCTTACTCCAAGGTAACGAGAGCGCCGAGAGCATCACGGCAGTCGGCAGGGCGCCTCAAGACCGAGTTCGCGGTCGGTGGTACGTGTGCCCGTATGCACACCCCTACCGAGGTAATTCTCTGCCTCCGGCGCCGTTAACCTTTGCTACACGAGGGGTACTATCAGGCGCGTTTGGTTGCCAGTTGGCTGGGGTGAGAGTATTGAGTTGGAGTCCGCTTCTCCCACCCGAGCCCGCGAGACCGTCCTACGGTTTTATGGCAACGACGGCGTTCCCATTGTACAAGGCAACCCACATCCGGCCATCCGGGCCCGCCGCAATGCCGAATGGGAAAAGCCCACTTACTCCAATACAGCTTCCAGGGGTAACACCTGGTTCGCAGTTAGCCTGCCCCGGCGTTATACCGAGTGTACTCATCGTATACGTCGTTAACGGTGACGGAGTTGCTACCCCCGCAACCGCTTGACTCGGCGAATACACCATCACGTGATCAGCAGGGGCGTCGACGACCCAAAGATTACCGTCGGGTCCTGCAGCAAGGTGGGCGGCCCAATTCACGTTGGCATTAAAGGGGTTGTAGGATTGAAAATATATCTCCTTATCGGGCCCATGCTGAGCTCCGTAGGCAAGTCCCGTACTGCCAGGATCGTTCGGCGAGACTTCGGCAAGTTCGCCCGTGCCGCTGTCGACCCACCACATGTTGTTGTCGGGCCCAACCACAATTTGATTTGGCTTCGGTGGTTCCTGAGGGCTATGGCCGTCAAGGTTCCAATTTGAAGCCGCAAACTGTTTTACGACGGTGTGCGACGTGATTGAAAATGCATCAATCCCGCCATTTCCAAACTCGGTAAACCATAAATTCCCATCGGGACCAAACGTCAGGTACGCAGGCGTAATCGGCTTCCAAACGGGTCCGGTAAGAGGATATTCAGTGATATTTCCCTGATAGTCAATCCGACCGATTCTGTATGTTCCATCCGGACTCGACCACTCGTTGAACCACATCGCATTATCCGGCCCTCTAACGATTTGCCATGGGCCGCTCGGCGCGGTCGGTGTATGAAATACAGTTGTAACGTGCGTGCACGGGTCGAACCGAGCGATAGCATTAGCCCCGTATTCGGTAAACCAGATATTTCCGTCCGCGCCTACAATTGGCATTGCCGGCTGCGGGAACGTCTGAGTGCCAGTCAAAATCGACCAGCTCGATGTACCGGCGACGGATAGATCGCCGATTCCCGAATTGTTTTCTTGAGTGAACCACAGTTGCCCGTCTGGGGTAAACGTGAGAAATGATGGGCCGGCATTCGTTGCACTGTTAATAAGATATGCCGTCATGTTGCCGACGGTTACCGTGCCTGTAGTCCCTGCGGCAGTGAGCGCGTCAGCCTTCCGCGAAATGTTCGGAACGCTATTTGAGGCAAGTGAGGCGTTCCCACCCGAGCACCCGACAATGCCAATGATCAGCCCAATTAGAGCCAATGCACTTTTCTTTGACATAGATAGTCCTTTGCACAATTTTAGGAAAGAGCAGTAATAATATCTCACACGTAGGTGTGGAGCTCGGCATCTTAGGTCTTCGGCGGCAGCGCCGCGAACCGGCGTAACGTTACGCCGGAACTGCCAAACGCGGCCCTGCGTTCAAGGAGGTATGAAGCTGGCCCGCTTTCGCGGAGGTTTTTTGGTTAGACATCAGGCGGCCTGATTCATGCGCCGCTCGAACTCCATAGGGGAGATGTTCCCGATCGACGTATGCCGACGCCGTGGATTGTAGAAGCCCTCGATGAACTGGAAGACCTTGAGCGCCGCCGCGCGCTGCGTCGCGAAGCGGTGCTTGACGAGCAATTCGCATTCGAGGATTGCATTGAAGCTCTCGCACATTGCATTATCGTAGCAATCGCCAACCGAACCCATTGAGGGCCGGACGCCGGCGCTATCGCAACGCTTGCTGAATGCAATTGACGTATATTGCGAGCCTTGGTCGGAATGGTGAATCACGTTCTTCGGTTTTCGGTTGTGGAGGGCCATGTCGAGCGCGTCGACGACGAGCTCTGCTCTCATGTGCGTCGCCATCGCCCATCCAACGACCCGGCGGCTGAATACGTCGAGTACGATCGCAAGAAACAGGAAGCCGGTCAATGTTGGTACGTAGGTGATGTCTGCAACCCAGAGTTGATTGGGGGCAGAGGCGGTGAATTGTCGGTTGACCAAGTCAGGCGCCGGTCGTGCTTCCTTGTCGCGGATCGTCGTCTTGAAAGCCTTACGGCGGCTCGCGCCCTGGATGTTGCGCTCGCGCATCAATCTTGCCACCCGCTTATCGCTGACGAAGATCTGCTCATCGCGAAGATCCGCTTGAATACGCGGGCGACCGTAGGTTTCGGTCGATGCACGATGCAAGGCTTCGATTCGATCACCCAGGGCGACGTCAGCTTGACGGCGTTTCGAGGGGACGCGCTTCAGCCACGCGTAGTAACCGCTGGTCGAGACGTCCAGCACGCGACATTGTGTAGCAACGGGCCAAAAGGCGTGGTGCGCTCTCACGAATTCGAAGACTTTGACGGGATCGAATCGGTCTCGCGAGCAAACCACGCCGCGGCTTTTGAGAGGATATCGCGCTCAGTTTCCAACTGGCGGATGCGCTTTCGCAATCGTGCGTTTTCTTCGTGCTCTGCAGTCGTCAGCCCATCCGAGCGACGACCCGCGTCGCAATCGGCTTGTTTGATCCAGTTGCGAACGGTTTGCCTTGCGAGCTTGAACTCGGCGGCGAGGTCGTCGGCGCTGCGGCCTACGCGCGCGAGCTCAACGACCTTTTGCCGGAAATCGGCCGGGTAGACCCTGGTGTATTTTTGGGGCATGGAACGGACCTTTCTCCGCTAAGCGGAAAATGTCCACGTAACCGGGCCAGCTTCATGTGTGCTGCTGCCGTTCTGTTAGAACAATGGAATCGCGTAATGGCGCAGCATTGCTTCACCCGTCGGGCTGCTCAGTTTGGTCTCACCACATCTTCGCGAATCACTTCATTGGGATAGCAAAAACGCTGCGCGTCCGTATTGCTTTACTGATTGCATCTGGTGAATGTGGGACGAATAGAACAAATCGATGTCATCGTGGAAATCGCCGAGGAGTACGACAGCCTTGTGCTGAGCCATGTAGCGCTGCAGGTGCACATATCCAGCTCTGCCACAGAATGTGTCTGCCGATCATATGGCGGGGCTTGGGTGGGGTATGGCGCTCGCTCGGGGCCTCCTTGCCTAAATCGAAAATACGTACTAAAATACGTACATGACGCGTTATTCCTGCTCTTTTACGACCACGGGGAACTCAAAGGCGCTCCGCTTGGACGCCGCCCTGATAGCAGCCCATCCGGAATTTGCTGCGAAGGGCCCGGCGACGGCGACCGTCATCGCCCCTGGCCAGATGCTGGTCTCCGTCTCCTCGCCACAGGACGCGCTAGACGATGGAGATGACCCCGTCTTCGGTGCGTTTCTCCATTTGTTAGAACGGGACATCGCCGAGCATCCCGACCGACTGCACCTCGTCGACGACGAACTGATCGCTCGCGTTGCAGCGCTTTCCCCTGGAATCCAGGTGAGCGACGATGAGGGCATCCCGGACGACGTTACGCTGTAGTGGCTACAGCCAATGGCTGGACGCTCTATTTTCATCCAGCGTTCAAAGAGAAGTTCGACGCAGCCGTCGTCGAGGTCGAGCGTCTACATGAACATCTCACGCCAGAACAGTATGCAGCGCACCCGAAGGTGAAACTGTTCGAGCGTCTTCGCTCGATCATTTTCATCGAGGTTCCGAGCGATCCGGGAGCACTGACGTACGCGCAGGGGAACACACTGGGTCCCAAGTATCGCCATTGGCGTCGCGTTAAGTTTCTCGGAAGATTTCGCCTCTTCTTTCGCTTCAGTACGAAGTTGCGTGTGATCATCTATGCCTGGGTAAACGATTCGCGGACGCTGCGGCACGCCGGAGCGAAGAGCGATCCCTATTTCCTTTTCGAGAAACGACTGCATGCAGGCAATCCCCCTGACGATTGGGACGATCTCATTGCGCAGGCCGCGGAGTAATCCGACCGTATGAGACCGTGCGCCACCGGACCGAGGCTGCGCTACTATGGCGCACGATGGGGGCCGGCGCGGTCGAGGAGCGGTAGCTCGCAGGTTGATCGGAGCCTTCACAACGTTTGCTGAACGCAATCGACGTATATTGGGCTTCCGCAGGGGCGGCTAATAGCTTATTCGCCCGGCGCTACCGTGCGCTATCCCGTAACCAGCCTACTCTGTCGCGAGCCGAACTTCAAAAATGAGGCACGGGGAAGCTTCTTGTACTACAAATGAACCCTTGGAAAGTGAGCGTTCGCGTCACGAGGGTTGATTACGAAAACGAAACGCCACCGGTTACTTTGGCAGTTTGTGCCGCCGCGAAGCGATAGAGCGGGCCGCCGTAGGCGCGCTCTTCGCGCCAAGCAGTGTAGACTGCCTTAATGACGTGCTCGTCATCGGATGCGATGGCGGCCGTAAGAATAACTTCCCATGCTGGCACGCGTTCTAATTCGGGAGCATCGAATTCCGGAGTTCGGGCGGCCGCGTAGGCCGTGCAGAGCGACCACCACATCGCCGGCAGCGCTTCTTCCAGGTCCAGATACGGCGTCAGCACACGAAACGCGTATGTCGCGGTCATCGCGTGGAGCGCGACGAAGCCGCGCGTGGCCGCGAACCATTCAACAACGAATCGCGCAATCTCGCACAAATCGTGCTCGTCGTGCGGTGCTCCGCCTGCCGCGACCGCGTCGGCGAAGGCGTCACATGCAGCGGCTGCTTCCATCGCGCGCACGATCAAGCCACCCGGCAGCGCGACGCCGTCGAACGCTCCGCGAAGCGCCCCCGCAGCGACCGCCGCGTTGAAACGTCCTTGTTTCCGCAAAGGCGCGTAGGCGACGTCCATCCGCGCCATGTTCCAATAAACGATCGCGGCGGCAACCTCCGCGTCGTCGTCTTTTTCAATTGCGTATGCGAGGCGAATCAGCGGATGAAACGCGCCCGTGCCGGCGGACGGCATGAGGTGTGCAAGCTCGCGGCGCAGCACCCGATCCCGCCCGAGCCTCGCGATCTCGTTGCGCATCTCGGAGCGATCCGTCGCTTCCGCCGGCGCGTCCTCGAGCGGCAATAAGCCCTTCTCCGATACGTACCGTCGACCGAATTCGTCAACGCGTGCCGGCGAAGCTCCCATCTGTTCGAGCGCGAGGGTCGCCATCGGCAAGTGGTCGGCGAGTTCCCCGCCGTATTGCACGCTGTACTCCACGTCCTCACGAACCCGCGCTGAGATCGCGCGGTTTCGGGACACGCAAGCGTCGGCCGCCGACCGATCGATCTGGAGATGAGGAGCGTGACCCTGAGATGCACCCTTTCTTACACCTCGGTGAAAGATTGGCATCGAGAATCGTCGGATGAAGAATACGAAGAGAGCCTCTGCGCCGACGCAGAACAACAATTCGGGCCCCTAGTGGCCAAACGAGCGCGATATTCCGATAAAGGGAGCCACTAACGCATTCTGGAGCGCGACTTCGCCATTCGGAAATTTCATAAGGAGATTCACGTAGCGCAGGCCGTAGCGCAGCGTGTAGCGACGCTCGCGAACGCTGTTTTCAATCGCGGCGTCGACCTGCGAGCCAACTTCGGGCTCGAGAAACTGTGAACCCGTATGCGATGCTCCGTTGGAGAGCCTATTACTCCAGCGACTGCCGAGATTCGCCGTCATATGCGGATTCACAGCGAACAATGCTGTCAGGCGCCCGCGTGTCGAACGGTGCAGGGCATCGCGCAACTCGAAACGCGCGCCCACTACGCGCGAACGCTCCGTGTCGGTAAAGGAAACAAGATAAACGAAATTCGGAGGCGGCGATATAGTGCCGAACCCCGAGTAGTAGGTGGATTGTTGGTTATAGAGCGTCTCACCAACGCCGAACGTCATCGCATGCGAAAGATGATAGCGCAGCACGAAGTTCAGGTACGAGAGGCTGACGCTTTGCAGGTGGGTCCAACCGCCCGTGACCGGGGCAGGCCCGAGCGATGAAACTGCTTCGCCATAGAGCGCGAAGCGCCCAATTCGATGCGAAACCCAGAGCGCCGGCACGGGCGCGACGCCGGTAGTCGCGACGCCGCCGCGCTCGCGATGCGTTCCGGTGACGATCACCGCACCGACGCTCACGCGGGTCGTGCTTGCACGCGCAGTGCCTGTAGAGAGCAAACTCAAGCAGAGCAAGCAAATAAACGCTGCGGCTGCAACAAAACGTTTCAAAGGGCCTCGCTTCATAAATAATATGCAGTAGTTCAGAGAAGTCTGGTCGACCCTTCGGTTAGCGCCTTCATGCTCCTTTTGCAATTCGATTGCTCGTATTTCAAACGGCCGAAGTCGCCGATTTTACATACAGGCGGTTGTGTGGTGGGCGATATTTCGATCCGATCCAGGCCCGCAGCCCGAGCGCGCGCTAGCGCCTCATCGGTGGGAAATATGCCCAGCTGCTCTCCGTTTTCGTCGATCACGCGGATCGTGCGAATGCGGATTTGATCGTTTACCCGAAGTGGTCGAGCTATGGCGTTACCCCCAAAAATGAAAATGGCATCGCCGAAGCGACACGACTGCGGGGGACCGGCCGATGGTTCCCAGAGTGACGACCGGATCGCCCGAAGGCATTCGATGAGCACCCTCGCAGGCGCTACTTTGGCTTGCGAAGAGCACCATGAACCGATGTCCCTGTCAAACGCCCCGAAAACACGCCGGGTAAAGTGAGGCAGGGTCCCAACTGGGCCGCCGCGCGCTTCTCGGCTCCGTGGGCGGCCCGCAATCGGTTGGCCGTCAGGATGATCGCACGGGTTCTCGTACCCGCAGTGATTCCACTCGCACCCAGGCGGCGAGCGTGCCATCTGGAACGCCTGTGGCCGCCAGTCTCGGGCCTTGGCTCAGGAAGCCCACGCCCGGCATCCCGACGGTATTGCCTTCACCGAGTTTGACCAAGCGCACGCGCGTGCCCGTAAAGGCCGAATCGCCCGCGATCGGATCGGTTAGAGCGACGTCCTTAAGATACCCGTCGACGCCCATGAGCGGGTTGGGCACCAGTCCCTTTCCGCGCGATGCTTCACCCGGAATCACTGTGCCATCGATTTCCACGCTGCGCGCGCCATACGCCCAATGGCCGTAGTGCCAAGAGACCGCGACGGAACCGGGCCGCAGTCCTTGAACGGTTTTGATCTTGCCTTCAACAACGACTATTTCGCCCGGATTTATGTTAAAAGTCCCATCCGAGTCCGGCGCTTCCAATCGGACGATATTCCCATCTTTGAGGCCCAGGCTCACCGCATCGCTTGCGTTGAGATAGACAAAGTTTTCCGGCATCAGCGCCATCTGGGCGGCGTAGTTACCGCCCGTCCGCGATTGCCCGCCGAAGATCTCTTTGTAGGTAAAGAGCCGAAGATCGTAGCCTGCGGGAAACTCGACCGGCTTGCCGTCCATCGCCGTTAGGGGCTGATAGTATGGAACGCCCGAGAAGCGCTTTCCCGTGACCGAATGGATACCGGAACCGACCGGCTCGACATAGAGAGAGGTTAGCCCCGCCAGCGTATGCTTCATATACGCACCGTCATACGAATCGGAGGCAGCGTTGAAGCGTCCACCGCGGTTTAGAACGTACACAACTCGTCGCCAGTATTTGTCGGCGACGGCGCGCTTCCACTTGGTCTCGTCGAATACCGATGAAGGTAGATGACGTCTCGCCCGTCGGAAGAGTTCGAGTTCGGCGTCGCTCGCTTCGGGAACACTATCGCCCGGCTTGTTTCCTGCGGCTAGGTTTGCAACGATCTTGAGATAATAATCCTCCAATCGATCCAGATCCATGCCGGGACCAAACGCATTTTTTCCAAATCCCGAGGCGCCGAGTCGCTTCGCGATTGCGAGGGCCAACGTATCCATGCACGGCGTCATCGGCTCGCCATCGACGACGACGGTTTCGGGGACCGGGGCGGCGACCGGCTGGCGGAACTTGCTGATCGCACTAAGCACGACGGGGCTCGTGCCGATCGCATTCGACCATCGTTCCAGGTAGGAGAGATCGGGGAAAATATAGTCTGCATACATACTCGTATCGCCGATGACGATGTCGGTTGCAATGAAGAGCGGCACGCGTTCTAGATCTTGCAACATCGCGATCTGCAGATGTCCGGCCGGCGCCGAAAGCGCCGGCGTGCCGTAATGCAGCCAGAGTATCTTAATTGGGTATGGATACGCGTGGTGCGCGGCCGGAATGACTTCTTGATACACGTCGTCGGTGAATGGAAACCATGGCCGTTTGGCCGGATAGCCGTCGCGCGCGAACAGCGTACTGGTTTCGTAGGGTCCACTTGCCTCTCGCGTCACCTTGACGCCGAACGGCGCGAGCGCATTGGGATGCGGCGTATTGAGATCGTACGGCTGTCCCTTTTTTGCTCCCATACCGTCCCAGCCACCACCGCCAACCGCAAAACCGCCTTTATGATCGACATTGCCGATCAAGAAATTCAGGGCGACGATCGCTTGCCCGGCATAATAGCCGTAGGTCGATTTGATCGGCCCACGATAGAAATCGATCCCCGCTTTTTTGCCATGCGCCGTAAATTCGTGCGCGAGCGCCGCAATCTCAGCGGCGGGTATTCCACTCTCCTGCGCATAGAACGCAAGGTCGTGCTCGAGTGCGGCATCCTTGAGCACGCGAAACGCGCTCTTCGCCGAAATACCGTTTACGGTCGTGGTGACGTCGAGATCGCCAACGACGGCTTGTGTTTTGTCGTTCGAATCGATAGCCACCAACCGGCCACCGGAAAGCGCCACGAACTCGTTTTCGCTTCCGATGCCAACCGCCGATGCACGTAGAAACTTGCCCGTTCGCGGATCGACGAGCCAAGTTGCATTGCTCCAACTCTTTTCGTCGCCTCGCAGTGCAGCAGCGGCGTTTGCGTTGCGAAGGAATGCCGCGTCGTATCGCTGATTATCGACAATCCAGCGAATCATGCCCATAGCGAGCGCGAGATCTCCTCCGGGGAGAATGGGGATCCACCAGCCCTTTGCGGCGCTTTTCGAGAGTCGGGGATCGATGACGGCAATCTTGAGCTTGCCGTCGACGAGCGCTTCCGAAATGCGCGGGCTCATCGGAGTCGGTCCGAAATTCGCTTCGTTGTATCCCGTGCCCCAGAAAATGACGAACTCCGCTTGGGTGTAATCGGGCTTAAGATGATTGGGCCCCTTGACCCAACCATATTTTCCGTCTTTATCGGCCACCCAATTCGCGGTCGAGTACATAAACGAAACGTGGTGTGCTTGCTCGCAGATCGTCGTATGACCGAACCAATTTACCGAGCCGAATGAGCCGAAAGTGAAGCGCTTACTGATCGCTTCGCGATCGGGCGCAATACGGCCGCCCAGAAGAACGAATTGATTGTTCTTCGGGCCTAAATCGGGATGGTCAGGGTCGATCAATACATCAAGATGATTGCCATGCTTTGCTTTGAACTCGGTTACAGTCATCTTCTTCGAGCGGATGGCCTTGACGTCGTCCGACATCGCTTTGGCGATCTTAGGGTCGCGCAAGGCGAACACGTTACGGAAACCGTCAACGCTGCGGTGCTCGCCTAAACTCTCAAAGAGCTGGCCGCCATCGACGATCTCTCCTACTGCTTGGCTGAACGGGATGCTCTCCCATTTTCCGGATCCGCGCGGCCCCTTGCGCTTGAGCACTTTGCGCAAGCGATAGGGATCGTACAATGTTTGAACGCCGCCCTGTCCTTTCGAACAGATCGCACCGTCGACGCGAGCCATTTCGTTCGGATTCGATCCATAGGGAAGCTGCGGATAGAGATTCATCGGGCTGTACGGGTTGCCATCGATTTTTACCAAAACGGCATCCTGTATTTTAGCTTTCAGCGTACACTGCGTATTGCACTGGAGGCACGTCGTATAGAGGATGTTCTCGGGATCGGCCAATGCATAGATACCCTGCGTCACCGCTCGGCTTGGCGCTGTGCCGGCTTCACCGACGAATCGCTCCTGTAGACCGAGCAGCACACCACTTCCCAGCAATGCGCCACCCGCGGTCAGGGCGTCTCGTCGCGTGGGCTTCTTTGAATCGTGAGTGACGCTCATGATTTTTCCTTACTTATGCGTTGCGTGGATTGCGTATTATTGAAAAGTGGCAAATATCGATACCCGAGATAGAACAAGGAGACGCCGATTGCGACTACGCCGATCGTCACCTGCCATTCGAATATGCTCGGTAGGTATGTGAACTGCAAGCGATGTCCGATCGGATCAAGATAGGCAGTCTGCAAGCCCTGCAGTTCCGGCGAGATGAGACCGGGAATCACCAAGTTGAGGCGAATCGCGAAGAACGTCACCGCCACCAGCCCGGCGGCAAGCCCTAGTACGGCGGGGCGTTTGCTCGACGCAAGCAGCACAACCGGGAGCAATACGCCGAATCCAAGATGGATGATCCAGAAGACATACCAGAAGGGGCCGGAGAGGACGTACGAGATGAGGTGATACTCCGGACCGATCCCATACCATGCGGGGATCGAGTATTCGGCCCATTCTAGGATGAAGTCAAAGAGTACGAGCCCGAGCACGAGTTTGCTCAAGAATCGCAGGCTTTCTAGCCACGCTTCATCCCGTTTCGGCCAGAAAAAAGCCACGATGAAGGTCATGAGCGCACCGCCGGACAGAAGCGCTCCGACGAGGAATATGATTGGGTAAAGCGCGCTGTGCCAATACTCGCGCGCAGCGACGGTGCCAAATAGTGCACCTACTCCGCCGTGAAACGCGATAGCCAGGGGAATGCCGATTGCACCCAAAATGCGCAGCATTTTGCGGTCGCCATCGCTCCCTTCGCCGTCCGCATTCTCGTTCCAACTACCGCGGAGTGCAAAGTACAGCTCAGCGAGGAGCAACGTAAAATAGCCGGTGTAGAGCCACACCATCCACGCCATCATCGAATGAAATTGAGGGCGTGTGAATACTTCCCAAAAGCGCTCCATGTGACCGAGATCAAAAAGGATTGAGAGCAGCGCCATCGCGAGCGTAACGGCAGCGGTAAAAAGCGAGAGTTTGGCGATACGTTCCAGTGAGCGAACGCCAAAAACATAGACGAGACTCGAGAGAAGAAAGGCTCCAGCGGAGAGGCCGATGAAATAAATATAGGCCGCAACCCACATTCCCCACGGCACGTAACTCGTATATGCCGCAAGCTGATGCCCGTAAAGCAGTCGTTCGACGATCCCGGCGCCACCAAAGATCATTGCGGCGACCCATACGACCCAGGCTATCGAACGCCAAGAGAGTCGCATCGGCCGAGGGGCAGGGTGAACGATGGTGGACATGCTACACCTTCCAGATCATAGCAAGTAATAGACTTTGGGATGCGTCCCAAGCTCTTCTTTAAGACGAATCGCGTTGTTGCGCGCGATCATCTGCGACACCAACGATTCGGGATCGTTGAGGTCTCCAAAAAATGTAGCACGCCCGATACATGTCGAGACGCACATCGGAAGCATACCCACCGCGAGCCGATGTACGCAGAACTGACATTTCCGTGCGTTTCCAACCGGACTCTCCGGGACGACCCCGTCCGCTCGGCTCCAAAGCTCTCCGTATTCGAAGTTCGGCTCGGCTTCATAGCTGTGCGCCTCGTCAAGCGAAAGCGCATCCGCTTTGCCGGCGGCCGCCCCGTCCGTCCAATTCTCCCCGAAATCGAAGGTGCGTGCCTGATACGGGCATGCCGTAATGCAATAGCGACATCCGATGCATGCGTTGTAGTCGATTTCTACAATGCTGTCATCGCGTTTCCACGTGGCATCGACCGGGCAGACCGGGACGCATGGCGGATCGTCGCACTGCATGCATGGGCGCGGCAGAAACTTACGCACAACATTGGGGTAGGTGCCGATCTCCATATCGATGACCGGGCGATAGACTACGCCTGGGGGAAGCTTGTTCTCCATCACGCATCCGACCGTGCAGGACGAGCACCCGACGCATTTGCGGGTGTCGATGACCATGCCCCAACGGCGCTCCTTTAAGGGTTTGGCCAACGCTCGCTGAAGATCGCGCTGCATTGATACCAAAACATCGACGCTCGCTTCGGGACTGATGCTGAAAGGTGGCATCGGCAATGCCGATTGACCCGCCGGAGTCTCCTGCACGGCCGCCACGGCAACGCCGCTCGTCGCCATAATTCCGAACACTGCACTCGCAGCTTTTTGCAAGAACGCGCTCCGCGATGCGGCGTCTTGCGGCGATATGCGCTCCGCTTCGCGCAGAGTTGCGTCGTCCTGTGACCGCCCGCTCATCGCTGATCGTCCTTTCGCCCCAGCATGGGAACCGATTTGACGTTACTGTGGCCATGCTATTGCTTCCATGAGAATTACCCGGGAAGGATCTGTGCATTTTACCGCCGTGAGCACTTCCGGTCCCGGTATAATTCGCTCATAAATCTGCGATGATGATTCCGGATACCGTGGCGAAAAGTTCGAAGGCAAATGAACGAATGTAAAGGAGACAATTTCCCCCTGATAAGGAGACTCGGCATGGTCACGGCCTTATCATCTTGCTGATTTGACAGCCGCGCGGGCTGAGCATTGGCTGGGGCGCCACGCTCGGCGCCGTGCTGATCGTGTGGCATATCGTCTGGAATGCTACCGCAACATTCATTGCCGTGATCATCATCAGCTTGATGTTGGACGAGGCCGGACTCTTCGAGTGGTCGGCATTGCACGTAGCCCGTTGGGGCGGCGGCCGCGGCCGATTGCTGTTCGCGTTGATCGTGATGGCGATGTTGCTCGCACTCGGGTTTACCCCTTGGGCTACGTTCGCCTTCGTTATGGCCGCCGGGTTTATCGTCGATACTGCCAGTCTGCGTCTAATGGTTTCCAATTTAGCCAATATCGTCTCGGCGAATTTCTTTAAGAGCGGCTTTAGTGAGTACGCCATGGTCATGGTCCTCGTCGATATCGCCGCAATCGCAATCGGCTTGGGGGTCTTGTTGCTCTATTTCCGAAAAAACAGTCCAGTTCGCCATGATATTGGCGCAACTCAAACACACGAATGAAGCGATTCGCGACCTGGCCACTTTCCATTTCGGGTGGGGTGCGCTGGCACTCCTCGTGATCGGTTTTTTCGCACGCTCTGCCAAGATGTTCGCGCGCTAGGAAATTACCTAGTTGTCTATGGCTTGCGCAATGCGAGCCATACAGATCATATTCGTCGATGATTTCGCCCGAGGTGGGGCGTGGGGCGCCGAATTTGGTACAGGAGCTCTCACGGCCATACTGTCTTCAGGCATGAACAATATGCCGACCGTGTTGGTTGGCGCTCTTTCCATCGATTCGACGAGCGCGACTGGCGTCGTAAAAGAGGCCAGGATCTATGTCAATGTAATCGGCTGCGACCTTAGGCCCAAGATTACGCCGATTGGGTCGTTGGCAACGCTGCTGTGGCTGCACAGGTTGGCGCGCAAAGGTATGACCATCACATGGGGTTACTACTTTAGGGTGGACGTCGTTCTTACCGCTCCAGTTTTGCTCGTCACTCTAACCGCACTTGCCGTGCGCCTAAGCTTTCGATGACGGGCCAGCCATATAGCGCTTTGTCCAGCGGTCGTTTGTTGATGATGAATTCATGTCGGGTGCGTCGATGTTAGGGTCGTAGGGGCTTACAACTTCAATCGGCGGTGCCATCATGCGGTTCACCGTGTCGGTGCGACGAGCATCGAGCAGCGCCTCTGGCAGATCGAGCGTATCGATGCGCGCCGCCCGGTAGTGTTCCGCTGGCGCGCTCGGTAAGAGCGAACCGCGCACCCAATCCCATTGCGCCGCCTCGTGGACCGCGAGCAGTTCACGTTTGTCAGTATCGGTGATGTCATCGAGTAGTGCGGCCTCCCAAGCTCCGAGCAATCTCGGAAAAAAGTCGGGATCCTCACGCACCTCCCAGGCATCGCCGGTAGATAGCACTTGGATCTGGAAGCCGACGCCGAGAGAATTGTTGATGCGATGTGTACCGAATCGGGCCCGTCCACCTGTGAGATAGGATGCGACGTCGCCGAGGCACGGGGAGTTCTTCGATACGACGAGCAGATCACTTCGGTCGACGGGCGCGGCGCCAAAGGCTACGTCGATGAGCGCGCGCATGGCCCAGACGCCGCGCAATAACCCGTCGCAGGCGTGCCCGTGGAAAAGAACGAGATCGGCGACGGTGACGATTTTTGGCCGTGCGTCGAGGCGCCCCTGGGCAGAGCGGGTATCGATGACTTCGAAGCTCGGCAGCCGCGGCACATCCAGCCACGTTGGCACATACCAGCGCGCACGTTGCGATTCTTCATAGGGAGTCATATGCCTAGAAGTTCATCACGGTCGCGCCCTCAAGCGCGAACCGGACGAAGGCGTCGCGCGCGAATTGCAATCGAACGCCGCGTTGCGATAATGCGTGCTCCATGCCCGCTGCCCGGGCCGCATTGAGGCAAGCACCAACGGGAACACCCGCCTCGATCAACTCGTCGATCTGCTGGTTGTATTCAGTTCGGATCTGCGTGGTGGAGGGTTCAACAAGCGCGTCCTGCGCCGGTCCGAAACAGAACACCTCGAGACCGACTTTTTGATCGGGCGCGATTTGGCGGATTCGCTCTGCCACATGGGAACCGGTCGCGAGCGAATCGTCGTCTCCGTGAAACAGATGGATAACAACCTTGGGCATGATCTCTCTCCTATTGTGCTTGAGCCGATGGTTTTTGAGACGGTATTTTACGCCGTAGGATCTCCGGGTTGAACGCATACCGCATATTCCGCTGAGCCGCCGAGCGAACGCAAAGATTCCACGCCGATGGGCTCGCGGCGCAATAACGGGACGACTGCAAAGCGCTCGGCATAGGCTGCCGCGGCCGCAATCTCCGCTCTCTCGTTTTCTGCCCGCTGGCGGAGCAGAGGCGAGTCTGGTTCGGCTAAAAGCAGGCTGCTGTTGACGATCCAAGCCCACGGCTCGATCCCAGCGCGTCGCAAGTCCGTCTGCAAATGCGCCGCTTCCAGAATCGGCGTGGTTTCCGCCAATGTCACTACGAGGACTTTCGTTAAAGTTGGATCTTGCAATTGCATCATGGGTGTCGCAAACTGCATGCCAGTCTTGCCCATCTGTCGGACGGTTTCCCGATGGTAAGCCCCGGTGGCGTCGAGTAACAACAAGGTATGCCCCGTAGGGGCCGTGTCGACTACCACAAATTTTGTGCGGGCTTCACGAATGACACGTGAAAAGGCTTGAAAAACGGCGATTTCCTCAGTACATGGAGATTTCAAATCCTCTTCCAGCAATGCGCGGCCGTGTGCGTCGAGGTCTGCGCCTTTGGTTTCGAGCACCTGTCGGCGATAGCGTTCGGTTTCTGTCTGAGGGTCTATTGTGCTGACGATAAGATTGTCCACCGAGGCATTGAGCGTTTCGGTAAGGTGAGGCGCGGGGTCTGAGGTCGTGAGGTGCACCGGCAGTCCGCGATCGGCTAGAGCGACTGCAATAGTGGCGGCGAGCGTCGTCTTCCCGACGCCGCCTTTTCCCATCAAGAGCACCAGGCCGTGTCCGTCTGCAGCGATACTATCAATTAGCGACGTGAGCCCTGGCGACTCTGGCACGATGAATGGTGCATGCGTTGGCTGGAGCATCGGAACATTTGCGAGGAACAATTGGCGTAGGGCATCGAGCCCGACAACATTGAAGGCCTTGAGATCCACGAAATCGGTCGGCAGCGTTTTGAGCGATGCCGGAAGGTCATTCAACATGATTTGCTCGCGCTCGTAGATAGCTCTGGCGAGCGGATCCTGTGTCGCTGCGTCTTGCGACAGGATACCGTTAATGACGAGATATTGATTCGTTATCCCGATGTCGGACAGCTCATCGTGCGTGCGCGCGACTTCGCGTAACGACGAGAGCTGTGCACGCGCAACCAGTACCAAGCGCGTCTGCGCGCCGGCTAGCGAAGCTACGGCCGCCTTGTACCGATCGCGTTGCTTTTCCAGGCCAGCCAATGGGCCTAAGCACGACGCATCACCCTTACCTGCTTCTAAGAAATCGCTCCAGGCTCCCGGCAATTGCAGTAGGCGGATCGTATGCCCGGTGGGAGCCGTATCGAAGATGATGTGGTCGTACATAACCGTTAAAGCTGGGTCTGTCAGCAGCGTAGTAAACTCGTCGAAAGCCGCGATCTCGGTAGTGCATGCACCAGAGAGTTGTTCCTCGATGCTCCTTACCACCGAATCCGACAGCACACCGCGCACGGGACCGACGATGCGGTCGCGGTATGCTTGCGCTGCCGCGTGAGGGTTAATCTCAAGGGCTGACAAGCGTGGAACAGCAGGGATAGCGGTAATTTGGTTACCAATAGTAACGCCGAAAACTTGGCCGACGTTCGAGGCGGGGTCGGTGCTCACGAGCAGCACTCTGCGGCCTGCATCGGCCAAGTGCACAGCCGCCGCGCATGCGATCGAGGTTTTCCCGACTCCACCTTTGCCGGTAAAAAAGTAGAAATGCGCAGGCTGTTCGAGGAATGTCAATCCCTCTCCACCGTGCATAGACCTCAGCAACATTTTGAGTTGGTAACTTCGCTAGGTGATGCGGCGCAGCAACCTTCGGCTTCCTTCGCTTCGCCCTGGGCCGAAGCCGTCGCGGTGGCGCTTTTGCCTAGATGACGTTGTACGAGATCCAGCATCGCACCGTTCGGCCCATCTTTTATTTTCTTTGCCAAATCGATTGCGCGCGTGATATCGGCGTCCGACACGCCAAGCTTTCGAGCCTCAGTATAATGAGACGTAAAACAGGAGTTGCAGTTCGCTGCGACAGCCGCTCCAATGCCTATCAATTCCGCGATGCGATCGGTAAAGAGAGAGGCTTCCGGAGCCATATCGACCCATTTGGTCAATTCATCGCGAGTGGCGTATCGACCGACCAAAACCACTTCATCATCGACAAGCGTAATGGGAAGCGAGTCCTCGCCGGAATGCTCTAAAACATCTTTTACCGCCGTGTTCTGAGCGAAGGCCATGGGCTGCTGAGACAGATTGAATCGCTCGATCAGTATGCCGTTCTGCTTGGCCCAATCCACGTCGGCTGAAAAAGTCACGAGGGCCTGATCGACATCGACCCCGCAGACGCCTGTGCTGCAACACAACGCAGGGTCAAATATTTGAATGGTTTTCATCCGATGACGATGCCTCGCGTGGAGAGCATTCCGGAGCCAAGATCTTTGAAATCAATCATGATGGTTTTTCTCCACGTGAGAGTGGATTGTTGAGTGGTTTTTATCTCTACAGGACTGCGTTAAATACATATCCGACCAGCAAGATGCCGAACGTGACGATGGCGACAAACGTGGCGATGAGCCGCGGCTTGAGGATCTTGCGTAGGACGATAAAGAGTGAAGCATTTTACGTCGGCGTGGGATTTATTCTGCGTGATGTCCATGATGAGTCGGTTCAGGATTTTCTGTTCGAACGACTGGAAATGGGTGGTAGGAATGGGCGTGCCTCAGGGACTGCAGATCGAAACACCTCGCATTGCGTCGGATCGTTGCTGCAACAGTTTTCGGTGAGGTACGCGATAACGCGAAGCATTAGTGGGATGTTGGCAACGTAGCGTTGGTAGCGGCCCTGCTGCTCGACGCTAACTAAACCCGCATGCAAGAGCGTCTTGAGATGAAAAGAGAGGTTGCTAGCCGGAAGATCGACCGCAGCGCCGATCTCTCCCGCGACCAAGCCGGAACTCCCGGTGCGCACCAGAAGGCGATAGATTTTCAAGCGCACGGCGTGCGCTAGGCACCCTAGCGCTTCGAGGACGGCCTTTTCGGCTAGAGCATCAGCCGGTTCACTGTTCAATAGTTCATGCATTGTTGAAATTATGGTACCACCACCGTTCTCTGCGGTCAATCCCCCCATCTTGCTGTTCTCGAACGCCAACTTGCCGTCGCCGTCGGAGACGCCATCAAGCTGGTCGACGCGGGCTGCCGCGTTGCGGGCGTGTTGGGCGTCGGTCAACGACTCCGAACGGAACGCCGCAGTAGCACGTTCTGAGTGAAAAGTGATTAAGACGCAAGCCAAAAAGCCAAGCGCATTTTTGCAATGTGGATGCTAGTTTATATATCTGACGGGCGGCTATGCGCGAAGACGACCCGTAAGAAGAAGCCGACGTTTTCTGAGAGTGAATCTGGATTTTGCTACAACCTGCGCAGGGGAAATACAGCAGCGCTCGGGCCCGGCCTGGCCTCAGTTTCGTGGACACCATGATAGGCCTCAAGGGGAGGCCGGAAAGAATGGTGCCCCATGGCAGACCAACGGCGGAAATTCCCGCGTGAGTTCAAGATCGAGGCGGTACGCCGCGTTATCGATAGTGGTAAGACCGCAACGGAGGTCGCGCGGTCGATCGGCATAGACCCAAGCCTCTTGTATGGGTGGATTCGCCAGCTTAAGGCTGAGGACAAAGAAGCGTTTCGCGGCAACGGAAAGCTCACCGCGCAAGATGAGGAGATTCGTCGCCTCCGGCGACAGCTTGCCGATGTAACCGAGGAGCGAGATATTTTAAAAAAAACGGCAATCTGGTTCGCGAAGCAATCGCGGTGAGGTACGCCTGTATTCAAGAGCACATCGGCGTGTGGCGAGTACGCTTGATGTGCCGCGTGTTCGATGTCTCGCCGGCGGGGTTCTATGCGTGGCAAAGGCGTCCGCCGAGTGCGCGAACGACGCGAGACGCTGCACTCCGCTTTGAGGTCGTCACTCTCCACCGCAAAAGTCGCGCCCGCTATGGTAGCCGACCGATCGTACGCGATCTTCGTGATGGCGGCAAACGCGTTTCGCGCCGTCGCGTGGCCAAGCTGATGCGGGAAGCCGGCATTCGCGGCAAAACGCCTCGTGCATTCAAGGCGACCACCGATTCCAACCACGGCAAGCCGCTCGCCGGGAATCTGCTCGAACGGCACTTCGCCCCAGCGGAGATCGAAGCGCCGAATTGCGTGTGGACCAGCGACATTACCTACCTGCGCACGCGTGAGGGCTGGCTCTACCTCGCGGTTGTCCTCGATCTTTTCTCGCGGAAGATCGTTGGTTGGTCGATGAGTCATCGGCTCGAGTCGCGACTCGTTCTCGACGCGCTGCAAATGGCGGCGGATCGTCGAGCCGTTGAGCATCCGCTGCTGGTGCATTCCGATCGTGGGGTGCAGTATGCCAGCGATGCGGTTCAGCGCTTTTACGACCGAAATGGGATGCTCTGCAGCATGAGCCGCAAAGGGAACTGTTGGGATAATGCGGTGACCGAGAGCTTCTTCGCAACGCTCAAGCGCGAACTCGACGATCCCACCTTCGAAACCCGGGAATCGGCGAGGGCGATCATTTTCGAGTACATCGAGATCTGGTACAATCGGCAACGTCGGCACTCGACGCTCGGATATGTCAGCCCCGAGCAGTTCGAGCAGACTCAGGCTGCGTAAACTTCGTGTCTACGAAATCGAGGCCACTCCACTCTGCAGTCGTCAGCCCATCCGAGCGACGACCCGCGTCGCAATCGGCTTGTTTGATCCAGTTGCGAACGGTTTGCCTTGCGAGCTTGAACTCGGCGGCGAGGTCGTCGGCGCTGCGGCCTACGCGCGCGAGCTCAACGACCTTTTGCCGGAAATCGGCCGGGTAGAACCTGGTGTATTTTTGGGGCATGGAACGGACCTTTCTCCGCTAAGCGGAAAATGTCCACGTAACCGGGCCAGCTTCAGTACTCCCGGGGGTGCGTCACGCTTTCAGGCGGTTACTACTCGCACGCTGGCCTTAAGCAGCGGGCGGGAGCGCCTCTGTGGGCTTGGGGCAATAGTATTCATGGGTCCCGAGACAAGGATGTCATCGACAACTCGCTCGTAAAAATATGTACGAGTCAGATTGAAGCGTCCATATATATATGATATTATTAATGGTAGAAAGGCATATTTATATGAGCAAAAACACCTCTGCCCTCGCCCGGAAGCATCTGGAGAAGCGAGTCGCTCCGCTCCGCTCCATGGCGCTCGATGCGCCGCCGCGAGGCTGGGTGCGGGCCATCCGTGAGGCCCTCGGAATGACCACCCGGCAGCTGGCCTCCCGCATGGGCGTTGGCCTCTCGCGTATCCCGGTGATCGAGAACGCTGAGATGACCGGTAAAACAACCCTGCGCACGCTTAGGCAAGCCGCAGCGGCGATGAACTGTACGCTGATCTATATCTTTCTCCCAAACGAGCCGCTCGATGACATTCTGCGTCACCGAGCGGAGCAGCAGGTGAGTAGCGAGATCGCGCGCCTCGACCATACGATGCAATTGGAGAACCAGGCCCTTCGCAAAGTGGATCTCGATGCCGAGCGTCGGCGTATGATCGAAAGTATCTTAGCCGGCTCGTTGCGGGGATTGTGGAATGACAAACCTCCCCACAGCTGACCTGCTCTTTGGGCATGACGATGACGCCAACACCCCGCTGACTCTGGAAGAGTGCGAAGGGCTAATTCCTTCGTATATCACGCTGCGTCACGAGCTTAATGAAGCGGAGCAGATCAACATCGGCAACGCCCTTCGATGGGCAGCCGCGCGCAATCGCGATGTTCTTGATCGCAACGTCCTACACGAGCTACACCGACGGATGTTCGGAGACGTTTGGAGGTGGGCGGGAGAGTATCGCTCGTCCGCGCGCAACATCGGCGTGGAGGCCTATCGCATTGGTACGGACGTGCAGCAGGCGATCGACGACGCGCGATTTTGGGTTGAGCGCGCGACATTCGCGCCCGACGAAATCAGCGTGCGATACAGCCATCGTTTAGTCGCGATCCATCCGTTTCCTAACGGCAATGGGCGTTTTTCGCGGCTCGTTGGCGATCTGCTGGCACAGCAACTGGGTCGGCCGCCGTTCACCTGGGGGAGCGCGAGTCTCGCAAGTGCGGGCGAGACGCGCGCTCGATACGTTAAGGCACTTCGGGCCGCCGACATGCACGACGTCGATCCGTTAATTCGGTTCGCTCGCTCATGATACGCCGAGCGTCCATGAACGCGCGTGCCGCTACCCGATGAGGTAGCCGCCGTCGCAGACGAGGGTTTGTCCCGTGATGTAGCCGGCGGCCTCGCTCGCGAGGAAAAGCACACATGCGGCGATATCTTCGGGTGTGCCGACGCGTCCGAGCACGGTTCGTGCCCCGAAGCTTGCGGTGGTTTGTGCCATCGCACCGGGCGAACCTTTCGTCATTGCAGCGACGCCCTCGGTCGCGATCATTCCGGGCAGCACGGCATTGACCGTAATCTCGTCGCTTCCGAACTCGAGCGCTGCGCTGCGCGTGAGCATGTTGACGCCGCCTTTGCTTGCGTCGTAGTGCGCGAGCCCGACCATCGACGGATGCAGCGAATCGATCGAGGAGATGTTGACGATTCGTCCGCCGCTGCCTTGCTTGCGCATCTGTAGCGCCGCGGCGCGCAAGCACAAGAACGTTCCGCGCAAGTTGACGGCCTGCACGCGCTCCCAATCTTGCAGCGTCATCTCGGCGATCGGCGTCGTCGGAAAGATGCCGGCGTCGTTGACGAGGATATCGACCCGCCCGAAGCGTTCGATGCTCTGTCGCATCGTCGCGGCGACGCTCGCTTCGTCGCTGACGTCGGTGCGGAGCGCGAGGGCGCTCCCGGGGCGTGCGGCGTTGAGCTCGTCGGCGACGCGGGCACCGGCCTCCTGGCTGAGGTCGGCAATAACGACGTTGGCGCCGGCGCCCGCCAGGTAGCGTGCGATGCCATGGCCGATGCCGCTTCCGGCGCCGGTAACGACCGCGACTCGCTCGGTGAGCCCGAAGAGCTCGGTCAAGAAGGCGTTGGCGCTCCGTTCATGTGCGATCGTCATGCGCCGATGGTAGCGCCAGGGCGAGAACGTGGAGCGAAGGCCGCTTCATAGGTACTTCGCGACGCAACTGCGACCTCACGCCGGGCGCTCGGCTAGGTGAAAAACTTCGCGATTTCGAGAACGAGTCGACGCCGATTGGTAAACGGATCTGCAGCGTTCGGGCCAAGCGCTGTATCGGCGGCGCTCGCTGCGGCGTACGCCTTTTGCAGCGCGGGCCCGCCGAGCCCCGAGTCCAAGAGCCCCATGAGCGTTCCGTCGGTCATCGCCGCCTGCTGCTCCGCTGGGCTCAAATTACCGCAGACCCACGTCGTCACGGTGGGAACGCCGTTTTGCGTCGTCTTGCCGGCGTAGGCCCAATACGGAAAGTATGGCGGCATTTCATCGCCGCCTTTGAGGATCTCAACTGCATGAACGAGGCCCGCCTTGCCCTTCAAGAGCGCCGCCTGCTCGGCAACGACGAGGGTCAAATAATCTGTGTACGCGACTTGGACGCCGCCCATCGTGAGGGTCGGCACGGGTTTCACGACATTGATTTCAATCGGCGTGGGCGAAGGCGCAGGCGAGGGGCCGAGCGAGGCCGGTGGTGGCGGTGGCGCGCTGAGATAGTTGTAAACTTCTAAGAGAAAGCTGATGTAGCCGTCGTGGGTCGGAAAACTGCTCACATCGACGGAGATTGCATGCGTGGCGTGGTGACAATCCCAGCGAAAATTTTCACCGTTGAGAAGCAGCGGATTGAGGGTGCGCGTGAAACACAGCGGCAACGCGCGAATCACGCCCGTGTACACCAAGCTGCGAAGCAGGCCGGCATTGCTTGCCGAAAGCCCCGGCGAGCTGCACGAAAGCACCCACTTTCCCGACGGGAAGCTCGGCGGTAGATAGCCCGAGATATGGCAATCCGACAGAAATACACCGAATGCGGTGGTTACGTGAAAGTGGGTGCCGAGCGGTTCTTGGATCGGCGCGCCACGCAGCGAAGCGAAGTTCGAATCGGCGTTCGCGAGGCCGGTGCTGACGAACGAGCGCACGGCGTTGATGAACTCCGTACCGGTCGCCGCGCGTGCCGTTCTCGGAACGAACAGCATGAATAGGCATAGAAAAAGGAGAGAGATGTACTTCTTCATGCCGCTCGCTTCGGCTCTGTATTTCGAAATCCCGTCATAGCTTGCCGCCTTCGCTCGCTTTGGAGCTATGAAAGGCGTCGACGTCGGGGGCTTCGCGCCTCACGATCGCTCGAAATATACCTCCCCAGCACAGGACTCCCCGGCGGCGCCGACAATCGGAATGGAAGGCTCTCGGTCGCGGTCGAGTTGCCGGGCGCGACCCGAAGCCGTGGAGGTCCGTGCGATGAAAAAAGACTGGGGTTTCCGCGTACTCGGGCTCTCGATGCTGCTCTTCGGCGTCGCCGCACTCTACTGGCACCGGCTGACACCATCGGAAGAACATCTCGTTCTCGGTGACGGAAGGCTGCATACGATCGTCCTCGTGTGCCTGGGAATTGCGTATATCGTCGGCGGCACGCTCGTGCTCTTGCGCGTGACGATGCGACTCGGCGCGGCGACGGTCGCCGTGGCACTGGGAGTCTTCGTGCTCCTGCAAATTCCAGGAAGCATCGTGCATCCCGCCGCTTGGATCGGCATCTTCGAAGTGCTCGGTATTATTTCGGGGGCGTTGATTTTAGTCGAGCGCACGGGCGCAATTCCGAACGAACGATTGGTGCGCGGAACGATGTTGCTCTTCGGGCTCTGCGTGGCGTCCTATGCAATCGCGCAGGTCGTCTACCTCCAATACACCGCCTCGCTCGTGCCCGCGTGGATGCCGCCGGGACAGATGTTCTGGGCGATCTTCACGACGGCCGCCTTCGCACTTGCGGCGATTGCGATTCTCACCGGGCTCCTACGCATGCTTGCGCTGCAATTGCTCACCGCAATGCTGGCGATCTTCGGCCTCGCGGTCTGGTTGCCGCAGATCGTCGCGCAACCCCACCTGCCGGGGAACTGGACGGAGTTCGCGGAGAACTTCGGCATCGCCGCCGGCGCGTGGATCCTCGTCGATTGGCTACACGTTCGTGCGGCGGTAAAACCCGCGCCATCGGAGCGTTAAGCGACGCACCCACCGCGTCGCTTGCGGGGACCCTCAGGGGAAAAGTGCTTGACGGAAGGGCCGCCCTTGTGCCATGCTGGGGAAAATTCCTCCCGCGCCGAGCTTTCGACATACCGTGCGATTGTTTTGTGCACGCTCGAAAGTACGGACATCCATGCCCACCTTTGACGAACTCGGCCTGCCCCCGGCGTTGCTGCGCGCGGTCGCCGATCTTCACTTTACCGAACCGACGCCGATTCAACTGCAAGCGATTCCACCGGCGCTCGCCGGGCGCGACATCCTCGCCAGTGCCCAGACCGGGAGCGGAAAATCAGCGGCGTTCGGTCTCCCCCTGATCGCGCGGTTGCTCGATCGCCCGCGCGGAACGACGCGCGCGCTCATTCTCGCGCCGACCCGCGAACTCGCCGAGCAGATCTCCGTCCATCTCGGTGCGCTGGTGCGCCATACCACCCTGCGCGTCGCCGCAATCTACGGTGGCGTCTCGTTTGGCCGGCAGCTCGCTGCGCTCGCCTCCGGAACCGAGATTATCGTCGCAACGCCGGGGCGGCTGTTCGATCATCTCAGCAATGGCGATCTCCGGCTCGATGCGATTGAAATGTTCGTGCTCGACGAGGCCGATCGCATGCTCGATATGGGCTTTCTTCCCTCGATCCGCCGCCTGCTCCGCGTGCTTCCCGCGAAACGCCAGACGCTCTTTTTCTCGGCGACGCTGCCTTCGGCGATCTCGGTCCTCGTCGGGGAGATTCTCCACGACCCCGTGCGCATCGAGCTCGCAGCCGAACACCCGCCGATCGAGCTGTTGACGCAACGCATCTATTCGGTGCCGCAGGAGAAGAAGACCGAACTCTTGCTCGAGCTCTTTAAAGACAATAATATCTACAGCGCGATCGCGTTCACGCGCACGAAGTCGCGCGCCAATCGCCTCGCGGCAGCGCTGAGCAAACAGCGCATTCCCACCGATCTCATCCACGGCGATCGCTCTCAAGCGCAGCGCACGCGCGCGCTCGAAAGCCTCAAGAGCGGAAAGATTCGCGTCCTCGTCGCAACCGATATCGCTGCGCGCGGTATCGATATCGTCGAACTCGGCCACGTCGTGAACTACGACGTGCCGTTGATCGCCGAAGATTACGTTCACCGCATCGGGCGCACCGCCCGCGCGAAAGCGAGCGGCGATGCGATTACCTTCGTTTCAGCCGAGGAAGAGCCGCTCATTTTGAAGATCGAATACACGCTCGGTCGCCGCCTCGAGCGCGAGATCAATCCGCTCTTTCCCGAGATTCCGGCCGTCGCCCCGAAGCCGCGCAAGGTCTACAGCAGCTCGCGCCGACGCCGCTAGAGCTTCCCGTCCAAAGCGGCATTCGCACGCCGCGCGAGCGTCGCCAGGTGCGCACGCGTCACTTCGTCGAGACCGCCGGTGCGCGCGCGAGCGGCAGCAGAACGCGCGAGCCGCTGCAACTCCAATTGCGCTAAGGCCTGCGCGTCGGGCGGCGTGCCGGGCTGTGGTTTGGTCGCGAGAGCGATCAGTTTTCCTTCGTAGATCGCCTGCAGATTGCGACGCAGAAGCGAGATGGTGTGCAGATGCGGCGACCCCAGCTCGCGGTAGACCGCGCCCTGCATCCACGAGAAGAGATCGGCGAGCGTCATCGTCGGTCCGATCGATTCCAGCGGGTTCTGTTCAAGCCGCGCGAGCACCGTCGGCGCAAATGTGTAGTCGATGGCGCCACGCTGCGCGTTGCCGATATCATCGACAATCGAAAAATCGTGGCGTTGCGGAGGATTGTAGGCCCAGACGGGGAGATTTCCGTAACCCTCCCACCCGACATAGCCGTAGCCGGCCCACTCGGAATAGCCGAGCTTATTGAGAACCTGCGGCGAGAAGTTGAACTCGCGGTCGGAGAGTAAGTACGAATTCAGGATATCGAAGGCGCGCTGTTGCATTGCGAGCGGAACCGGGACGATCGGCGGCTGGGCGCCGGGATCGCCGCGGTGCGCGCGTGAGAGGTATTGCCCGCCGATCCAGTGCGCCGACTTCGAAACGAGCGAGATGTAGCGATAGAAAATCGCGCGAAACGCGTCGGTCGCCTCTTGATACGCATGTCCGCTCTGCGGCAGCAGCTGCGTCTCGCGGTCCATTAACGCCCGATCCATCTTTAATTGCACCACCGTCCAGCCGAGCTGATCGTTGGTCAGCTCTTCTTGTTCCGCGCGCGGATCGCTGGCATGTCCGTTGAACCACGAAACATCTTCATCCGATGCGTAACGATAGAGCGGGTTCGACCATGCGGAGGCCCAACGTTCGAGTGTCGGCAACTCTCCTTCCGGCGTCGTCGCGCCTGGAATGTAACCATAGGCATATTTCATCGCATGATAATCGTAGGGGCCGAGCACCGTCTGATAGTAGCTGCCTTGACCGTAGCCTTTTGGCCAGATATTGAGCGGCGCGTACTCCATCACCGTCGTTGCGATGCCGTATTTCGCGGTGAAGGCGGGATTCTGTAAATCTTTGGCGGTGTAGGCATCGTGGCCTATAAAATTGTGTTGCATGCCGAGATCGTGCCCGGTCTCGTGCATTATTTCTGCCTGGAAGCTGTCGTAGATAAACCCTGCGGGGACCGGATCGGTGTTACGTCCGTAGCGAACCGGGTCGACGATATCCCGCCAGGTATCGGCGGCGAACGCGGCGCTATCGGCCGAGATCAGAATGCCGGTTCGAAACTCCTCGCCGGTGCGCGGATCGAAGAGCGTCTGTGAGTCGGCGCCGAAACTCGGGCTAGCCTCGGTGACCCAGCGCAAGACGTTGTAACGGATGTCGTCGGGGTCCCAGTTCGGATCGTTCGGCTGCGGTTTGACTTCAATCGCATCGAGGATTCCGAGCCGTTCGAAGGCGAGATTCCAGCGCAGCACCGCGTCGCGAATCGGCTTGCGATACCGAACCGGAACGGTGTCGCTCATGTAGAAAACCATCGGATGCGTCGCGCGCGATGGTTTACCCGGATCGGCGGGCGCGAAATTCCAGCGCACCAAATAGCGCAGGTAGCGGCTGCGCGCTGTATCGGCCGACGATGCAAAATCCATGTAGATGTCGTCGTAAATCCCCACGCGATCGTCTGCGAAGCGGGGGCGATAGTTGTCTTGCGGAAGTTGCGCGAAATTATAGACGACTTTCATTTGCAGGCTTCGCGCATCGGGGGCGGTGTCGGGCGCTACGTGCGGCGCGTCGGTCGCCCAGAGCTGTTTGACATCGATGATGATATTTTTCGGGAAAGCTTTCGTCGCGCCGAAATAGGTGCGCGACGGGTCGAGATGATATGCCGTTGCGGGCGTGGTGTGCAGCGAACTATTGATGATCTGGTCGAGATCGAGTACGTCGTGAAAAAGCGGCGAGGCATCGAAGACGACGTGCCCGTCGCCTTGCGCGACGATCTTGCCGACGCCGACGACCGACTGCGGAAAGTTATAATGTACTGCGAGCTGTCCCGACGGACTATTCGGCGCGATGAACGAAGAGTTCGGCCATACGATCGCAATGCCGTCGCCCGCACGCTCGAAGCGGACCAACATCGCAGGAAGATGATCGGTATTGCCCCAAACGATGAAATCTCCACCGATACCGTTTCCCGGAACGATTGTCTCGAGATAATCGGTATTGAGTTGTTCGTCGCTCAAATCGATATAAACATGCCCGTTCTTGCGCAGGATTGTGAAGAGGCCCGGCTGTTTGGTTGCCGATGAAGTAAAGGCCGCGTAGGATCCAGCGGGCGTACTCGCCGATACCATAACGGGAAACATAAGCGCTAATGCGGCGAAGGCCGCAATCAAAAATCGATTCATTCCGGGGCTCCCCTCTCGACGTAGCAGCGCAGGAACCATTCGGCGCACGCCGCTGCCTTCCCTCAGCCTTACCGGGCCGACGCAGCGACCTCGAAGCGGTCGAGATCCATCACCTTGTTCCACGCCGCCACGAAATCTTCGACGAACTTTTCGTGCGCATCGGCAGCACCGTAGACTTCGGCGAGCGCTCGCAGTTCGGAGTTCGATCCGAAGATGAGATCGACGCGCGTTCCGGTCCATTTGAGCGCGCCGCTCTTGCGATCCCGTCCTTCGAAGAGCTCGTTCTTCTCCGAAGTCGGCGTCCAAGCCGTTCCCATGTCGAGCAGGTTCACGAAGAAATCGTTGGTGAGCATCTCGGGGCGCGTCGTGAACACGCCGTGCTTGGAGGCACCGACGTTGGTGCCTAGCGCGCGCATTCCGCCGATCAGGACCGTCATCTCCGGCGGCGTTAACGTCAGTAATTGCGCCTTATCGATCAGCCGCACTTCGGCCGGAACGCCGTTCTCGCTCTTGATATAGTTGCGGAAGGCATCGGCCTGCGGCTCCAGCACGGCGAACGATTCGACGTCGGTCATCGCTTGCGTCGCATCGGTGCGCCCCGGAGTGAACGGCACGCGCACGTCGACGCCGGCGTTCTTCGCCGCTCTCTCGACCGCCGCGCAACCGGCGAGTAGGATCAGGTCGGCGAGCGAGAGCTGCTTCTTTCCCGCGTGGTCGCGATTGAAGCGCTCTTGGATGCTCTGCAACGCTGCAAGCGTCGCGGCGAGATGCGCCGGTTCGTTCACCGCCCAATCCTTTTGCGGAGCGAGGCGAATCCGCGCACCGTTGGCGCCGCCGCGTTTATCGGAGCCGCGAAACGTGGAGGCTGCCGCCCACGCCGTCGCGACCGCCCGCGCGATCGAGATACCCGAAGCGAGAATCTCGGCTTTGAGCGCGGCGATATCGTTGGCGTCGATCGGGTCGCCGCTTGCGGGCGGCACGGGGTCTTGCCAGATCAATGCTTCGCCGGGAACCTCCGGCCCGAGGTAACGGGCGCGCGGGCCCATATCGCGATGCGTGAGTTTAAACCACGCACGCGCGAAAGCGTCGGCAAATTCGTCGGGATGCTCGTAGAAGCGGCGCGATATTTTTTCGTAGATGGGATCGTAACGCAGCGCGAGATCGGTGGTCAGCATCGTCGGTGCGTGGAACTTCTTCGGATCGGCCGCATCGGGAACCGTACCGGCGCCCGCGCCGTTCTTCGCCGTCCATTGCTTCGCGCCGGCCGGACTCTGCGTTAACTCCCACTCGTACCCGAAGAGCGTTGCGAAGAAATCGTTATCCCATTTCGTCGGCGTCTTCGTCCAGGTGACTTCCGGGCCGCCGCCGATGGTGTCGGCGCCTTTCCCGGAACGGAAACTGCTCTTCCAGCCGAGGCCCTGCTCTTCGATCCCCGCCGCTTCGGGCTCCGGGCCGACGAACGTTGCCGGGCCGGCACCGTGGGTTTTACCGAAGGTGTGCCCGCCGGCAATAAGCGCGACGGTCTCTTCATCGTTCATCGCCATGCGCTTGAACGTCTCGCGAATATCGATCGCGGCGGCGAGCGGGTCGGGGTTGCCGTTGGGGCCTTCGGGGTTCACGTAAATCAGGCCCATTTGCACCGCGGCGAGTGGGTTATCGAGATCGCGTTGACCGGTATAGCGTTTGTCGGCGAGCCAGGCGTTCTCGGGGCCCCAATAGACCGAATCATCGGGCTCCCAAACGTCGGCGCGCCCTCCGCCGAAGCCGAAGGTTTTGAAACCCATCGATTCCAGTGCGACGTTGCCGGCGAGAATCATAAGATCGGCCCAGGAGATCTTGCGCCCGTATTTTTGTTTGATCGGCCAGAGCAAGCGGCGGGCTTTATCGAGGTTGACGTTGTCGGGCCAACTGTTGAGCGGTGCGAAGCGTTGTTGCCCGGTGCCTGCTCCGCCGCGGCCATCGCCGATGCGATAGGTTCCCGCGCCGTGCCAGGCCATGCGGATGAAGAGCGGGCCGTAGTGCCCGAAGTCGGCGGGCCACCAATCCTGTGAGTCGGTCATCAACGCGTGGAGATCGCGTTTGACCGCCGCAAGATCGAGGCTCAGGAATGCTTTTTTATAATCGAACGCCTCGCCCATCGGATCCGATTTTTCGGAGTTTTGCCTCAGGACGTCGATCGGCAAACGATTCGGCCACCAATCTGCAACCGAGGGGCCGGCACCGCCGGGTTGGTGGAATGGGCACTTTGCTTCAGACATCGGGGCACGCTCCTTCAAAGACGATTCTGGCTACCTTTCCTATTATCCGCAAGCTCCCCCATCTTTCAATCCACGCACACCGATAATTCGTAGCGGTTTTACCGATGGAACGCGCCTATACGCGCGCCGCCGCTCCGGGCGCCCATGCGGCGGAAAGGAAAGCTCCGACGAGGCGGCAACTCTCTTCACGGTGAGAGCGTAAGGGGGACGTCGTGAGCAGGCTCGATCGTGCCGACGCCTACGGTACCAATGCCGGTGCCGTGCTGCTTGACGTAGCGCCCTCTCTCGACGCCGTGACCGAGCAATTCGTCGCCGAGTTCTACGACGATCTCGCCGAACGGCCGGGACCGTCGACACTGCTCGCGCATCTGACACCGGATGAGTTCGCCCACCTGCAAGCGCGCCAGTCCGCTCATCTTCGCCGGATGTTCGATCCTTTGCTCGTTGAGGAGACGCATCGAGAAGCGGCCCGAGCGGTCGGGCGCATTCACGCCCTTACCGGCGTCGAGCCGGGCTGGATCGTCGATGCGTACGAACACTATCGACATCTGATTTTGGATCTTTCGCATCTCACGCAGCGTGACGATCGTGCGTTCCGCGAGGTACTCGACCAACGCGTGAGTGTCGAGCTCCACGAACAGTTGGATGCGTGGCGCGAACTGCACGAATTACAACATGTCGCGCTCCAGCGGATCGATCAACTCATCGCCTCCTCGACGACGTTCATCGACCTGGCAAGCGGCGTGCTCGACATCCTTATCTCACTCGACGGTATCTCGACCGGAGCGATCTCGCGCCCCGATCCACTGGGGAACCTGCAATACGAAGTCACCGCGGGGGAGAAAGCGCGCCGCTACCTCGGCATGCTCGCGGCCGGGAAAGCTCCGCCGATCAGCATTCACGCCGATCGGCCGACGGGGAAAGGGCCGAGCGGCCGTGCGTGGCGCAGTGGCTCCGTCGAACATACGCTTGCCATGGCGCTCGATCCGGCGATGGCGGTCTGGCGGGAGATGCTCGCGGAATTTCAGCTTCGCTCCGCGGCGACGATTCCGGTGCTCGATAACGACGACCGCCCGCAACTGTTGATCCAACTCTGGAGCGACCTGACCGGTCATTTCGTCACACCTTTACGGCAGACGTTGATCGAACATCTCCAACGCGCGTTAGGGCACGCATTTGCACGTTTAGCGCAACGAGATCAGCAAAGTCTCGTCGTCGTCCCTCAGGGACGCCGTTTAGAATGGCGCGAATTGCTGCAGCACGACGGCTTGGAGATGCATTTTCAACCGATCGTCGATCTCGCGAGCGGCGGTTTGCAGAAAGTTGAAGCGTTAGCACGCCTCCGCAATACCCAGGGAGAGCTCGTTCCTCCCACTCAATTCTTACCGGCGTTCGGTGAATGGGAGCTCCAACGACTCTTCGCGCAGGGGTTAGATCAGGGCATCGATGCGCTCCGTACCTGGGAGGCGCAAGGGATCGTCACCGCGATATCCCTCAATCTGCCGCCGCAAGGGATCAAGGACCCTCGCTACCTCGATATTCTCCGCGAAACGCTCGCACGGACTCACGCCGATCCAACGCGCATCACGCTCGAACTTCTCGAAACGGGAACCGTCGAGCAGGTTGGCGCGCCGACGACGATCACCGATGCCTTACGCGCGATGGGCGTCCGTCTCGCTGAAGACGACTTAGGCTCGGGGTATAGTTCGCTCTTGCGTATGGATCGCATTACCTTCGACGAGATGAAAATCGATCAAGGGCTGGTGAGTAATTCCTCTCAGACGCCGCGAAAGGCGTTGGGGTTCATTCATTACCTCACGCGTCTGAGCCACGATTTCGGGATTCCCGTCACGGTGGAAGGGCTCGAAAACGCCGGCCTCGTTGAAGCGGCGGTGATTCTCAGTGCGAATATGGGGCAGGGATATGCGATCGCTTCCCCCATGAAAGCGACCGAGTTCGCGGATTGGGCGAAGCGATTCACGCTGAGCGTCGATCGTACGCAACCGAAAACCGCCCTTGGAGCATTTGCCACGAATATGCTCTGGCATCTGCAGTTGTTGAGTTTGAGCCCGTGGCGTGAACTGCTCGATAATTTTTTGAGCATGCCCTCCAGCCTGGCGCACTACATTGCCGGCCAGGGTTTACGCGGGACGCCCTTGCACGAGGCACACGACGAACTCCACGCGGTTGCATCCTCGCATGGCCCGGCCGATGCCCTCTATTGGAATGCGCGCGGACGAGTCGAAACGTTGCTTGCCGAACGGATCGCGCTAGAGAACGAATAGCCGCCGTGGCGGTTCGGCGGCGGCAAATGCCGCAAAACACATGGCGAGCACGAGGTGATTGAGGGAGGCCCCGAAGTACTCCCAAAGCGGAGCGCCTGCGCCCGGGTAGTTGGACGAAAATAATAAGGTGAGCATATAGATCGCTCCACAAATACTCGCGATTCGTACGAGGTATCCGGAGACGAGCGCGAGGCCGATTGCGAGTTCGCCATAGGCTGCAAGGTAGGCAATCGCGGTTGCATGCGGTAGCACGAAGTCTCGCAGGACCGGAACCATGAAGGGATAGACCGCGTGTTGGGAGAGAAACCGGTCGATCCACATTTGGAATCCGCCGCCCTGCGTGAACTGCGTTCCGAAGACTTTATATTCCGCGAAGATCAAGAAGAGGATGCCGACGCCGACGCGTAGCCCTCGAAACGCGATATCGGCGGAAACCGAGGTGCGCTTCCGCACCTCAGCGTTCCGGCGGAAGAAGAGGCAGGGCGCGCGCTCCGGCGGCGCGTAGCCGAGCGTTGAGCGCGGGTATGGAGCGCGCGTAGGCGTTATAGGCTCCGCGCGCGGCGCGATATTCCGCCTCGATACGCGCATAAAACTGCGCGGCCGCTTGGGTAATGATGCCCTGCACCGGAAACGATTGCAGCGAGCTCAACGCTCCGTCGAGGTTCTCACGCAACGCCCCCGGCCGCGAGACGGAATCCTCGCTGTTGGTATAGTTCGCGGTCAGCTGCGCCATGACGGCGATGCGTCCGCTCCGAGCGCGTGCGAGCGCTGCGGCGGCCGGCCCCGAGAGCGTCTGTTCGGCGGCGATGGCCTTCGCAACGGTGTCGAGGTGGTCGAGCATCGTGTCGACGCTGGAATAGAGGTTGTTGAGGTGCGCAAACGCGTTGTAGCTCTCGCGCATCTGTGCGAGCGTCTCGGTTGCCTGCGGATCGGGCTTGACGGCGAAGCGTTGTACGAAGGTGCGTCCGTCGAGCGTTAGGCGGACGGCGTAGTTTCCCGGCACAACCGTCGCGCCGTCACTCGGCCCGGCGAATGCGGGGTTCGCAGCGCCGGTCCATTTGACGGGTGGCGCGGTCGTAAAATTCCAGACGATGCGATTGAGCCCGGCGCGGTTGGTTCCTTTCAGCGTGCGGACGAGGCGACCGGAGGAATCGAGAATCGCGAGCATCGGAACGCGTGCTTGCGGTTTGGCTTGGTAATAGGTGATCGGGACGCCGTAGGGCGGATTCTTCGCGGCGAAATTGGTGTAGGTACCTTCGGTATTATTGGTGAGATTGTATTCGTAGGAGGTGCGCGGAGCGAAGAGCATCGCTCCTGCGGCGACCGCTTTGGGTAACTGCTGCAGCGGGCGGAGATCGTCCATCACCCAGATCGAGCGCCCATGCGTTGCGACGACGAGATCGTCGAATTGCGGTTGAATGCGAATGTCGCGCACCGAGACCGGAGGCATATTATTCCGGAGACTCTGCCAGCGTTCGCCGCGATCGTACGATATCCAGAGGCCTTCCTCGGTTCCGAGATAGACGAGGTTCGGGTTATGGATGTCGGGTCGAATCGAGCGCGTCCAGAGATCGTGCGGTAAGCCGCCGGAGATCGAACGCCAATGCGTGCCGTAGTCGTTGGTTACCCAAACCTCGGGGGCGTCGTCGCCGACGAGATGGGAATCTTCGACGGCGTAGGCGGTTCCGCGCTGAAGCGGCGATGGCGCGACCGTTTCAAAGCGACCGTTGGGGTTAGCGCCGGGCGGGGTAACATTCTTCCAATGCGCGCCGCCATCGCGCGACATCTGCACGAGTCCGTCGTCGGTTCCCACCCAAATCTCGCCGCGCGAGATCGGCGAGCCTTCGATATCGAGAATCGTATCGGTGTACTCTGCGCCGGTGACGTCGTGCGTGATCGGCCCGCCCGATGGCCCCTGATGCGCCTTGTCGTTTCGCGTTAGATCGGGGCTGATCGGTTTCCAGGTGAGGCCGCGATCGGTGGTTTGAAAGACGACGTTGCCGCCGAACCAAACGATGTGCGGATTCCACGGCGCGAAACCGATCGGCGATTCCCAGTTAAAGCGGTAGGGGCTGGAAGCAATATTGTAATCTTGTTGGACGCTCGTAAAGTACGGCTCGGCAAAGGTGTACTCGCGCGAGGTGCGGTCGAAGCGGAAAAGCGCACCATCTTGGCCGTCGGACCAAATGATGTTGGAATCGTGCGGGTCGGGAATCGCCCATTGGCCGTCGTCGTCATAAACGACGGCATACCAGGCGGCATTCGTAATGCCGGCCATATCCAGAGAATTCGAGGGCCCGCAATAGGAATTATTATCTTGCAGGCCGCCGCAAATGGTATATGGGTTGTCGTTGCCCAATCCGACGCGATAGAACTGCCCGATCGGAAGATTCGCCCAGAATGCCCAGGTGCGCCCGCCGTTGACGGTCAGCGCGTAACCGCCGTCTTCGCCGACGATCATGCGCTTCGGATCGTTCGGTGCGATCCAGATCGCGTGAAAATCGCCGTGAACGTTTCGAGCGATCGCCTTGAAGTGCAGGCCGCCGTCGGTACTTTTGGCGAGTGACGTCGATGCCGTGTAGACGGTGTTGGGATTGCTTGGATCGACCTCGATATGCGAGAAGTAGAAAGGTCGCTGGTCGACCAGCGTGTTCGAACTCACGAGCTTCCAGGTGTTGCCGTCGTCGTCGGAGCGCCAGAGGATGCCGTGCTTCGCTTCAATCAAGGCATAGACGCGCTGCGGATCGCTCGGTGCGACGGCGAGCCCGATGCGGCCGGTAATTCCCGCGGGGAGCCCGCCACCGGTCAATCGGTGCCACGTGCGCCCGCCGTCGGTGGAGCGGTAGATGCCGTCGCGCTTTCCGCCGCTGCGGAAGGTCCACGGACGCCGCTGAAACTCCCAGACGCCGGCGAAGATCACGTTGGGCGTTCGAGGATTCATCGCAAGATCGGAGACGCCGCTGATCGGGCCGACATCGAGGGTTTTGCTCCAACTCTTTCCGCCGTTAAAGGTGACGTACACGCCGCGGTGCGGCGAACTCGCGAAGACGTCGCCGAGCGCACCGACGATCACATGCTGCGGGTCGGTTGGATCGATGAGGATGCGCGAGATATATTTGGTGCCGCGCAGGCCGACATTTTTCCAGGTTTTTCCACCGTCGGTCGTTTTGTAGAGTCCGTCGCCGTAACTCACGTCGTTGCGCGGATTCGATTCGCCGGTGCCGACCCAGACGGTACGATCGTTCGTCGGATCGATTGCGACGGCGCCGATCGATCCGACGCTTTCGTGGTCGAAGACGGGCTTCCAAGAAGCGCCGCCGTCGTTGCTTTTCCATACGCCGCCGCCCGCCGCTCCGAGATAATAGAGATGCGGATTGCGCGCCGATCCGGCGACCGACGTGACGCGCCCGCCGGCTGCGGCCGGGCCGGTCTCGCGCCAATGGAGGTTCCCGGTGGGAAGGGTCGCTGCGGCGCCGATAACCGGCGCGAGCAACAGCACGGTAAAAGCAGCGAACGAACGGAGCATCGTTTAGTCTCTCTCTTCCTCGTCTTCGGCGCCGTGGTGCAGATCTTTTTGGTCGTCCCGGTTGGGGTCCATGTCGGTGTCGGCGTAGACCGCCATCGCTTCCTCGATCTCTTTCTCGAGCTTTTCCGAGGGTGGCGTCTGGGCGGGAACGCGATCTTTCTCTGGGCTCATCATCGGCCTCGCTTTCCTATAGGGAATAGGGCCTTCCCGTTCGGCGCGAGCGATCCGCCGTCCCGTGCCGCTAATCGGCGAGAAATGAGCTGCGAGCGGCGTTTGGACGGCCTCTGCAATGGGTACGATTCCAAGAAGAGATGCACGACGCTTCGCGCACCTTCGTCGGGCGCTTTGCGCCGAAAGGACCGCGGTATGTTGTCATCGATCGTCCTCCTCCCGGTATACGTTATCGTCCTTGCTACCCTGCTCTCGAGCATCAAAATTCTCCGCGAATACGAGCGAGCGGTCGTCTTTCAGCTGGGGCGGTTTCAGGCCGTTCGCGGGCCCGGGCTTATCCTCATCATCCCATTCGTCCAACAGATCGTACGGGTCGATCTCCGGACGGTGGTGATGGAGGTTCCCGCCCAGGATGTCATCTCGCGCGATAACGTCTCGATGAAGGTCGATGCGGTTCTCTACTTTCGGGTTGTCGACGCCGAGAAGGCGATCATTCAGGTGGAGAACTACATCGGCGCGACCAATATGCTCGCGCAAACGACCTTGCGCTCCGTGCTCGGGCAGCACGAACTCGACGAGATGCTCGCCAAGCGCACCGAGCTCAATGCCGACGTGCAGAGTACGCTCGACGTTCAAACCGAATCGTGGGGCATCAAGGTCATCAGCGTCGAGATCCGCGAAGTGCAGCTCACCGAAAACATGGTTCGTTCGATCGCGAAGCAAGCCGAAGCAGAGCGTGACCGACGCGCCAAAGTTATTCACGCAAACGCGGAGTTTCAGGCGGCGCAAACCTTGCTCGACGCAGCGCGCATTCTTGCCTCCGATCCGGCGGCGATGCAGTTGCGCTACCTGCAAACCCTCACCGAAGTCGGCGGCGAGCATAACTCGACGATCGTTTTCCCGATGCCGATCGATCTTATCAAGCCGTTCCTGCAGATCGCGCAGAAGCATGCCGACCAGTTAACGGCCAAGCCGAACGGGACGCCGGTGTAGCAG
>JBMFXH010000004.1:0-8383 GCA_049964475.1 Vulcanimicrobiaceae bacterium
CGCGGCGCGCCATCGTTGCATGCTGTAACGCGAACCGCTGTATGTCACCCCGAGTAAGGACTCTGTCACCCCGAGTAAGGACTCTGTCACCCCGAGTAGCCCCGAAGGGGCGTATCGAGGGGTCGGACGCAAACGCGCGGCGCGCCATCGTTGCATGCTGTAACGCGAACCGCTGTATGTCACCCCGAGTAAGGACTCTGTCACCCCGAGTAGCCCCGAAGGGGCGTATCGAGGGGCGACATACAGCGATCCGATCGGTTTTTAGATGGTCTCCGAGAGTTTAAACATCACCGTGCGGCCGTTGGCGATCTGCGTGGTGTTGAAGCCGTTCGCCATTTTGATGATGTACTGGTGGTTGAGCAGATTATCGATTTCGATGGTAGCCGTCAGGTGTTTACCGTTGCCCGTCGGGATCTCTTGACCGATTCCGAAATCGAAGGTGAGGTGAGTCGGAAGGAGCCCGTTGCCGTTCTGGAACTGCACCGGGAAGCCGGTGCCGTAGACCGTCTGCAGGGTCGCAAAGTTCTGTAACTTACTGCCGAAGCGATGCGTGAACGCACCGTTCGCCGAGACGGTCTGCGAGTGGTCCTCGAGTTGTAGCGGATAGGTCGGCTGATTCGGCGGGAAGAGAAACGTGGAGCCCGAGATACCGCCGGCGAGCGATTGCGAGATCGTGCTGGAAAGAAACCACGAGTTGACGTTGCGCAGGTCGTGGCCGGCGAGGTGAATATCGATGCCGTGGGCCTGCCCGACGGTGTTGTTATAGACCGCGAAGAGCGGCGTATTGAGTAGCTGCGTCGTGTCGAGCACGTTGGCGACGTTACGGAACCAAAAATCGATCGAACCGGTGAGGCGGGCATTGAAGATGTGGCGGAAGCCCGCTTCGTAGTAGCTATCGAATTCGGGTTTGAGATTGTAAGTCGGCGTCGTCGTGCAGCCCTGTAAGACGACGCACGCTGCGCGCGTATCTTCGAGTTGCGGTGCGGCATAAAAGCGTCCGTAATAGGCGTGCAAGATATTCTTGGAATCGACGGCATAGTTGACGCCGACGCGCGGACTGATCTGCATGCCCGAAACGTACCCGTGCGAGGTATCCCAGCGAACGCCGTAATCGAACGAAAGCGGTTTACTGGGCTGCCAGCTATCTTCGATATAGAGGCCGGTCTGCGAGCCCGCCTGCCCCTGCGTGGTGGTCGCATTCGGCAACCCGAGTTGCGCGAAGGTCTGGCTGCCCTGAAAGCTCGCGCGCTCGATATCGAGGCCGTATTTAATCGCGTGATGACGCGAGGTGACGAGGTTGGCGACGCGTAGCCCGACGTACGAAACGAAGCGATCCTGGTCGAGACCAACGTTGCTGATGGTGCCGGGACCGCTGGGGTTCGGCTGCGTACCGAGGACATCGTTTGCGAGATCGCCTGCGTAAACGACGCGCGAGGAGCGGAACCACGGCACGATCTGCAGATAGCCGTTTCCTTTTTTCGTGTAGCGCGAGAACGCGGCATTGACAAAGCGATCGTACTCCCGTTGCACGTCGTCGGTACCCGGAACGCTCACGATAGGATCGTTGGGATTATTGGGGTTGGTGTTAATCGGAATCTGGAACTGCGCGAGTTGATTGGAAAAAGTGAACGCCAGCGAGGTGCGCTCGTCGGGGTGCTCGACCATGCGGAAGAACTGATCGGCGAGCGAGCTTTGATCGTGAATCGGCGTGTAGGTCGGCGTATCGATGCCGCGATCGGTGCGCTGGTTATTGGTGCTGAAGAAGGCGTCGATTTTCCCGAAGCGGGCGGTCTCATCGAGCGAAGCCATGCCCATGCCCTGGTTCCCGATTCCGCCGCTAAGGCGCGTGTGGAGACCCGGGGAGAGATCGAGAAGGCGTTTGGTAACGATGTTGACGACCGCGCCGATGCGGCTGCCGCCGTATTCCGCCGGCATCGCTCCGGTGAGGACTTCGACGGAGGAGACGTTTTTGGGATCGATGAGCTCCGAGAAATTCGACGACGTGCCCTGCGGGAGCGGTACACCGTCGATTTCATAGGTGAGCCCGTGAAACCCATGCGCCACCGGTTCGTTGTACGAAAACGCGACGATACCGGGCACCGTTTGCACGATGCTATTTAAGCTGTTATTGGTCGGAAGCGTTTTTATTTGGGCGCGATCGATCGTCGTCGAAGCGACCGGGGTGCCCGCGGCACTCTGGTTCGCGATGACCTTGGTAACGATAATCGTCGCGAGCTTATGCAGCGCGATGCGAAGGCGGAGCACTTCGCCGCTGTGGAGATCGATATCGCGCGTCTGCATGCCCAGCCCGACGCGCATCGTCATCAGGCGATAGTGGCCGAAAGGAACGCGAAAGAATGCAAATGCGCCGTTCGCGCCGGTGACGGACATGAAGTGGCGCCCTTCGCCCATCATCATGACATGAGCGCCGGCGAGCGGCTTGCCGTGCGCGGTTACCGTGCCGCGAACTTCGCCGGTGGTGGAGGCCGAGGCGATGGTCGGCATGGCTAAGAAAAGAGGTAGCGCGAGCGCGATGCACGCGCAAAAACGTCGGAATGACGACATAAACAACTCCCGTCGAAAAGTGAGGATACGAAAGAGGCACGGTCGTCGCGCGGAGGCGCGACGCTAAGCCGTGACGGGAGGTGGGCGGGAGAAGAGGTGGCGCCGGAGGGCGACCGAGCGCGCGTGAAGACGCCGAACGATCGTGCGGCGTGCGTGCGGGGTGCAGGAGAGCTGCGTGGGGCAAAGCGGTGAAAAGAGGAGGCGCGCCGCGCGTAAGACGCGCACCGCAAGCGTAGCGCCGCCGAGCAGCAACACGCAAACGGCGACGAGCGCGGGAAGGATCGCCAAAATCGGCATCGCATGGGCGCGTTCGCAGGATTCGATCGCCGCAAACCAGCCGCCGGCGGTAAGAATGGTCGCGCGAAGCGAGGGAAGGGTTGAGGCGAGCGAAGCGGCGAGCGCGCTGCCGTCGGCACAGAGGCGACCGCCGCAGAGCGACTTTGCGAGGACGACGAGCGCCGTTACGCCGGCTGCGCCGAAGAGCAAATCGATCAACTGGCCATGAAGGCGACCGCCGATTTGGTGTCCGTTGCCGAAGACGAGCGCATGCGCGCCGACCGCACCGAGCAGCCCAAAAGCAAGAAGCGCAAGCAGGCGAATGCCTGCATACGTCGTCAGCGGGAGAGCAAACCGGGCGCTGATTCTCACGATCTTCTTACTTTTGCACAACGGCGGGTCGGCGTCAAAGGTTCCAGTCGCAACCGTTGGCGAGGCTCCACGCAGCACATGCTTGGTCTGAATTGCTCAGACGGCGAGCATCGATTCGCCCTATAGTGCGAATCTTATGGATATACGGCACACTGAACCCCCTGCACGGGCTCCACGGCGCAATCGCCTGGCCCTCGCCTCACTCTCCGCGTTGCTCCTCTGCGCCCTGGGCACTGCAGCCCACGCCGCGACGGCACCGGCGGGTTTTGGTCGCCCTCCATCGGGTGCCTACCCGATCCTCTATAACGATCACACCGTCTACGCGCGCCCCGATACGCTCAAGCGTAACCGCGTGCTTGCCGCAATCGTGAAGGACGGCCACATGTACGTGCCGTTGCGCAGCATGTTCGAACAGATGGGTGCGACGGTGTCGATCTCTTCGGACGGTAAAACATTCACGGCCGAGAAACCGGGGACGAGTATCTCTGTAACGCTTGGGGTTCACAACGTCGTGATTAACGGCGAAACCCGCCCGCTCGACGTGCCGCCGATCATGTATCGCGGCGTGCTCCTCGTTCCGGTGCGCGTGCTCTCCGAAGCGATGGGCGCATACGTAAAATGGGTGCCGGGGCGACAGATCGTCGTCGTTCGCTATATTCCGCCGACGCCGATGCCGAGTGCCGAACCGACGGCGATGCCGACCGAAGAGCCGACCGTCGCACCGACGCCGACCGCATCGCCGACGCCGACCCCCGAACCGACAACGTACAACGGGTTCGTCGAAGCGGCCGCATCGATGCCGCAAAATCACAACGAATTTGCAGCGGGTGGCTATTGCCCGTCATCGTACTTAGCTGCCGGCGTCTATAAATTCAAACATTCGCCGATCGCCGTGAAGATCAACTACGGCCAAGAGTTCTACTTAACGAGCAGTCAGATCGCCGATGCGTACGGCAACCACTACACGCAATTTGCAACGATCGATGGCGGCACCGCGGTGACACCGGTCTTCCTCGCGCAACAGCGCACGCTCGATGTCCGGTTGGAATATCAGGTAGCGAAACCCCTGGTGTACGTCGGTCTCGGCTATTTGAGTACCGGAAATAACTACGGGTATCCGCGCCTCACCGGTCTCGGAGTCGGCGTCGAAAAGCTTCCCAATCTCACGCCGGGCTTGAGCCTTTACGGGTCGGCGTTCTATTACCCGAATGCAAGTGGGAACTATACCGTCTCGAGTACGACGAGTTCGAATTTCGGGCGTAGCTATCACCAGCAGTATCAAGTGACGAAACTCGACATCGGCGTGGCCCTCGTCCTGCGCCATTTTCCGGTCTATCTCTACGGCGGGTTCAGTGCCGATCAGTACGCCGCCAAACAGAATGCGCCGATCGGTCAGACGCACAACGGCCCGTATATCGGCCTCGGCGTGAAGTTTTAAGGGATCAGGAGTAGTATCGACATGTTGAACCCCACGCATTTCTTGCGACTGCGACTGCTCGCAGCCACGGTCGCCCTCACTTTGCTCGCCGCTTGCGGCGGCAGCGGTTGCCCCAGCTGTAATGCACCGGCGTACAATCCGCCGCCGGTAGCGACGCCGACGCCCAAGCCCGGGGCCACACCGACGCCGACGCCGACGCCGACGCCTACACCGACGCCCACACCGACGCCCACGCCGACACCGGTTGCGCTCTCCTGCACCCAAGGCGGCGTGAACTCGATTACGCTCGGGCCGGCACTCGCCCCCTTTGCGCTGCTTGCGGCGACAACGATCACGAACGTCGGACTCACGAACGTGGGGTACGCTGCGGGCGCCGTCACCGGCAGCGTGAACGACGACCTTATTGGCGTCTCACCGGGTACGGCCGTGACGGGCTTCTATCCGCCGGGCACCGATAGCGATGGGACCAATGCAATCTACGCAGCGGGCTATAACACCAACGCTGCCGTGCCGCTCAATGCGGAGAATGCTCTGACGACGGCATATAACACCGCCGCTGGAACGGCCGCCACGGCGACCGTCGCGGGGGATCTTTCGCAGGCGAGTTCGCCTGGCTACCCGACGGGCACGCTCCCTCCGGGAGTCTACAAGTCGACCTCCTCGCTCTCCATCGCGGCGGGAAACCTAACGCTTAATGGAGCCGGAAGCAATAATAGCGTCTTCATCTTCCAGATGGCGTCGACGCTGACGACGACCCTCAATGGCGGAGCCGGCGGAAACATTCTATTAGAGAATGGTGCCAGCCCCTGTAACATCTACTGGCAGGTTGGAAGCTCGGCAACGTTGGGTGGACAGACCTTCTACGGGAATGTTCTCGCCTACTCATCGATCACGATCAATGCGTCGACCTTCACTGGCCGAGCACTCGCTGGTGGTCCCTCCCTGGGCGATGGCGGAGTCTCGATTCCTATCGCCGGCGGCTCGCAGGTCACCAACCCGGGCGGCAACTAGCATCACGAGGGGATGCGGGGCGGCGCCCTGCATCGATTCAGAACGAAACGGCCTGCGAAGGATATCTCGCAGGCCGTTTCGCTGTACGGCCATTTCGAGCGATATCGTCATCAGGATGGGGGGACGTCGCCGGGCTGCCGATAAAGGATGGTATACTGGGGGATAAACGATTTGGAGTATTTTTGAGAAAACACATGGGCGCCACGCCCGATAGCAGCGTAACCCCGGTAATGCCCTTCGATGCCGAGGTCTTCCTCGGTGCGGTCGGCGCCGGGCGCAAGATCGAGCAGTATGAAACGGGAAGCGTTATCTATTCGCAGGGCGATGCCGCAGCCTCGGTTTATTACATTCTCGACGGGAAGATTAAATTAACGGTCCTCTCTCCCTCGGGGAAGGAGGCGGTGATAGCCATCCTGGGGCAGGGCGATTTTTTCGGCGAGGGCTGCCTCAACGGACAGGCGCTCCGAATGGCGACCGCTGTCGTGCAAGAATACGCCTCGCTGGCGACGGTCCAGAAAGCCGTTATGACGAGCACGTTGCAAGCCGAGGCGACGTTCTCCGCACGTTTTATCGAGCATCTTTTAAAACGCAATATTCGCATTGAAGAAGATCTCATCGATCAACTCTTTAATTCGAGCGAAAAACGATTGGCGCGCATTCTCCTGTTGCTCGCAAATTTCGGAAAAGAAGGAGCCCCGTCGGAAGTTATTTGCAACGTCAGTCAAGAGACGCTCGCCGAGATGATCGGTACGACGAGATCTCGCGTCAGTTTCTTCCTCAATAAATTTCGCAAGCTTGGATTCATCGAATATAACGGCAGCATGCACGTGCACAGCTCGTTGCTCAACGTCATCCTCCACGATTAGCTCCTCCGGCTCGGGCCGACTTCGGTGCTGCGCGTGGGTTTGGGCAGGCAATCCACAGCAGCGACTATTTCGCGAGGGGGAATTCGACCCGGAGTCGTTGGAAACGTAGAAAGTCGCGGTCGTGTGTGTAGAGCGTTGCGCCGTTTTCAATTGCGCAGGCGGCGAGATGTGCGTCGGGCAGTAGGGCTCCCCGAACCTGCGCCTCAACAGAAATTTTGCTGAGGATCTCCCAGTGGCGTACGCTCGGTAAAATGAGGTTCGCAGAGGGCTGGGAGAGCCATTCGTCCACGAGCGCGCAAGCCGAAACGGAATCGAACGGACGCTCGAAGATGCGTGCATCGGTCGCGAGGCGCACGAAAGCGACGAGCGTAGCTAACGGGAACCCGACGGGTTCCGCGTCATTCATGCAGGATTCAAACCACGAGCGCGCGCGATCGTGCAATGGCGATGAAGCATCGTAGGCATACAGGAGCAGGTTGACGTCGAGCAGTTTCAACGGCGGGCTGCACCATCGAGGCTATCGAGGAGGCTCTCGATATCGGACAGATCCATACCGTCGCGCAGTCCCAATGGACGCGCATGCACGCGAAAGGATTTCCTGGGCGCCGAGTGATGCCGCAACAAGCCAATGCGTAACGCCTCGTTGACGACGGCTTTGAAGCTGCGACGCGTTCGGCGTGCTTCGTCGGCGAGTTTTTGGGCGACATCGTCGTCGAGTGTTAAGGTCGTTCTCACATCATGATGGTAGGTTATAGGCATCACGATGTCAATTTTTCGCAAGCCCCATCGGTAGCCGAGCGCCTACCCGATGCTCACGAGCCGTTCGAGGCTGCGATAGCCGATCGCTTCGGCGACATGCTCGGCGGCGATGCAGTCGCAACCCGCGAGATCGGCGATGGTGCGGGCGACCCGAGCGAGCCGGTCGACGGCGCGCGCTGAAAACTGCCGCTTCGCGCTCGCGCGTTCGAGCAGTTTGAGCGCCGCATCGTCGAGCGCACAGAGCTTGCGCACTGCCGCCGGCGGGATATCGGCATTCGCGTTCAAACCCAGGTGCGCGAGCCGTTGCCCCTGCCGTTCGCGAGCGGCGAGGACCCGGGCGCGGACGACGGCGGAAGATTCCGCGACCTCGCGACGGACCATATCGTCGAAGGGGACGCGCGCGATCTCGATCTGCAAATCGATGCGGTCGAGCAGCGGACCGGAGAGTTTATTGGCGTAGCGCGCAACGGCAGCGTCGTCGCAACGGCACTCGGCGTTACGCACGCCGCGAAAACCGCAGGGGCAGGGATTCATCGATGCCACTAATTGAAAGCGGGCGGGGTAGCAGAAACTTCCCGCAGCCCGCGCAATCGTCACCATTCCCTCTTCGAGCGGCTGGCGAAGCACTTCGATCGTCGTTCGTGAAAACTCCGGAAGCTCGTCGAGAAAGAGCACGCCGTTATGGGCGAGCGATATCTCGCCGGGGCGCGCATTGCTGCCGCCACCGACGAGCGCGGCGTGGCTGATCGTGTGATGGGGAAAACGAAAAGGGCGCACGCGGACGATGCCGCGTTCGCTCCCGAGCGCCCCGGCGACGCTGTAGATTTTTGTGACGTCGAGCGCCTCGTTGAGTGTCATCGGCGGCAGAATGCCCGGTAAGCGGCGTGCGAGCATCGTCTTGCCGCAACCCGGAGGGCCGACGAAGAGCAGATTGTGCCCGCCCGCTGCAGCGATTTCCAACGCGCGCTTCGCGGCGAGTTGCCCGCGAACGTCGGCGAGATCGCCGTGCGCCGCACTATCGTGCTGCTGCAACTCCGGCGTCGCGGTGCGTTTACGCCAGCGCTGTCCGTTTCCGCCGACGGTTGCAACCGCCGCC
>JBMFXH010000004.1:8393-37876 GCA_049964475.1 Vulcanimicrobiaceae bacterium
AGTGAATCGAGTGCATAGAGTTCGATGCCGTCGACGAGCGATGCTTCTTCGAGGTTTCCATGCGGAATGAGGAAGGCGGTAAAGCCGGCGTTTTTCGCGCCGAGCAACATCGGCAGAATGCCGGTCACCGGGCGCAGCGAGCCGTCGAGCGCGAGTTCACCCAGCGCGATATATCCGCGTAACTCCGCGGGCGGAATCTGTTCGTCGATCGCGAGCAACGCCAAGGCGATCGCAAGATCGAAACCCGGCCCTTCTTTCCGCAGATCCGCGGGCGAGAGATTTACTAATAACCGCCCGGCCGGAAAAGCAAAACCGGAATTAAAGATCGCTGCCCGCACGCGGTCGCGGGCTTCGCCGAGCGCGCGGTCGGGAAGACCGACGATAGCGAAGGCCGGCGTCCCCGCGGAGCTGTCGGCTTCGATTCCGACGATGTAACCGTCGATGCCGTGCATCGCGGCCGAAAACGCACGGCTAAGCATATCGCTATCCCTTTGCGACGAATGTTCGGTTTGACAAGTCTTGCCGCCGAAAGTATGAGCGCTCACTATCCGCGAAGCGTAACAATGCAACGACGAGGTGTACGATGATGGAAACCACCCAATACGAATCGAAGCTCTATGCCAATCGTGAACGCGCCGAACGAGCGCTCGATAGACTTTCTACGATCGACTACGGCAACGATCGCATCAGTCTCATCCTCGATGAAACCGAACTTCCCGTCGACCGAAATTTCGAGAGCGATACCTCGCCGATGGCGGTCTCCGGAGGCTTCGGTGAGAACGGCGGGATGCTCGGTGCGGCAACCGGCGCCACGATCGGCGCTTTTATTGCCGCAGCATCGGCAGCCGCGTTGATTGCCGCGACCGAAGGAGTCGCCGCGCCGTTCGTCGCGGGGCCACTCGTTGCGACGCTCGCGGGAGCGAGTTTCGGCGCGGTCGGCGGCGGCATTATCGGCGGCTTGCTCGAACTCGGAGCCGAGGCCGACGATTAGCGCGTGGGGTTGCGCAAGGGCGGCGTCGTCGTCGTGGTCGAGCTGAAATCACCGGCGGATCGCGGAGCCGTTCGTCGAGCGCTCATGAAGTAGTGCCGTCGTCGGCGGCTACGCGTTTAGTCGATGCGTTTTTGAAAGCGCGTTACCGCGAAGACGAAGACGCCGAGGCCGAGTGCCGCGAGCAGTGCGATCTGCGGCCAAAGGTAGTCGATGCCGACGCCTTTGATGATGATGCCGCGTACGATCGTCAGAAAATAGGTGAGCGGCACGAGGTAGGAGAGTGCCCGCAGCGCGACCGGCATGGCATCGACGGGGAAGATGAACCCGGAGAGCAACATGCTGGGCATCAGGAAGAACTGGATGAGCTGCGTCGCCTGAATGTATGTTTTTGCAATCGTCGAGACGAGGATGCCCATCCCCAGCGTCGTGAAGAAAAAGACCAAGACGGTAAAATAGAGCAAGATCACGCTGCCGGCGATGGGAACGCCGAACCAGAAGATCGCCATCAACAAGATCGCGGTGACGTTGATATAGCCGATCGTCATCAGCGGCAACATTTTCCCAAGCATCAGCTCCGACGAGCGAATCGGACTCACGACGAGTTGCTCGAGCGTTCCCAATTCGCGCTCGCGCACGATCGTGCTCATGCTGAGGAACGTCATCGTGAACTGCATGACCAGCGCGAGGACGCCGGGGACGATGAAGACTTCTTGGCGTAACGCCGTATTATACCAGGCACGAGCGCGGATATCGACGCCGACGTTCGGGATCGAGATGCCTCGCGCGGCGATCGCTTTGCGCTCGATTTTCGCGCTGACGCTACTTCCGATCGCTTGGGCGACCGAGAGGCTGGTGCGGGCGGCCGTAGCGTCGGATGCATCGACGGCAACCATCACCTGCGGCGTCTTTCCCTGATGGAGTAGCGTGGCGTAATTCGGCGGTATGACGATCCCGGCGAGCGCTGCCCCGTCGGCGATCCTGCGTACGACCCCGCCCATGCTCGTCGCGCGATACTTCATCGAGAAATACTGCGAATTCGTGAATGCCTCGAGCAACTGGCGGCTTTCGGCGCTCTGGGAGAGATCCCAGACGACCGTCGGCTGGTAGCGCACGTCGCTTGAGAGATAACCGTAGAGAACGACCTGAATGAGCGGCATCAACATCGTCGCCGCAACGGTCCGTCGATCGCGAAAGAATTGCGTGTATTCTTTTAATGCAATGGTCCACGCGCGCCGCCAGTTCATTGCGGTTTCACCACCGCAGAGAAAACATCCTCAAGCGAGGGCAGTACGGGCTGGGCCGGTTTCGCGGGAAGCGCGTGCTCTGCAAGCGCCGCATTCAAGCGTTCGATATCGGTGGCGTCGGCGAGCGCTATATGCAGGGACGAGCCGTAGAGCCCCGCACCGCGAACGAACGGCAGCTGCTCGACAGCATCGAGCACGCCGACCGTGTCGCTGGAAAGCACCTCGACCGTCGTGCCGATCTGCGGAAGGTGCTTGAGCTCTTCGGGAGTGCCGCTCGCTACGATGTTGCCGTTATAGATCATCGCGAGCCGGTTGCAATGTTCGGCTTCGTCGAGATAGTGCGTGGTGACCATCACCGTGGTGCCCTCGTCGGCAAGGCCGACGATGATATCCCAAAATTCTCGGCGTGAGACCGGGTCGACCCCCGCGGTCGGTTCGTCGAGAAAGATCATTTGCGGTGCGTGCAACAACGTGCAGGCGAGGGCGAGCCGCTTGCGATAACCGCCGGGCAAGGCGCCCGCGAGTTGGTCGCGACGCTCGGAGAGCCCGACGCGTTGCATCCACGCCGAGATCCGTTCCTCGCGCTCGCTGCCGTTCATCCCGTAGAGCCCTGCGTAAAAGCGCAAGTGTTCTTGCACCGTTAAATCGGCCCATAAGGTCGATCCTTGCGACATGTAACCGATCCGCAGCTTCACTGCTTCGGGATCGCGCGCCACATCGAAGCCGAGGATGTCGGCGGTACCAGACGTGGGTTCCAAGACACCGCAAAGCATGCGAATCGTCGTCGATTTCCCCGAGCCGTTGGGGCCGAGAAAACCCCAGATCTCACCGGCCGTAATATCGAACGAGATCGCGTTGACGGCGACGAAGGCACCGAAGCGTTTGGTGAGTTTCTCGACGTGGACGCTCGTCGTTGCGGTCATGCCGTGAGCCTCGCGACGAACGCATCTTCCAACGACGGCGGGACGGTACGGAAGGTTGCGTCCTCGATGCCGATCTGGCTTAGGCGTCGTTGAAAATCCGGTATCGTTTCGGCGGCGGAGGAAACGAGCGCGTGGAGCGTATCGCCGAACATCTCGACGCTCCGCACCGACGGCGCGCCGTGAAGCGTGCGCCGCGCATCTCGGTATCGCGCGCAGCGGACCTCGACGACCTCGCCGTGGAGCCCGGCTTTGAGCTCCCCCGGCGTTCCGATACTTGCGATCTTTCCCGCGCTCATGAAGGCGACGCGCGTCGCGCGCTCCGCTTCGTCCATGTAGGGCGTGCTGACGAACACCGTCGTTCCCGAGCGGTTGATGCGGTAGAGAAGACGCCAGAACTCGCGGCGCGAGACCGGATCGACACCCGCGGTCGGCTCGTCGAGCAGAATCGTATTCGGTCGATGGATGAGCGTACACGCGAGTGCCAGTTTCTGCTTCATCCCACCGGAGAGCGCTTCGGCGAGCCGGTCCGCGAAATCGGAGAGCGCGAAATCGGCGAGCAGCGATCGCGCGCGCGTGTCGAACTCGGCGGCGGGGATGCCGAAGATCTCTCCGTAAAAGCGGAGGTTCTCCATGACGGAGAGATCGGGATAGAGGCTGAAGCGCTGCGGCATATACCCGATCGCGCTCTGCACGCGCTCGGTCTCGGTGACGACGTCGACGCCGTCGATCTCCGCGTTGCCGTTATCGGGGGCAAGCGCGCCGCAGATCAGACGCATCAGCGTCGTCTTGCCCGCGCCGTCGGGGCCGACGAGCGCGAAAATTTCGCCGCTGCGAACTTCGAGCGTCAGCCCATCGACGGCGACGGTCGCCCCGAATCGGCGCGTGATGCCGACGATCTTGAGCGCGACGCTCATCGCTTACCCATGAATGACCGCGTCCGCCGGCAAGCCGGGTTTCAACGTTCCGGTCGTGTCGGTAAATTGTATTTTGACGCGGAAGACCAGGTAATCGATACGCTCCGCCTTCGTCTGCACGTTCTCCGGCGTAAATTCGGCATTCGTAGCGATCTCGGTCACCTTGCCGTGAAAGATTGTTCCCGGCATCCCGTCGACGGTTGCATCGGCAGCCATGCCGGTTTTGATATGCGGCAGATCGGTCTCGCCGACGTACACGTACAGATAGGGGTGGAGTAGGTCGCCGATCGTCAGCACGGCGGCACCGGGTTCGATGAGATCGCCGACCTCGAAGTTATGCGAGAGCACGACGCCGTCGAAGGGTGCGAGCAGATCGGTTTCGTGAAGCTGATCGAGCGCGAGCCCGACCTGTGCTTGTGCCTGCGCGACCTGCGCTTTTGCATCGGCGAGTTGTGCCGCCCGCTGCCGCACGAGTTCGTGCTCTGCTTGCGCGCTCTGAAATGATGCTTGCGCCTGCCCTTGCTGCGAGCGGGATGCGAGAACACCGAAGCGCCGTATTTGAACGTTGTGGAGATTGGCGCGTGCGAGAGCGACGGCATCGCTCTGCGCTTGCAGTTGTGCCGATGCGCTTGCATAGGCATTGCGGGCGTCGTCGAGCACCTGCTTTGCAATATCGCCGGTGGCAACGAGATTGCGGTCGCGCTCGTAGTCGACTTTCGTGCGAGTGTAGGTCGCGCGCGCGGCGAGCAGTTGCGCCTCGGCCTGGTCGAGTGCGAGCGCGGTCACGTGGCGTTCGATACCGTAGGTCTCGTTCGCCGTTCCGAGATTGGAGCGCGCGATCGCGACGCCTTCTCCGGCCTGAGCGAGCGTCGCCGCGTAGGTTGCTTCCTGCAGGCGATAGGCGGCACGCGCTGCGACGACCTGCGCCTGTGCTGCGCGCAGCGCGGCGCGTGATTGGTCGAGCCTCAGCGTCGGGTCGAGGCTCTCCAAAACCGCGAGCACTTGCCCTTTGTGCACCGCCTCTCCATCGTGAACGCGGAGCTGCGTGAGCCGCCCCTCGACCTTCGATGCGACGTCGCTCTGCGTCGCTTCGATCGTGCCCGATGCGGCGATGCCGTGGGGAGCGCGATGCCCCAGGAGTAATGCGATGAGGAGAACGAGCGCGACGACGGCGACCGCAACGATCGATTCACGGCGGTGGGAACGAAACCAGAGCATTGCTAGCGGCCCGCAAAGAGCCAGATAAGGATCGGGACCGAGGCGAGGAACGCGAAGACCTGCGCGGCGACGATCCACGGCCGGTCGAGCGGATCGCGTCGACCGTGGAGGATCATGCTACCGAAACTGCGGCCGGAACGTTCGCGCAAAAGGGCTGCATAGACGATTGCACGCGCACGTTCGAGTGGATCGGTTTGGGTCTGCCTCATGACACGCTCCTGCTGGGTCCAGCATAGGATGGCACCGTGAAGGAGCTAAGAAGGCAGCGTGAAGGGCGAAACCACGTTACAGGAAGTTCTGTTACCGACCCCGTTGGGTTGGAAGCTGCGCGTAGCATTCGATCGCGACGCGGTTCTCGAGAGCGAGTTCGTCGTGCGCGCGAAGCGCCCGGCGACGGGGACAGCATCTGCGCTCGGGCGCGAGATCGAACTGCAGGTCGGCGCCTATTTCGCGCGCCGGTTGGAGCGGTTCGACCTTCCGCTCGCACTCGTTGGGCCGCCGTTCGCGCGCCGAGCGTGGGAGTTCGTCGCCGCAACGGCGTTCGGCGACCGACTCAGCTACGGCGAAGTTGCTCGGCTCCTCGGGGCTCCGCTCTCGCATCGCGCCGTCGCCGCGGCGATGTCGCGTGCGCCGCTCGCGCTCTTCGTGCCCGCGCACCGCGTTCTCGGCGCCGATGGGCGGGTGCGCGGGGCGGGGCCGCGCTCGCTTCGGGCCCGCCTGCTCGCCTTCGAAAGCGCCGGCCTCATGCGCTGAGCGGTACGGCTCGGTACGCTCGCGGGGGAACGCACGCTCGAAGCGCGTACCCTGCCGCCCATGCATCTCACCGCACTCGATTGGTGGATCGTCGTGCTCTCGTTAGGCGTGACGTTCGTTCCCGCCATCGTTCTCGCTCGCCGCGCCGGGCGCAATACCGGAGAGTTCTTCGCAGCGGGGCGGCAGGCGCCGTGGTGGCTGATCGGCATCTCGCTCGTCGCGACGACCTTCTCCACCGATACGCCGAACTTGGTGACCAATATCGTTCGCGAGGGCGGTGTCGCCGGGAACTGGGTGTGGTGGTCGTTCCTCTTGACCGGGTTGGCCACGGTCTTCTTTTACGCACGGCTCTGGCGTCGAAGCGGCGTGCTTACCGATCTCGAGTTCTACGAACTACGGTACTCGGGGGTCGGCGCGCGTGCGGTGCGCGGCTTTCGCGCCGTCTATCTCGGCCTGCTCTTCAATTGGTTTATTATCGCGACGGTCAACCTCGCACTCACGAAAATCTGCGGCGTTCTCTTCGGTTGGACGAACGTTGAAACGCTCGCGATCGCCGTCTGCGTACCGATTGTTTTTGCCGCAACGGCCGGGCTCTGGGGCGTTATGGTTACCGATACGATTCAATTTCTCATCACCATGAGTTCGGCGATCGCCGCGGCGTATTTCGCGTTGCGGGCGCCGCACGTCGGCGGGCTCGCCGGGCTCTTCGAGCAGATTCGTGCGGTGCACCCGCAGTGGCTCTCGTTCTTTCCGAACTTCAACGATTGGCCGACGGCGCTGGCAATTTTCGTCATTCCGCTAACGGTGCAGTGGTGGTCGGTCTGGTATCCCGGTGCCGAACCCGGCGGTGGAAGTTACGTCGCACAGCGCATGCTCGCGGCACGTAGCGAGCGCGATGCGATGGGTGGAACGTTGGCGTTTCAAGCGATGCATTATGCATTGCGGCCGTGGCCCTGGATCATCGTCGCACTCGCCTCGACGATCGTCTATCCGACCGTCCACGATATCGCCGTGCGCTTCCCGCACCTGCAACCGGCGCTTCTCGGAAACGATGTCGCCTATCCGGCGATGCTCGTCTTTTTACCCGCCGGTTTTGCGGGCTTTATGGTCGCGGGCATCTTCGCCGCCTATCGCTCGACGATCGAAACGCACCTCAATTGGGGTACGTCGTATCTCGTCCACGATCTCTACCGTCGCTTCATGGCCCCGGGGCGCGACGAACGACATTACGTCGTCGCCGGACGTTTGGTCACCGTGCTCATCGCGCTCGGCGGCGTCGGGGTAACGTTTTTCCTCGGCACCGCACGACAGGGCTTCGATCTGTTGCTCTCGATCGGCGCGGGAACCGGCTTGCTCTATCTCCTGCGATGGTTCTGGTGGCGCATCGATGCCGCAAGTGAGATTGCGGCGATGGTCGTCTCGTTCCTCATCGCGATTGCGTTCTTTATCGCCGGTAAACTCGGTCACGCCGTCGATCCGACGACCTCGCTGTTGATCGGCGTCGGCGTCACCACGCTCGCGTGGCTCGGCATCACGCTGCTCTTCCCGCCGAAGGATGAAGCTACACTCGTCGCTTTCTATCGTCGCGTTCATCCTCCGGGGCCGGGTTGGAAGTACCTGCGCGAGCGTTACAGCCTACCGCAATCGACGGATTCGCCTGCGGCGGCGCTCGCGGGGTGGGTGCTCGGGCTCGCCGCGATCTACGGGGTGCTCTTTGCAACCGGAGCGTGGCTGCAGGCCGCTTGGTTGCCGGCTTGCGTGTGGAGCGCCGTCAGCCTCGTCGCGGCGATCGGGCTCGTCCTGGTCATGCGCCGACTTTGGGTGGGTGAGGAAGGCGCGGTGGAGACGGAACGCCAACCTTCTGCGCGCGAATCCTAGGGTGCCGCGCCGTACGGCGCGGTACGCTATAGCTCGCTCGCCGCTGCGTGATACGAAAGGGAACCCCGTGAAATTTGCTCGTCGTACGGCCGCCGTTCTGGTGCTTGCGCTCGCCGCATGTTCCTCGCAAAACGCTTCCAAAACCGGCACCGCCGCGGGAGGAAGCACGACGAGTGCGCCGACCAAAACGATCGGCGTCTCGATTCAGAACCGCGAAGCCCAATTTTATCAAGAGATGGAAGCGGGCATGACTGCCGAGGCGAAAAAATACGGCTACGCGCTCAACGTCGTCGATGCAAATCGTGATAATGCGCGCCAGCAATCGCAGGTCGAAGATTTTATTTCCAAGCACGTCAATGCCATCGTTCTTACGCCTTACGATTCAAAGGCGATCGGCAGCGCGATCGTCGAGGCAAATCGGGCGAAGATTCCGGTCTTTACCGCCGATATCGCCAGCACGAGCAAACAGGGTGTCGTCGTCGCGCATATCGCAAGCGATAACGTCGAAGGCGGCGTCGAAGCGGGGAAACTCATCTGTAAAGCGATCGGTGGCGTCGGCGAGGTCGCGATCGTGGACGAGCCTGAGGTGACCAGCGTTCAGGATCGCGTCCGCGGGTTCAAAGAATATCTAGCAAAATCGTGCCCGAAGGCGAAGATCGTTGCCGATGTCGATTCCGGCGGGCAACGCGATAAAGCGGCGAACGATGTCGGCGATATTCTCCAGACGCACCCCCACCTGCGCGGCATCTTCGGCATCAACGACGATTCCGCACTCGGCGCGTTGACGGCGGTCCGTGCCGCCGGTATGGCCGGGAAGGTCGCGATCGTCGGCTTCGACGCCACCCCCGAAGCTCGCACGGCGATTGCAAAGGGCGAGATGTACGGCGACGTCGTGCAGCACCCCGACCAGATCGGGAAGATGGTGATCGATACGCTGCACGATTACTTCGCCGGAAAGATTCCGCCGAAAGTGGTGAAGGTGCCGGTGGGAACGTACACCACCGCCGACGCGAAGAAAGCGCCGTAATCATCTCCGGAGCGCCGCTGCTGGAGATGCGTTCGATCGGGAAATCCTTCCCGGGGGTTCGCGCGCTCTCCGATGTATCGATCGCGCTTCAGCGCGGCGAAGTGTTGGCGCTCGTCGGCGAGAACGGTGCCGGCAAATCGACGTTGATGAAGATTCTCTCCGGCGCGCAACCCGCCGATACCGGGGAGATCTTTATCGACGGCGAGCGCGTGCATATTGCCTCGCCGCGCGATGCCGAGCGCCTCGGCATCGGAATGATCTATCAAGAGTTCACGCTCGTTCCGCAGTTCGATGCCGTCGCCAACATTTTGCTCGGGAAAGAGCCGCAGCGCGGCCCCTTTCTCGACGATGCACGGGCGCGCGAGCGCGCGGCGGCGCTCGTCGCCGAGTTCGGCATCGATATCCCGCTGACGCGTCCGGTCGGGGAGCTCTCGGTCGGCATTCAACAGCTTGTCGAGATCGCGAAAGCTCTTGCGAAAAACGTCCGCGTGTTGGTGATGGACGAGCCGACCGCCGCGCTCTCCGAGCGCGAGATCGACCGACTCTTCGAGATCGTCGCGACGCTCAAGGCCAAGGGCGTCGGCATCGTCTACATCTCCCATCGCATGGAGGAGTTGGCGCGCGTCGCCGACCGCGTGACGGTGCTGCGCGACGGCGCGACGATTGCGACCCGGGCGGTCGCCGCATTCCCCATCGACGAGATCTTACAGGCGATGGTCGGGCGTCCGGTCGATGCCCGCTTCCCCGAACTGCCGGCGGTTGCAGCCGATGCGCCGATACGGCTCGCAGTTGCGGGGCTCAGTGCGCCCGCCGTTCGCAACGTCGCGTTCTCCGTGCGCGCGGGCGAGATTCTCGGGCTCGGCGGGCTCGTCGGTGCCGGACGTACCGAGATCCTGCGTGCGATTGCGGGAGCCGACCGGGCGACGGGAAGCGTGGCGATCGATGGGCATCCATTGCACGCCCGTACGCCCAACGACGCGATTGCGGCGGGGCTCGCTTTCGTTACCGAAGATCGCAAGGCGCAAGGGCTCGTGCTGGGAATGAGCGTGCTGGCGAACACCACGCTCGCGCATCTCGACCGGTTTGCACGCGCGCTCGGATGGTTGGATGCCGCTGCCGAGGAGCGTGCGACCGAAGCGATGGTCGAGCGGCTGCGTATCCGCACCCCGAATACGTCGCAACTCGTCTCGAATCTGTCGGGCGGCACGCAGCAGAAAGTCGTACTCGCCAAGTGGTTACTCGGCGAGCCACGCGTGCTCTTGCTCGACGAACCGACGCGCGGAATCGACGTCGCGGCGAAGGCGGAAATTTACGAACTGATGGTAGGGCTCGCACGACAAGGAGTAGCGATCGTCATGGTAAGCAGCGAACTTCCCGAATTGCTCGGGATGAGTCACCGCGTCTGCGTCGTGCGAGAGGGCGGAATCGTCGCGGAATTTGCACGCGCCGATGCAACGCCGACCAGCGTGATCGCAGCGGCGAGCGGAGCGGCAGCGTGAACCCGCGCATCCGGCTCATCGTCACCGTCGCCGTTTTGCTGCTGTTAGTGATCGGCGTCAACATAGCGGCGCATGGTTCGTTTCTCGAACCGAGTAATATCGTTCGCGTCCTGCGCCAGATCACGTACAACTGTATCCTCGGCGTCGGTGAAACCTTTACCATTCTCACCGCCGGCATCGACCTTTCGATCGGCTCGCTCGTTTCGCTCACCGGCGTCGTCATGGCGCTGCTGGCGAACTCCCTGCACCTCACCGGGTTCCCCCTCGTCGCCGTCGTTTTGGTTGCGGGAATCGCGCTTGGAGCCGGCGCGGGGTACGTCAATGCGCTCCCGGTCGTGCGCCTCAATCTCCCGCCGTTTATCACGACGCTGGCAATGATGCAGGTCGCGCTCGGGCTCTCGTATATCATCTCGCACGGTCGTCCGGTGCCCTTGACCTCGAATGCGTTTAACAGCATCGGCATCGGGACGTTCCTCGGTGGGCTCTCGGCAAAGCTTCATCTGCCGGCGCTGCCGATCCCCGTTCTTTGGATGGCGGCCGTCGTCATCATCTGCGCTCTTTTGCTGGAGAAGACGCGCTTCGGACGATCGATTCTCGCGCTCGGCGGCAACGAAGAAGCGGCCCGTCTCGCCGGGATTGCGGTGCATCGGGTCAAGACGATGGCCTACGTGATCAGCGGTATCTGCGCGGCGATCGCCGGCTTTCTCTACATGGCGCTCTTTTCGACCGGATCGCCGCAGACCGGGACCGGCGACGAGATGCTCAACGCGATCGCCGCCGTCGTCGTCGGCGGCACTAGCCTCGCCGGCGGGCGCGGCACCATCGTCGGCACCTTCTTCGGCGCGCTGTTGATCGGTTTGCTCGATAACGCGATGAATCTCCTCAACATCGATTCCTATCTTCAGAAGGTCGTGTTGGGCGCCGTGATCTTGCTCGCCGTAGCGCTCGATGAAATTCGAAAGCGGTACCTCGCCGCACGATAGCGCCGAGATACCGCTTTCGCAGACCGTACGGGCCCGTTAGAACGGGAAGTCGTTCTGGGTGAGGCCGACGTTGAGGTGCAGGTTGAGAAAAGACTGGTCGAGGACCGCGGTCTTTCCCTGGTACCAAATATTACGTACCGGGAAATGGGTTTTCTCCGAAAAGTAGATCACCATCGAGGTGATCCCGTCGTTCGCTGCTGGGTTGGCGACTTTTAGAAAGACGCGCTGCGTCGGCACGCCGTCGACATTGCCGCCGGGGCCCTGCGAGAGCGTTCCCGCCGTGGTTTGATATTTCGCAACGATATTTTGGATGAGTCCGTCGGGAATCGTATAGCCGCGAAGCGAGACCGCGCGGCCGTCGTGCAGGCCAACCTTGAGGTGAATGCCCGAAAGGAACCCGCCCTGGTGTCCGCTGACTTGATCGCCGCCGGCCCAGACGCCGCCGGAGCCCTGTCCGTCACCGGAGATGATGAGCGTCTTTGCAAAATGTGGTTTCATAAACGAATACTGATAGACGCGGTTCTGCGTTGCCGAGCCCTTGACTTCATGCGAACGGAGTTGCACCGTGTAATCGTGCACGTGGGAGAACGCCGCGTCGAAGGCCGCAAGGGCGGGCGCCTTCCCGGCAGCGAGTGCCGAGAGCGGCATCGCCGCGAGGGAGAGAAGCGCTACGGCGGCGGCGCCGAGCCGAAAAAACGATTTCATGGGATTGGGATCCTCCTCAATGATGAGAACGTTCCCAAGCGCGTTCGCGTTATGGAGCGGTCTCGCCCTGCTCGGTCTGTTCGAATCCTAGCTGATCGACGAGAAGGTTGCCGTGCTTGCCCTCGACGCCGATGATGACGTCGCACTTGGCCTCGGCCGCGATCTCCTCGATGGTGCGGCTCAGCGGCGCTCCGGTATATTTCCCCTCGCGGAACGAGCCGAGCACGATCAGGTTCGCTCGCTCGCGCTTGGCGATATCGAGCACGGCCTGCTTCGTGGATCGCGCCTTTACCGTCTCGGTCCGTAGGTTGATATCGGCCTTGGCGGCGATCGCTTGTGCCGCGCCGAGCGCATCGAGCGCGCGACGTTCTTCGTCGGTCATCTCGGCATCGGGCGGCAGCGAGTAGGGAACCGAGACGACGTAGATCGCCAAGAGCTCCGAGCGTTCGCCTTTCGCGAGCTTCGCCGCGAGTGCCATCATGTGCTGAGAGGCGATATTTTCCGCGAAGACGACGATGATCGAACCGACCATCCGTTCCAGTTCGCTCTCGGCATCGCGCGCGATCTCCTGAACCTTGCTGATCGGCGGGTGCAGCATCCACCAAAGCGTCGCGATGACGGCGAGAACGATCCCCGCAGCGATCAGTCCCCCGATGGGATCGATGGCGATCATGGGCGCTCCGCCCATACGCGAACGATCTGTCGCAGACGGTAGGCGCCGAGCGCGATCACAGCCGCCCCGAGGACGATTCCCGGCAATTCGGGGATTCCGAAGCCCAGGTGCAACATGCGTACCAGCACGATAGCGCCGACGATGACGAGCGCGAGGGAGAGGAACGCGCGATAGAACAGCATCGCGTTATCCGATCTCCGCTATGCGCGCGGGTTCGCGCTCTTTGAGCCGCGCAAGGTATTCGTCCATCAATTCCAACTCACCGGCGTCGCGAAGAATGCCGATCTGCTCGTGGCGCCAATCGTGCGGTGCAGAACCGAAGACCGGCAGCCCTTTACTGCGCCGATAGATGACGAAGATGATGAAGCCGAGCACGAGCCAGGCGGGGCCGGCGATGCGTCCGAGATCGTGCGTGATGATCGTAAAGACGAGAATCGAGAGAATGCCGATGAAGCCCAACACCCCGATCACCGGAAAGAGTACCCGTTCGCCTTTATACGTGAACGGTATATTCAGCGGGATGCGGAATTTGCGCGGGCTGAGCGGATCGTTCATGCGCAGCGCGATCAACGCGAGGAAGACGAACGAGTAGCTCGTCGCCGCTCCGAAAGCATAGAGATCGCCGAGGAAACCGATGCCGCCCTCGCCGTGGAAAAACTTCGCGTAGAATGCTGCGGCACCGGGGTCGAGCGATGGCCACGCCGCAAAGATCAGCTCGATGACGGCGATGGCGCAGAACGCGATAATCGAGATCGCCGGCGTACGAAAGCGCCGATTGACCCGCTGGAAGATCGAGGGAAGCAACTTCGCGTTCGCCATCGCATAGGCGATGCGCGAGCTGCCGAAGACGCCGGAGTTCGAGGATATGAGCAGCAAGATCGCGCCGAGAATCGGCACGTAGAGCGCGGCGAGCGCACCGAAGTAGGGTACCTCTTTGGCGAGCAACGCAACGGCCTTACCGTTGTTGTCGTTGTTGCCAAGCCACTGCCAGAGCGTCTGGGCATGCCCCATCGCATCGGCCGGTATTTGGTGCCAGGGAACCATTCCCAGCGCGAGGTTCGAATAGGCGAGCGCGTAGATGAGAATCGTCAGAATCAGCGCGATCGACGTGCGCGGAATAATCGATGCCGGGCGCTGCGTCTCTTGCGCGGCCTGCGAGATCGATTCGAGCCCGACGAACGAGATGATCGCGTACGAAGCGCCGAGCATGAGGTTGAAGGTGCTCGGCCATTGCGTCGTCATCGTGTGGACGAGCAGTTCCGGGCGAAATGCGAAGAGGAAGCCGAAGAAGAGAATCGACGTTTCGCTGATCACGTCGAGTGCGGAGACGACGCCGTTGAAAGTGGTGCTCTCGCGAACGCCGAGCACGTTGAGTAGGCAGAGGCCCGCGATCAACCCGAAGACGGCGATAAAATGGACCCACGGATGGATGGGGTTGAGCAGCACCGGGACGACTTCGCTGAGATAGTCGACGCAGCTCCAGGCAAACAGCGTGACGTCGATCGTGAAATCGAGCAGCACCGCCCATCCGGCAATGAACCCGAGAAAATCGCCGAGGCCGCGCATGACGAAATACTGTCCGCCGCCGGCGACGGGGTAAGTCGCCGCGAGTTCGGTATAGGCTAACCCGATGCAAACGTAGACGATGCCGGCAAAAAGAAAGGCAACGTTCGAAGCGCCGGCCGCGGCGCCCAGAACCAGGCCGAGGCCGACGAAGATATCGGCGCCGACATCTGAATAGCCCCAGGAGAAAGATCCCCAAGGCGTGACCGAGCGTTTGAGTTCGGGTTGGTGTTGGTCGGGCATGCGTCGCTTCTAAAAGATGATGCCTATCGCAGTACGTTCGAGCGCGTTGATCGTGTACTCCGCTTGGGCCATTTGTTCGGTCAATTCGTAATCGCGAAAGATCTTGCGTGCGTCCATGAGGCGGTTGACCGCGTTGCGCAGCTCGTTGCGTTCTCGCATTCCATCGGAACTCTTCTGCAAGATCATCGTTGCATATTTGATCGCCGTCTTTGCATACTCAACATGGTTGCCGATCGCCTGCAGTTCGTGCATCGCCAATTCGTACGCCTCGCTCGCCTGGTCGTAGTCTCTCCGGCGCGTCGCAATCATCCCCTTGAGGACGTTTTCGAGGGCGTCGCTCCGATTTCTGGTCGGCGCGAGCGCCTGGTCGATCGCTTGGCGAAGGTCGGGGTCGCTGGCGATCGTCGGCGAGGTGGCGAAGGTTCTCGGGGGACGGGCCGCTTGGCTCGGCACCGGCGCGGACTGCGGCGCTGCCTGCGACGCGACTTGCCCGGTGCGCAGCATATCGACATCGACATAGAACTCATGCGCGGTCTGATAGCGTTTGCCGGGATCTTTTTCAATCGAGCGCAAGATGACGCGTTCGAGCGCCTCGGGGATGTTGCGATTGATCTCGCGGGGCGGCGTCGGCGTATCGTGGACGTGCGAGTACATCGTGGCGACGATATCCTCGCGATCGTTCCGGAAGGGCAACGTCCCCGTAAAAATCTCGTACATCAAAATGCCGACGGAGTAGAGATCGGAGCGGACGTCGGCGGGTTTACTCAGAAAACGTTCGGGCGCTAAATACGAGATCGTGCCGATAATCTGCCCCGTTCGCGTCGTCTGCGTGACGTCGCTCGCGCGTCGCGCGAGGCCGAAATCGGTAAGCTTCACGCGCTCGGAGTTCTCGTCGAGCATAACGTTCGATGGCTTGATATCGCGGTGGACGATGCCCTGCGACTGGGCGTAATCGAGCCCCTCGAGGATATCGCAAATAAATCCGAGCGCCTGTTTATACTTGAGTTCGCCGCTGCGCAGATCGGCGAGGTTTCGCCCGCGCATGAGCTCCATAATAATGTACGGGTAGCCTTCATCCTCGCCGGCGTCGAAGACTGCAACGATGCGCGGATGATTGAGCCGCGCCATCGCGCGTGCCTCGCCGAGCAACCGTTCGATCGTGTCGCTCGAACGCTCGATTAATACTTTGACGGCGACTTCGCGCCCTAACTTTTTATCGAGCGCACGATACGTATCGGCCGTACCGCCCCGTCCGAGCAGTTCGCCGATCTCATATCGTCCCGCGAGAGTCCGTCCTTGGAGTTCCACGCAATCGTTCCTATATCCTAAAAGGCATTCCGATAATGCATCATGCGTTCACCATCGATAGCGACGACATCGAAACGCACGCGTGCGTACGGCGCGACGATTTGCGCGTAGTCGGCGGCGATACGACGAAGGGTCGCGCGCTTTGAGCGACCGACGGCCGCGAGCGCCGAGCCAAAATCGGAGCTTTCACGTCGCTTCACTTCTACGACAACCAAAGTGCTCCCATCCAAGAAGAGCAGGTCGATCTCCCCACCCGGCAATTGGAGGTTTCGAGCAAGCAAACGGTAGCCTGCCTTGGCGAGCAGGCGTTCCGCTTGCTCCTCGCCGATGCGACCGAGGGATCGGGTGTGCCGGCTCATCGGCGCTCGAACGCCTCGGCGACCGGGGCGAAGCTACGGCGATGATAGGGCGACGGGCCGTGGAGGCGGAGGGCTTCGAGGTGCTCCGGGGTGCCGTAGCCCTTATGGCGGGCGAAGCCGTAGCGCGGGTCGAGAGCATCGAGCTCGCAGAGCAGCGCATCGCGGTGCTCTTTGGCGAGGATCGAGGCGGCGGCGATCGCGGTGCAGCGCGCATCGCCGCCGACGATCGATTCGATCGGGAGCCCGAGCCCGGGAAGGGGCATCGCATCGACGAGCACGATGTCGGGGCGCAGCTCTGCCGCCTCCAGGGCGCGGCGCATCGCCAGTTGCGTTGCTCGGTAGATGTTGAGTGCGTCGATCTCGGCCGGGCTGGCCAGGCCGATACCGCAGGCGGCCGCGTGACGGCGAATCTCGACCGCGAGCTCGGCGCGCCGTTTGGGACTGAGGCGCTTGGAGTCGTCGATGCCGGAGATCGGCAGGAGCGCCGTGAGGACCGTGCAGGCGGCGACGACGGGGCCGGCGAGCGGTCCGCGCCCGGCCTCGTCGATCCCGGCGATGACGGTAAACCCGCTGCGGCGGAGTTCTCGCTCGCGAGCGGCGAGTTCGCGGTCGCGCGTCATGCCGGTTCCTCCGGCGGGCGTTCGAGCGAGATGCGCCCGAAGGACCCGTCGTTAAAGCGGCTGATATACGCGCGCGCGGCATTGTGGAGATCGAACTCTCCGCCTTTGCGGGCGAAGCCGCCTTTGCGGGCGAACTCGGCGAGCGCCGGCACCTCGTCGAGCCCGAGTTTCGCCGCCCATGCGGTAAAGCGCTCGACGATCTCCTCGGGATCGTAGCGTTCGACGGGGACGCCGCCGCAGAGGGCGAGGTGCCATTGGGCGTCGGCATTGGGAATCTTCGGGACGAGGATGCCCGGCGTATCCATCAGCTCGACGTCGGGTGCGAGGCGGAACCATTGCAACTGGCGGGTGATGCCGGCGCGGTTTTGCACGCGGGCGGCCGCCCGTCCGAGCAGCGCATTGAGCGCGGTGGATTTTCCGGAGTTCGGGATCCCGACGATCATCGCGCGCGCCGTGCCGCGCACGCTTTCGGCAAAACGCACGATCTCGTCGCGAACGAAGCTGCAATCGCGGCGGCTACCTGCGTTAAACGCGACCGCCTGCAGGCCGCGGGCGCGAAAGCGTTCGAGCCACTCTTGCGTGATCGCCGGGTTGGCGAGATCGGCGCGCGAGAGCAGTAACATCCGTGGTTTCCCGGCGAGGACCCGAGCGAGGTCGGGGTTCGCGCCGCTCAGTGCCACGCGGGCATCGACGACCTCGATCGCCAGATCGACCAGCGCGAGGCGCTCGCCGATTCCACGCATGGCTTTGACCATGTGCCCCGGGTACCACTGGACGACGCGATCGAGCGGGTCGCTCATAGCGGGCCGAACCGGGAGAGGGGCCAGAGGATCCACCAGGCGCGTCCGATCACGTGCGACTCGGCGATGGGGCCGAAAAAGCGAGAATCCTCGCTGTGCGGCCGATCGTCCCCGAGCACGAATAATTTGCCGGGCGGAACGACGAGCGTGGGCATGGAGCGCGTGTCGTGAAATCGGACGAAAGGTTCATGGACGCGAACACCGTTCACGAAAACGACGCCGTTGTCAATACGGATCCGCTGCCCGGGGAGTGCGACCACGCGTTTGATATAGGTCTCCGTCCGGGAGAGATCGAGCGTGAATGCCACGATCTCGCCGGGTTGGGGCGGTGAAAAATTACCGCTGAGGCTCTCGGTGACGACGATCGCTCCGCTCGGGATCGTCGGGGCCATCGAGGCGCCGTCGACTTGGGGAACTCGAACGAAGATCGTTGCGAGAACGATTGCGAGAAGAGCGACCGACTCGCCGAGAAAAAGCGCCGCCCGGCCCACGCGTTCCCACACGGGAAAAGAGTTTTTTACCCCGGGAGAATTCTTGCCTGCGAGAATGGCCAGAAGATCAGCACGGCGCGCCCGGTAAACGAGGCCGGCTTCCCGGCGCGCGGACCGGAGAAGAAGCGTCCGCTATCCTGGGCGAAGCCCCAGATATGCGAGTCTTCGGAATCGTTGCGGTTGTCGCCGAGCATGAGGAAGCAGTGCGGCGGTATGCGGTTGGGTGCGAGCCAATCTTTGCGCGGCGGAATATTGGCTTGCGCGGGGTCGAGCGCTTGCCAACCGTAACCGTCGTTGACGTAGATGTCGTAGTTGCGAATTTTCAACGAATAATCCGGCGGCTGTGCGATATAGGGCTCTTTCAATGCCACGCCGTTGCGATAGACGGTTCCGCCCTTGATTTCAATGGTATCTCCCGGGCTACCGATGACACGTTTGATGAAATCGTCGGGGCTCGGAAGCGGCGGCGGAAAGACGGCGATATCGCCGTCGTGCGGAGGATGGAAGCGATATTCGAATTTATCGACGACGAGCAGATCACCGATCTGGAGCGTCGGCAGCATCGAACCCGACGGGATGTAGTAGGTTCGCCCGATGAACGAGGTCACGAACCAGGCGGCGGCACCCGCAAAAATAAAGACGTCGAGATACTCGCGAGCGATCGTCCGGCTTCTCCCGTTCGTGCCGGCTATAACCGGACGGAGCGAAAAAACAACGCGTACGACGATGAGAATAAGGACAACTATAACGATCAACTGAGGAGTTATCATGCGTCTTTCATTCGAGACTGAAGAGTGCGATATGCGATAGCGGCCAGACGACCGCGATCGCTTGCCCGACGATATGCCCCCGCAGCGGCAGAAAGCCCCAGAGATGCGAATCGTCGGAATAATTTCGGTTGTCGCCGAGGACGAGCGCGTACCCATTCGGCACGCGGTCGCCGCTCGCCCACCGTGAACGAGGGGGAATGCTCGCCGCGTTCCCTGCCAAGGGCTCGCCGTTGAGATCGAGTTCGAACCCGGAGACGGCGAGATCGTACGCCGGTGGATTCGCGAGATAGGGCTCCGAAATCACGCGCCCGTTCCGTTCGGCAACGCCGTCGACGAGCGAGAACGAATCGCCGGAGCGAGCGACGACTCGCTTGACGAAATCGGTCGTCGCCACTTCGCGTGGCGGCCGGAAAACGATGATGCTGCCGTTGGCCGGTGCGAAGCCCAAGAGCGTCTGCAAACGATCGACGAGAATGACATCGCCGACGCGCAAGGTCGGTTCCATCGAGATCGAGGGAACGACGAAGAGGCGGATCGTAAACGGGGCGAGGAAGAGCGCGAGCAACCCGGCTACGAGAGCGACGTCGCCGAATAAACGAAGCGAGCGTTGCCGAAACGGCAACGCTCGCAGAAGAACGGCGACGAGCAACGCGATGAGGGCGAAGAACGCGAGCAGCGTCGCGGCCCTATCGCGCGGTCTTTCTCTCTTTGATGCGTGCGGCTTTGCCGACGAGATCGCTGAGATAATAGAGACGGCTGCGGCGGACGATGCCGCGCTTGCTGATCTCGATTTTTTCTACGCGTGGGCTATGCAGCAAGAACGTTTTCTCGACGCCGACGCCGTGAGCGACGCGACGCACGACGATGCACTCGCCGAGCCCGCCGCTTTTCCGGGCGGTAACGACGCCTTCAAACATCTGCGTACGTTCTTTGCCGCCTTCGACGACTTTAGAGAATACTTTCACCGTGTCGCCCGAGCGCATATCGGGGACCGTGGGCTTGAGCTGTTCGCGTTCGAGAGTATCGATGACGTTCATGGCATCCTGTCCGTAACAATAGAGCGGCGCACTCGTGCGCCGAGACAACCCCCGGACTATATCACGGGCTCACTCCCCCTGCAACTCCGGACGGCGCTCTTGGGTGCGGCGGCGGGATTCTTCCCGGCGCCATTCGGCGATCCGGGCGTGGTCGCCGGAGAGGAGGACTTCGGGGACGTCGACCCCGCGGAAGCGCGCGGGGCGCGTGTAGCTCGGGTAGTCGAGCAGGGAGCCCGAGAAGGACTCTTGCTCGCGAGACTCCTCGCGGAGAGCTCCTTCGACGAGCCGGACCGTCGCGTCGATCGCCGCCAGGGCGGGCAATTCGCCGCCGGTGAGGACAAAATCGCCGAGCGAGAACTCCTCGAGCGGGTAGAGCGCGCCGAGCCGGTCGTCGATCCCTTCGTAGTGCCCGCAGATAAAGACGAGGCGCCGATAGCCGACGAAGCGTCTCGCGCTCTGTTGGGTGAAGCGAGGGCCGCTCGGCGAGGGAAGGAGAAGCAGCCGCTCCTCGGCGGGTTCCTCCGCGGCGGCGAGGATGGCGTCGAGGCTGCGGGCGATGGGGGCGAGCCGCATCACCATTCCCGCTCCGCCGCCGAAAGGGGCGTCGTCGGCACGCTCGCGCCCTTCGAGGGCATCGAGCAGGTGGTGGTAGCGAATCGATACCAGCCCGGCCTCAACGGCACGGCCGATAATCGAGAGGCCAACGTAGGGGGCGAAGACCTCGGGGAAGAGTGTGATGACGTCGATAGCGAGCACGCTGCCTCCCTTCGGCGTGAGGAGTTTGGCTGACTTGGGCCATTTTCGGATCCGGCGCCGAATTTTGTTCGAAAACGAGGCGCGAAGAGGGAGCGAAGCCGTAGCTTCGTGACCGATGAGCAACGAAGTATTCGGACAAAAGGCGGGCTGGAAACGGGAGTGCGCCGAAGTCGCACAAACTCCTAGAGGTGCGGCGGCATCTACGCGCAAAGTGCGCCGCGTATGGCCGAAGCGCAGGACCAACTTCCGATCTCCGACGAGCTCTTTACCCTCATGCGCGGTGCCGCCGCGCACGCGAAGCGGATGGGCGAGCGTTTCGTGAGTTCGTATGCCCTGCTGCTTGCGCTAATGGACGATCCCGTCGTCGGCGCCGCGCTCACCGATGTTATCGATCGCGAAAAACTCGACGGGCTTTTCGAAGTACGCAAAGCCGAGCGCGAGCGCGCGATCGCCGCTGCGGCCGAAGCGAATCAAACGCACTTCGGCGAGGGAATGCGCGCGACGAAACGCGAGGATGCGCTCGAAGATCCGCGCGCGGTCGCCGACCCCGTCGCCGAACCGGCGAGCAGCCGCGGCGAAGCACCGCCGATGCAGCGCTACGATACGCTCGCGTTTACCTGCGGTAACGGCGACGAACGCATCTGGCTGAGCCACGAATCCTTCGCGATCTTTACCGAGGGAGCGCGCCGTGCAGACGGGCGGTTCATGCCCCAGCATATCGGTATCGGATTTGCCGCCGAGGCAGTGCGTTCGCCGGGGGTCCTCGCGCAGCTACGCGTCGAACCCGGAAAGGTGACCGACGCGCTCTTTAAGTTGTAGTTCTCTCGACCGTCGTAATATCGCGAATGTAATCGAATAACTGCGGGAGCGAGATGCGTTCGAGCCCTTGTCCCTCCGGCGGCAACGTTTCATCGGCGCCCTCTTCGCGCAAGTACACGCGGGTCTCGAAATCACCGTTTTCACAGAGAAATGAAACCGCAAAATTACGATCGGGAGACTCGTCGTAAATGCGCATCGCCTGCGGGTTGATGATCTCGATCGAGCGCTCGTGCTTGCGCGCATCGAAGATGAGGATCTGGAGGTGTTCGCGGTTGCTCACCTCGATCGCGCCGACCGTGAAGGTATCTTTGGCGGAGAAAAATTCGTGCCCCCGCCGGCTGCGACTGCTGATCTCATAGAAGACGCGGCGCCGCACGAAACGGTTGAGAACCTTGCGTAAGGTGCCCAGCGAAGCGAGCGTCTCCTCGCGGTTGCCGCGCGTGTAAATGATTTTCACGGTGTTGGACTCGCTTGCTTGCACGGGTCGTGGAAGGAGGCCTGCCGAAAGAGCACCGGGAGATGTTTTCCGTTCCCGATATCGCGGTCATCAGCATGCTGGCCCTCCTGCTCTTCGGCCCCGACAAACTCCCCGGAATGATGCGGCAGTTCGGGAAGGTGACTCGCGACCTTCAGAACGCCTCGGCGAACTTCGTTGCGGAGATGGAGCGGGCGGCCGATGCCGCGCACGAGCAAGCTCCGCCGTCGGCGCCGAGCCCACCCCCGGTCGCTGCGCCGCACGACGAGCCGCTAGCGCCTAAAGATTAAAGTTCTGGCGCAGGTCGTTGATGCGCGCGCTGACGAGCGTGCGGACTTGGTCGTGCAAGCGGTCGCGCTGTTCGTCGGGCAGACGGCGGTAGATCACGTAGCCGACCGCTGAGAGCACCCCGCCGAGTACACCGACGAGCAGCGCTTTCCCAAGCTCGTTATCGTCGGGTTGGTTCGATGAGGGTTCGGCATGTTGGTGCAGTGAGTCGGTCATGAGGCTCCCTTTCTAACGGACACCGCTTCACTACTGCCGAACGGGCGTTTCGGTTTCGCGCCGGACCCGCACGGCGAGGGGATATTGAGCGGCGATCGCTTCGCAGGCAAGCAGGGCCGTGCCGAGGATCGCTCGGACATCCTCGCGCTCCCGCGCCGATTCGGGGACGTGCAGCTCCATGTCGCCGCTGCGCTGACGGACCGAGAGCGCCAGCTCGGCGTGCGCCTCGAGCCCGAGCCGAGCGGCCTGGAGGATCGCCGAGACGGCGGCGCAGACGATATCCTCGCCGTGTGCGGCGAGCTCGGTATGTCCCTCGGCAACGAACGAGGACAGCCGTTGCCGACTGTCCTCGTAAAACGTAACGCGGAGCACGCCGCCCCTACGCGAGGTTGATCTTGGTGATCTTTACCTCGGCGAAGCGCTGACGATGGCCGATGAGCTTGCGAACGCGCTTCTTGGGCTTGTAGCGGAAGACGAGGATCTTCTTGTCTTTCGCCTGACGGAGCACCGTGCCGACGACGCTCGCGCCGCTGAGCACCGGGGTTCCGATCTTCACGTCGGCGCCGGAACCGGCGAGCACGACGCGATCGAAGGTGACATCGGCACCCACTTCGGTCTCGATCAAATCCGTGCGAATAATATCGCCTTCAGCGACGCGGTACTGTTTACCGCCGCTTTCGATAACTGCGTACATAACTATGGGACTTTACTCCGAAGCCCGGGCCCTGTCAACGGCCGAAGAGGGGGTTGACGGTGGGAGGGGACTGCTGTATAACGGACTAGTCTATAAAATAAACTAGTCTGAAGTGGAGAATTTAGGATGATCGAAGGTTCCGAGGCTCGCGAGCACCTGGAGATGGTCGACCGTATCGTCGAGCGCACATCAACCCGTCTCAATGTCGGGGCGGAGTATTTTGTCGTCTGGGGGCTCGCCTCGGCGACGATGTCGCTGATGTACCAGCTCATCGGTACCCATCTCGTGCCGGCGAACGCGATCTGGGTTGCATGGGGGGCGGCGCTCGCCGCGGTCGCGTTCTCGATCTGGCGCGGGAAGAGCGCTCGGCTAGAGCGCCTCACCTTCTTGGAACGCGAATTTCTGACCGTTCTGAAAGTCGCGATGATGGTGACGTTCTTCGTCTTTATTATCGAAATTTTTGGGGCGAATATCTTCGGCGTTATTGGGCTTGCCGCAATTTGGAGCTTCGCGGCGAGCATCGTCATGTTTTATATTGCAATGCACGGGAATCGTCGTGCGCTCGTCGGCGGCATTATCTTGCTCCTTTCGCTCGCGGTAGCGAACTATAAACCCGACTTCGTCGGCTATGCACTTTCCGCGGGTATGTTCGTCGGCTACGCCGGCTTCGGCGCCGTCGAACTCATCGCGTCGTCGCGCGCCTCCGATTGATGGACGATCTCTTGCTCTCGAAAATTCGGCTAGCGATCGTCGCGGAGCTCTTGGCGTCGCAATGGGCGAGTTTTAGCGAATTGCAAAAATCCGTCGGCACCACCAACGGCAATCTCAGCGCGCATCTTGGGAAGCTCGTCGAAAACGCGTACGTCGAGGAAGAGAAAAGTTTCGTCGATCGGCGCCCTCATTCACGCTATCGCCTCACCCCGCTCGGCCGCGAGCGCATGATCGCCCACGTTCGTTCGTTGCAATCGCTACTCGAAAAGGAACCGCAATCGTGAAACATATCGCTATCCTCATTCTGGTTATCAGCCTGAACGTTCTCGCCGCCTGCATCGCTTCTGCGGCGCCGCTCACCGCTCCAACGCGGCTTCCCGCCGGCTGTACCAACGTGAGTATGCCGTTTATCGGCACGATCTGCGCGCCTTCGACGCCGGGACGCCACCCGGCAATGCTGCTGCTCGGGGGCTCCGAGGGCGGCAATTCGACGATGCCGCTGGTCGCACCGTCCTTTGCCGCACGCGGCTATGTCGCAGTCACCGTCGCGTACTTTGGTTTGCCGGGCTTGCCGAAGTATCTGGTGAACGTTCCGGTCGAAATCATCGGACGCGCGTTACGCGCAGTTGCCGCACGCAAAGATGTGAACCCGAAGGAGATCGGTATCCTCGGCGGTTCGAAGGGCGGCGAACTCGCGCTCCTTGCGGCATCGACCTATCCGCAGATAAAAGCGGTCGTCGCCGACGTGCCGTCGCCGGTCGCGTTTGTGGGGCTCGGTGCGAACGATATCCCGTCGGGATGCTCGTGGAGCTATCGTGGAAAAGCACTGCCCTGCGTCCCCGTTTCGCAGAGTGCGAGTTCGGCGATCGGTGCGCAGTTCGAGCACAGCGGCCCGATACAATTGCGAGTCCTCTACGATCTCTCGCTCGACGCCGATCCAGCGCAGGTACGGGCCTCGTTCTTCCCGCTGCAGCGAATCGACGGCCCGGTGCTCTGCCTCGCCGGTGCCGACGATGAAATGTGGAATTCGCCGCGCCTCTGCGCGATGGCGATGCGCTATCTCAAAGCACATCATCACGCCTATCCCGACCGCGCTATCGTCTATCCGAATGCCGGGCATACGTTCCTCTGGGCGACGCGCGGGCCGAAATCGGCGATCACGTCGTACTCGATCGGCGGGAGCACGGTGATGGATCTCGGCGGAACGGTTGCCGGCGATATGGCTGCAGCGAAGCGGGCCTGGCCGACGATCTGGGCTTTTCTCGCGCAAGCACTCCCACAGGGGGCGCGATGATCGCCGCCGACGGAGCCGACGCGGTCGTTTTTCGCGGCGTCTCCAAAACATACGGGGCGCTCACGGCGCTCGATGCAATCGATCTGTGTATCCCGCGCGGGCAGAGCGTTGCGCTGCTCGGCCCCAACGGCGCCGGGAAGACGACCGCGATCTCGTTGCTGCTCGGGTTGCGGAGCGCGACCGCCGGCTCGATATCGGTACTCGGCGGCAGTCCTCGCAATCAGCGGGTGCGAGCGCGCGTCGGCGCGATGCTGCAATGTTCGGGGCTGCCCGAGTATCTCACCGTCAGCGAGGCGATCGCGCTCTTCCGCAGCTATTACCCGGCGCCGTTGCCGACCGGCGAACTCCTCGCGCTCGCCGATCTGAACGAGAAAGCCCATGCGCGCATCGCGCGCCTTTCGGGCGGACAATTACAGCGACTCTATTTTGCAGTCGCCCTCTGTGGCGACCCCGAGATCTTGGTGCTCGACGAGCCGACGGTCGGGCTCGATGTCGAGGCGCGCCGTTCGTTACTCGCGACGATCTCCGGCATCGCCGAGCGCGGGCGGACGGTCCTCATGAGCACGCATTATCTCGACGAGGCCGACGCTATCGCCGACCGGGTGGTGGTGATCGACCGCGGGCGCATTATCGCCGATGGAACGCCGAGCGCAGTGAAGGGAACCGTAGGGCGCAAGCGAGTGTCATTTACGTCACGCGTTGCTCTCGACGACGAGCGATTCGCGCGCAGCGGCGATCGCTACGAAGCGCTCACCGAATCGCCGGAGCATTTATTGCGCGAACTCTTCGCGCGCAATGCTGAAATCGACGATCTCACCGTCACCGGCGCAACGCTCGAAGAGGCCTTCGTCGCGCTTACCTCCGGAGGAAACACACATGTCGCTTGAGATAGCGCCGTTCGGGCCGATGCTGCGAGCGCAGACGAAGGTAGAACTTATTCGCTTGCTGCGCATACCGTGGTTTACGATCGCTACGGTCGTCTTTCCGGTGATGTTCTATTCGTTTTTTGGCTTAGAGCAAGCGCACATGCCGTACATGAACGCGACGGTCGGCCTCTATCTTCTGGCGTCGTTTAGCGCGTATGCGGTGATGAGCTTGGCCTTGTTCTCTTTTGGGGCGAGCGTCGCCGCAGAGCGGGGGAGCGGGGCGACGCGGCTTATGCGCGCTGCACCGTTGCGGCCGCTCGCCTATTTCGCCGGCAAATGCATCGCGTCGCTCGCTTTCGGAGGCGTTGCGATACTTTTGCTCGTCCTCTTCGCTCGCGTGACGGGGGGCGCCGCTCTCGGGCTTCCGATGCTCGCCGCGCTGTTGGTGCGGTTGCTGCTCGGCAGTTTGCCCTTCGTCGCATTGGGTTTTGCCGTGGGCTATATGGCGGGGCTCAATGCCTCGGTGGCGATTCTCAACCTCATTACGTTGCCGCTCGCGTTTGCCTCGGGGCTCTTCGTTCCGATCGATCAGCTGCCCCCGTTCGTGCAAGCGATCGCGCCGTATCTGCCGACCTATCATCTCGGGCAACTTGCCTGGGGTGCAGTCGGCGCGACGAGCGAACCGTGGCATCGCGCAGCGCTCTGGCTACTCGGCTATGGCGCGCTCTTCACGTGGATAGCCGTACGGGCCTACTATCGTGAAGAGCGCAAAGAGTTCGCGTGATGGAGCGTTCGCGGCGGTTCGATTTAGAAGCGGCCGTAGATGCTTCGACGTAATTGCCGCAGGCGCGGATTCTTCCAGGTCGTTCCATTTTGGAACGCGATGCGTAATGGCACGCACTTGGTGAAACTCGTTCCAAGTGGTAGGACGTTGCGACTCAACCCGAATTGATGTCGAATCAGCGCTCCCGGCGTGAATGTGCCGAGATCGCGCACCTTCGCAACGAGCCGCCCTCTTGCTAGGAGGCCGAACTCGATATTTTTCATAACGCGATGCGTTTGGTTCACGTATGCAATGGAGAGAAGCGGACTGTTCCGGATCGGAGGTTGATAGAACATGCCTCCAAAGGAGTCGCTCCAATAGTACGGATAGCTCGGGAAAAACCCGTCCGAGTAGGCCCACATCGCACTCCCGACCGCTTGGGGGCGACACTCGGAGATGCGGATGGGGTTTTTGATGGTGGTGGCCATCGCGGTCGTCGTTGCGGATGCGAGAAAGAGGGCGATTGCGAGGCTTGCTGATGCGTTCTTCATGATGTTACCTCATGATAGAAGAACGTATTTCGCGCGTTCGGCGTTGCTCGTTATCCCGAGCGGGAAGATTTTGGGGCTCAACGCAAAGTTGGGGCGGATCTTTGCTCCGGGAGCAAAGTTCCCAACATCGCGTACGCCGGCGACTATTCGGCCTTTGGCGCGGAGCCGATGTTACGGGCGCTCGCCTCCTCCGCGAGAGCGCACGGATAGGGAGTGACGTCCCGGGCTGAAAAGTCGCGCGACACCGGTCTTTCGCACGCGTTCGGGCCGATCGGCTTGCAGGCTCAAGCTGAAGGCGCGCACGATCTCCTCGCTCCCGACCGTGCCGACCCATCGCCCCTCTCGGTCGATGACCGCGAGGGTGCGTTCTCCACTGGATGCAAGCAGATCGGCGGCGGTTCGAATGCGGGAGTCTATGGAGATCGATGCACGCGGAGGCTCGCCCTCGCGTTCGATCGGGCGAACGATTGCCTCGACGGAGAGCGATTCGAGCGAGTCGACTGCATACTCGCGCGCTACGTGCGTGCCGCGTCGAGCGAGTTTTTCGGTGAGAATCGACCGAGGAACGAAGACGACGGTAAATGCCGTCGCGGCAACGCAACCGAGAAAGATCTCCGGGGAGAGATTCCATGCATGCGTCGTTTCGAGAGCGAAGAGCGTACCCATAAATGGTGCGCGCATCGTTCCGCCCATTAACGCCGCCATCCCGACGATCGCCCACAGCCCTGCGTCGTGGCCGGGGATCACTTGCGCTGCGATCGTGCCCATCGCCGCGCCGATCATTAAGAGCGGTGCGAGCACGCCGCCGGAGGTTCCCGACGACAGGCTGAGGATCCAGATGAGAATTTTGACGACGATGATCCCTACCGCCGCGCCGACGGCGAGTTCGCCATTAACGAGCGCTCCGATCGTAGGATAGCCGACGCCGAGTGCGGCAGGGACGAGCGATCCACCGAGACCGACGAAGAGCCCGCCGATCGCCGGCCACCACATCCAATGGATCGGCAGTCTCTCGTACGCATCTTCGGCCAGATAGACAAGTTTCGTCATCACCATCGAGACGACGCCCCCGCAGAGCCCGACGAGCAGTGCCCAACCAAAGAGCGATGGCCCATGCGCATGCGAGATCGTGCTGATAAAAGGCGGTTGCGTGGAGATGATTGCGCTGCGCAGCGCGTCGGCAACGAACGAAGCGACGACGACCGGGATAAAACTTCGTGGGCGCCATTCGAAGAGGAGCAGTTCGACTGCGATGAAGACCGATGCAATGGGAGCCCCGAACGTCGCCGACATGCCCGCCGCCGCCCCGGCAACGAGCAACGTGCGCCGCTCGATTGCAGATAACCGAAGATACTGAGCGAAGAGCGAACCGAACGCCCCGCCGGTCATAATGATCGGTCCTTCGGCCCCGAACGGTGCGCCGGTGCCGATGGCGATCGCCGACGCGAGCGGCTTGAAGAATGCGACCCGCGCTTGGATGACGCTGTTCCCTTCGAGAATCGATTGAATCGCTTCGGGAATGCCGTGCCCGCGAATTTTCTCGCTCCCGTATCGCGCGATGAGGCCGACGAGAAGAGCGCCGAGAACCGGGATCGCTACCGCGATCGGCCCCCAGTGGCGCGGATCGGGTTGTATCAATGTCGCTCCGAAGCGGCCAAAATAGGCGAGATGCGTCATTTCGCCGATGAGCCAGAGCAAGAGCTTCGCGAGCAGCGCACCCACGATCCCGACAACGACGGCGAGCGCGGTCACGAGCGCGAGGCGCTTCCCGTCAACGTTGAAATCGGCGAGTCGGCGGAATGAGGAGTGCTTCTGCATATCCGCCGAGTGTACGGAGATGCGCCGAAGCTTGCAGGAGGAAAAGTCGGGTTGGTCCGCTCCCAGCGTTACGGCGAGAGCGTCAGCGTAGAGCGCGTCGCCGCGCGCACCGCCGCACGGTTCCAGGGAAGCGGCAGCAATCTTCCCGAGACCCATGCTCCGGCCTCATCGGTGTACCAGCGGCTGCCCGGCTCGCCCGACTCTCCCTGCGGAATGGTGATGCCGCCGCGATC
>JBMFXH010000005.1:0-36812 GCA_049964475.1 Vulcanimicrobiaceae bacterium
AGAGATCGAAGACGCGGCGCGTCTGCTTCTGCGAGATGTCGATACCGCGTTCGCGCATCGCTTCGACGGCGAGCGGATTGAGCGTGCCGGCGTCCAGCCCCGCGCTCTCGGCGACGAGCCGGTCGGAGAAGCGAGCGTTGGCGAACGCCTCGGCCATCTGGCTGCGCGCGCTATTATGCACGCAGAGAAAAAGCACGCGGGCGCGGGGATCGGTCGGTGCGGTCACGATGCTGGGGTCTCCTTACGTGGCGGTATAGGTGCGTTCCATGCGCAGCGCAACGTTGACGAGCGCGAGCATGACGGGGACTTCGACGAGCGGGCCGATGACGGCGGCGAACGCTTCGCCCGAGGTGATGCCGAAGAGCGCGATGCAGACGGCGATCGCGAGCTCGAAATTATTGCTTGCAGCGGTCAGCGAGAGCGCCGTGCTCGCGCCGTAGCTCGCGCCCATGCGCTTGCCCATCGCAAACGAGATGAAGAACATCGCCACGAAATAGAGGACGAGCGGTACGGCGATCTGCAGAACGTCGAGCGGGCGTTCGACGATACGATGCCCTTGAAGGGCGAACATGGCGACGATCGTGACGAGCAGTGCGATAAGCGTCAACGGCGCGATGCGCGGCACGAAACCCGCATCGTACCGTTCGACGCCGATCCGCGGCCGGAGAATCGCGCGCGTCAGCGCGCCGGCAACGAAGGGTAATCCCAAATAGAGCGCAACGTTTTTGACGACATCGGCAAACGATAGATGCACCGCAAGCGAAGGCATGCCGATGAGCGGCGGGAGCACCGTGATGAAGAGCCACGCGTAGGCGGCGTAACCGAATATTTGAAAGAGCGAATTAAACGCGACGAGCGCCGCCGCATATTCGCGATCGCCGTTGGCAAGGTCGTTCCAAACGATCACCATGGCGATGCATCGCGCGAGTCCAACCATCACGAGTCCGGCGAAAAACGCAGGTTTGTCGTGCAAGAAGATCGCCGCCAACGCGAACATCAGCACCGGGCCGATCGCCCAGTTCTGTACGAGGGAGAGTGCAAAGAGGCGCAGATTGCGCACGACCGCGGGGAGCGCTTCGTAGCGCACGCGTGCGAACGGCGGATACATCATCGCGATGAGGCCGATCGGGACGACGACTTCGGGGAGATGCGCTCCGAACGCGCCGAGCGCGACCCCGAGCGCCATCGCCGCGAGGATCCACAACGTCAGATAGCGGTCGAGAAACGCGAGTCGTTTCACGCATGCACCGCTAGCGGAAGCGCGCGGTCGAGCGCGCGCTCGATTTGTTCGCGCGCTCCAGGCGCGAGCCGGTAGAAGCCCCAGGTTCCGCGCCGTTCACCGATCACGAGTGCGGCCTCTTTCAGAATTTTCAAATGATGCGAGATCGTCGATTGATTCAGATCGAAACCCGCGGTGAGATCGCAGACGCAGACCTCATGGCTCGCGCGGGCGAGCGTTGCAAGAATTCGGAGGCGAGCGGGGTCGGCGAGCGCGTGGAAGAGCGCACATTCCGCGCCCAGGTCGCCTTCGTAGAGGGTCGGTTCGGGGGCACAGCGTTGGATCGACATCGCTCAATGCTAGTCGTTGAATCGAAAGTTGTCAATCCAATGTTGCCTCGAGGGGCGCCCAGCCCTCGATACGCGCTTCGGCGCTACTCGGGCTGACATGGCGGCCTCACGCGGCGCTCACCCCGAGTAGGCTGCGCTCTTGCTTCGAGCCGGCACCACGTCACCCCGAGTAGGCTGCGCTCTTACTTCGAGCCGGCACCATGTCACCCCGAGTAGGCTGCGCCCTTACTTCGAGCCGGCACCATGTCACCCCGAGTAGATGGCGAAGCCATCGTATCGAGGGGCGTATCCCCGGCGATCTTTTCGCACGTTTATACGTTTCGATATTCGGGTACAGTTACAGAACCACGTGCGTGTACGCACGTCGGTTCATTTAGGAAAGCAGAAAATGAAAAAGCAATTCTTTCAATTATTCGCGACACTCGCGTTGGCGATCACCGCAGTCACCGTCCCGTCCATGGCTTCGGCGAAAACATCGACGTTCTACGGAATCACGTTGCATGTTTCGACGACGAATATCAAGGTCCGCAATCCACACACCGGGCAGGTGCTGAGTTTTGAAATTTTACCGAAGTTCGATCAGATTTTCTCGGACGACGGTAAGACGACGTACCAAATGAAAGCCGTGAAACCCGGTCGTTACGTCGGCATCATCTACGATCAGCGCGCGTTCGGCATACGTCATGCCGATCGCATCTACTTGCTCAATAACGAAAACGAGCGCATCGGCAAACAGTAGGCGTTCTCGCGATTCGTAACCGTTGTCACGCCGAGTAACGCGCGCCAGTTGTCACGCCGAGTAACGCGCGCCAGTTGTCACGCCGAGTAACGCGCGGCAGTTGTCACGCCGAGTAACGCGCGCCAGTTGTCACGCCGAGTAGATGGCGAAGCCATCGTATCGAGGCGCAGAGGAAGCAGCCCTCGATACGCGTTTCGTACGGCGTTAATTATCGCGGTGCGTTATCGCGTGCTCGACGTTTTCTACGCCCGATTCAACGGCATGTTCGGCGCGGGTCAACAGGTTGACGATCCATCGAATCGTCGCAACGACACCGATGACCGCAAAAATAAAGACGATCGCGACGACCCACGCGGCATCACGAGCGAGATTCACAAAAAAGTGTTCCATCGGTTCCTCCTTCAATCGATCGCCCACGGAACTCTGCGGGCACGCCCGGGGTTCAACGCAGCGATGGCGGACTCTTCGTTCGATCTCGTGGTCATCGGCGGCGGCATCGCCGGGCTGACTGCGGCAGCGCTCGCCGCGCGGGCCGGCGCACGGGTTTTTCTCGCCGAGCATCACAACGTCCCCGGCGGCTGCGCCTCGTTTTTCCAGCGCGACGGCTACCGCTTCGACGTGGGAGCGACCGTCGTCAACGGCTTTGGCCCGCGCGGCATCCACCGGCGGGTCTTCGATACGCTCGGGGTCACGATCGCGCCGACGCCGCTGGAGCCCGCGATGCTCGTCCATCTTCCCGGCGTTCGGATCGCGCGTTACGGCGATGCTCGCTGGCGCGACGAGCGGATCGCGGCGTTCGGGGAGCGTTTCGAACCTTTTTGGGAGGCCCAGGAACGCATCGCCGATCGCGTCTGGGATTTTGCAGCGCGGTTGCCGACCTTGCCCGCAGATTTTGCGAGCGCGTTGCATCTCGCACGCATTTTTCGTCCGCGCGATCTCGAGCTGCTGCGCTATCAGGGGCAAAGCATCGCCCGCCTGCTGCCCCGCGATGCCTCGCCGGAAATGCGTGCCTTCATCGATCTGCAATTACTCATCACCGCGCAAACGTCGGCAGGCGAGGCCGATCTCGCATTCGGCGCCGCCGCACTCGATATTGCGCGCGAGGGAACGTACCATCTCGAAGGCGGCATTGCAACGATCGCCACGGCGCTCGCGCGTGCGATTCGCCGCTTCGGCAGCACGATCTCCTATCGCACCGACGTCGCGCGCATTCTCGTTGACCGCCGCGGCTTCCGCGGAGTCGAACTCGCCGACGGGAGGACGATCTCCGCGCGCAACGCCGTTGCGGCGATACCGTATGAGAACGTTCTGCAGCTCCTGGGCAGAACGCCGAACCCATCGTCGCGCACCGCTCAGCGTTGGAGCGCGGTAACTGCCTACGCTGGGCTCGAAGCGGGAGCGCTTCCCGACGATTTTCCGCTGCACCACCAAGTGCTGCTCGACCCGCGGGCGCCGTTGGGCGACGCAAATTCGCTCTTCATCTCGCTCTCGGCACCGGGAGAGCGTGGACGGGCCCGCAACGGTGGGCGCGCGGTGACGATTTCGACGCACGTCGATCCGCTTCGCTGGGAGCAAGCATATAGCGCCGGGCGCGGCGCGGAACTCCAGCGAGCGTACGCGCAACGAATGCTCGCCGGGCTCGAACGCGCAGCGGGAAAGCGGATCGCTCCGTCGTTTTTCGAGTTGGGGACGCCGCGCACGTTCGAACGCTACACCTTACGCTATCGCGGACTCGTCGGCGGAACGCCGCAGCGCATCGAGAGCGCAAACCTTCGCGCGCGTTCGCACCGTAGCGGCATCGCCGGGCTAACGCTCTGCGGCGACACCATCTTTCCCGGTCAGAGTACGGTCGGCGTCACGCTCTCGGCGATCAATGCCGTTCGCCCGTTTGGCGTCGATTTTTCGAAATTATCCGCATCGGCGAGCCTCGCCGCAGGGCGACCGGTCAGCGACTCGGCGAGTGCACTTGCATTGCGCGCGACCATTCCGTAGATGGAGAGCTGCGGATTCGCACCCAAACTCGTCGGGAACGCCGAACCGTCGAAGACGTAGAGATTCTCGAGTGCGTGGCTACGTCCGCGTTGGTCGATGACCCCGGTTCGCTCGTCTTTCGACATCGCGCTTCCGCCCATAACGTGTGCGCTCGCCACGCGCGTGCGCAGAATCTCCATCGGGAGTTGCGCGATTTCCGTGCGCGCTTCGGCCCACGAAGCATAGGGAACCGCCGACTCGTGCAGCGGATAGACGGTGCGGGCGCCGGCTGCAAATTGAATCTCGGCCATCGCGAGCAACGCGCGGCGCATGCCGTCCCAAACAAACTGCGAGATCGGATAATCGAGAATCGGCGTCCCGTCGCTATGGAGATCGACCGTACCGCCGACGCTCTCTTTGTTGAAGCCGTCGCGCATCAGTGCGATGATCGCTTGCAGATGGTTGAAATTCCGCATCTGTCCTGCGGCGAATTCCCCGAGCCCGGTAAACGTCGATGCGGTAAGCACCGGTTGCAGCGGCGGCACCTCGAGCTTGTAGCCGATCGCCCCGTCGATAGCCTGCGTCCTGAGAAAATGATCGCTATAGATGGACTGCGGCGCACCCGACGACGCAACGACCTCCTCCGGCATCGTCGCTGCAGAGATCACCGTCGGATGCAAGAACGTTCGTTTCCCGATACGCCCGTGTGGATCGGGCAGCGCGCTGCGAATGAGGAGCGCCGGGGTGTTGATCGCTCCGCCCGCGGCGATAAAGGTGCGCGCGCGAACGCGGATGGTGTGTGGGCCGGGCGCGAGCCCTGCGGCGTCGAGCGCGCTGCCGAGGAGTTCGGTCACCCGGCCGTGCGCGTGAACGAAGCGTTCGGCGCGGACGCGCGTGACTAATTGTGCCCCGTGCGCGAGCGCAGCCGGAATCGTCGTAATCAACATCGATTGTTTGGCGTTGGTCGGACAGCCGACACCGCAGTAACCGAGGTTGTAGCAACCGCGAACGTTGCGCGGAATCACTTTCGTCGGCACGCCGATGCGCGCTGCACCGCGACGGAGCACGTCGTTATTATCGTTGGGTTCGCGCTCCCATCGGTGGATGCCTAAACGCCGCTCCATCATCGCAAACCATGGAGCGAGTGCTGCGGGCGTAAAGCTATCGAGCCCAAAGTGTGCTCGCCAGTAGGCGAGCGTTTCGGGCGGCGTGCGAAAACTCGAGGTCCAGTTGACGGTCGTCGATCCACCGACCGAACGGCCCTGGAGAATGATGATCCCTTCGTCCTTGGTACGCCGCCCGGCTGATTCTTGATAGAGATTCGGGTATGCTTCGCGTTCGAGCATATGGAAATCGCTCGACGTTTGCAACGGACCCTCTTCCAACAGCAGCACGCGTAGGCCGGAGCGCGCGAGAATCTCTGCCGCGGTCCCACCACCCGCGCCGGTGCCGACGATCGCGACGTCGCATTCCAGGGTTCGGTCTTGCTGCAGCGATGAAGCGTCGAGGATCTTCCAATGCTTCGCTTCGGGCGCGGCGTATGGATTGGGATTCATGAAAGCCTCGGCGGACCGGGATAGCCGATCGCACTCCACGCACGATCTTGGCCGTACCATCCGGCCATCGTGAGTTGGTGCAGCACGTCGTAACCACCGCGAAACAGTTCGATCGGGCTATAGCGCCACCGGTTCAAAAATGCGGTTACCGTAGCCACCGACGCGTCGCTCCACGAGCTCCAGATGCCGGTGGCGAGCGGTTTCACGAACGGGTTATCGAGGAGACCCAATAACTTCCGGATCTGCGCGACGTCGACCGGCGGCAAGCCGGAGAGCGCGGTGTCGAAGCCGCGCACCGCAGCGACGAGCGCGTCGTGCGCGGTGACGCCGTTCGCGGTAGGAAGCGCGCCGGCGAGAAATGCGGGAGCGAGCGCGGCGATCAGCGTCCGTTCGGAGGCATCGAGCACCTTGTAGGCCGTGGCATCGTCATCGAAGGGTGTGCCGACGGACTTCGCGCAGCCCGCAAGTGCGAGCACGAGCCCACCGGCAAAGCCGGTGCGGAGCAGCCGTCCGCGCGAGATCGACATGATGCGCTAGGCATTCTCCTAGCACTGAATGATTCCCACTGCAAGGCCGCCGAGCGAGGTCTCTTTATACTTGCTCTGCATATCGATGCCGGTGCGATACATGACGTCGATCACCGAATCGAGCGAGACGCGGTGGTCGCCCTCCTCGGCCATCGCCATACGGGCAGCATGGATCGCGCGCACCGCACCGACTGCATTTCGCTCGATACACGGAATTTGCACCAGCCCGCCGATCGGGTCGCAGGTCATGCCGAGGCTGTGTTCCATACCGATCTCCGCAGCGTGTTCGATCTCGTCGTTGCTGCCGTTACTCGCCGCGACGAAGCCTCCCGCCGCCATCGAACAAGCGACACCGACCTCCCCCTGACAACCAACCTCCGCGCCGGAGATCGAAGCATTCATTTTATAGAGCGCGCCGATCGCGCTTGCGGTCAATAAGAAGCGCGCTTTGCCCTCACGCGAGCTATCGGCAACATGACGATCGTAGTATTCCAAAACCGCGGGTATCACGCCGGCGGCGCCGTTCGTCGGCGCCGTGACGACCCGGCCGCCCGCAGCGTTCTCTTCGTTCACCGCCATCGCCGCGGCGTCGACTTCGTCGATCGCATCGAGGGCGCCGCGTTCGGCCTTCGCGAGGAGGCGTTCGTGAATGCGCTTCGCACGTCGACGCACGTTGAGCCCGCCGGGGAGAATGCCTTCAGTGCGTAAACCGCGCTCGACGCTCGCGTGCATGACGGAGAGCAGGCGATCGATGGAGCGATCGACTTCTTCGGGAGCGCGCAGAGCGCACTCGTTTGCGCGAACGATCTCCCAGATCGCCAGAGCATTCTTCTCGGCAATCGCAAGCAATTCTGCAGCTGACGCAAACGGATACGGCACCGCAGCCGCTGTAACGGAGGCGGAGCGTTCGTCCTCCTCACCGCATTCGACGAATCCCCCGCCGATCGAGAAATAAGTGCGCTCCAATTGCGGCTCCCCGACTTCATCGAAGGCGGTAAAGCGCATGCCGTTGGAGTGGCGCGCGAGCGTTTCATTCATGTGCCACACGATATCGCGCGAGTCGTCAAATACGATTGCCTGCTTTCCGGCGGCAAGGAGGCGGCGCTCGGCGCGTATTTCATCGGCGCGCCGCTGCGCGACCTCGGGATCGATCTCGTCGGGGCGATGCCCTTCGAGCCCGAGCAACAACGCGCGATCGGTGGCGTGTCCGCGCCCGGTGAGTGCGAGCGAGCCATAGAGATCGACGCGAATGCGTTGCGTGCGTTCGAGGAGGTCTCGCGCTTCCAAAGCCGCAACGAAGAGCGCCGCCGCCCGCATCGGCCCGACCGTGTGCGAACTCGACGGTCCCAACCCGATTTTGAAGATATCGAAGAGCGAGATGTACATTGTCCCCATGCTATCGTCGGAGCCGCACAACGGCAACCCTCTGCGACCGGGGTGGCGGGAGGGTGTAGGAATCGAACCTACCAGTCGGCGTGAACCGACCTCAGCGGTTTTGAAGACCGTGCGGGCCACCAGACCCGTACTCTCCCACGTGCGCCAACGCGCACCTTCGCGGGCGAACGCGGCAAAGCCCGTGCGCCCGCGAAAGCCTTGCTCCGTTAGAACGGATTGAGCGTGACGCTCCACTGCTCGCCGGCGGAATACGGTTGCGAGAAGTCCGGATCGTAGAGGCCATTACCGGTCGCCGCGTTCTGGCACTCATCATCGTCGGGGAACGCATAGGCAAGGCCGGGCAAGCCCGCAACCGCAGCTTCTCCGTATTTGTGCATGAGCGCGGAGTACCAATTCGTGACGACGCTTGCCACGGGCGTCGTTCCGTCGTTCGTCGCTGCGCCGCCGTAAAAATACTGCCAATCCGTCAGGCCGCAGAAGGGCTGCGGTCCGGTCGGAGCTCCGGCCGGAAGCGGAAGCATACCTCGCTCGATGCTCACAACGAGCGCGCGCCCTAAGTATATCCCGTCAGGTCCCGTCGCATTAGCAGCGAACGCACCGGCGTTATTAAAGACATCCCAGGTTGTGGGATAGGGAACGCTCCCTAACAGCGTCGCGGAGGTACTCGGCATCGAATAGAAATTCATCGTATTCGTCGTCGGGTCGACGAGACCGTATGCCGGCGACGGGAATTGCGGATACGAGAGCGCGAGGAAATTCGAACCTTGGTAGGCCTTCCAGATCTGCGCGATCGCCGCGTCCCAATAATTCGTCGTCGAGAAGACGGGTTGGTTCGGTGCCGGCGTCGGCGGCGGGCCGGCCCCATCTGCGGGAATATTGACCGCGTGCTGCGGGCTGATGACGCGGGATATTCCCGAGGTTCCCGTCTGTTGAATCAATCCGGTCCAGGGTGCACCGAGGATTTGCAGATCGGCCTCGAGATTGGATATTGCATAGGGTTTCATGCCGAAGATCGGTGACGCCGCGGGCGATCCCGTTGCATTGACAGCCTGAAAAGTAATCGGGATGCCGATCGCATCGACTTGGGTGGTATCGAGATTGAATGACGCCGGTGTCGATGTCCACGTATATTCGAGGAAATCGGAGATCGTCGAAATGTTATCGCTTGGCGAGGCGTTCCACGGCGCAGGATACGCAACTCCGCCCGTTAGCGTCGGCCCGTTCGAGATCACATCGAGTGCGCCGCCCCCGAGAGCGAGCAGCACGCGCGCACTCACCATCGGCGGTAGATCGATACATCCGTCGCTCGGTAGCGAGAAACCCGGAATCGCGGTTCCGGCAGCGGGGATCGATGCAGTGACGCCGCTGGTCGGTGACGTCAGATAGATATATCCGCTCGATGCGGTATTGAGGCCAGCGACCCACACTTCGATTGGGCCGGAGGCACCGGTATTATTTTGAATCGCCATCGGGAAGAGCCCCGGAGATGCAGGCAGCGGACAGATTCCCGGTGTCGGCAAAGCCCCCGGCGACGGGATTGGGCTCGGCAAAACTTGATTTGCAAGCACGAGCGCATACACGTATTGCAGCCCCGCCGTCAGCGTAAATGTCGAAGATACGCCGGCGAACGTCACGTTTTGACCGCTCACGACTCCCGGCCCGAGAACCGGGAGCCACCCGGTCGCGCTCTGCGAAGGATCGTACAAGAGGACGTACGCCGTCGAACCCGAGGGCACCGTAACGCCGGCCGGAAGTGTGTACGTGAAGCTCGGAACCGAACCGAGCGTTAACGTCGCGCTCGATTTTACGGTGAGATACACGAGATTCGTCAACGGAACGCCGACCGTGCTCGGAGTTCGCGTGCTCGATGCCGGGCCGCGGCTCACCGAAGACGGCGTCGGAACGCCGGTCGGCACCGTGGTTGTCAGCGCCGCGGAGATCGTTGCGGTGGTTCCACCGCTTATCGCCGGGACGGTAAAGGTCAGCGTGTAGCCCCCGCCGCTGATAACAGCGGTTGCCGGCGACGGGCCGACGGGAATATTCGCCGATGGTGCGGCAGTCGGCACCGGGCCGACCGGCGGCGTCGTCGTGCTACCCCCACCGCCGCCGCAGCCCGCTAACGCGAGCGCGACGCCACCAACGAGGATAGCTAGCACGGGAAGCATCCTACGCATGTGTACCACCTTCACGAAGACGAACTCTTGCTCGCTCTTCCGGGCAGCAGGGAGTTCCCCTCTCGCAGTTGCCTTTTCTTAACGCCGGCCGACGACGGCTTACGACTCGCGATTTCGCTCCGCTACAGCACCGCTATCGAGAATCGCTCGCTCGAGCGGTCGGTCCGGAACGTTCCACAGCGCTGCTGCTGAAACGAAGAGTAGATCGGAGATCGGCGCATAGAGCAAGGAGCCTATCGGCCGCGCGCAAGCGGTAAAGGGCCGGAACTCCGACCGGGGAAAGGCAACGAACGAACGAGCGCGATTTTTCTCGATGGTGGACAATCCAATCTTAATGGTTCTCTAGTAACGTAAGGTCGTCGCACCCCGTCTTTTTAGGAGGAAGGCATGACCCCACGCCCCGCGCTACGAGCCGGCCTTCGAATCCTCATCCTCTCCGCCGTCTTCGGCAGCACCCTCACCGGATTCACCGCCCGCGTCTCTGCAGCCACTGCGCCATCGCCGTCGCCCTCGCCGGGAGGGCTGCGCACCATCATTCGCGTCCGCGCCAAGGCAAATCGCGCTTCGCGCTCGCGCCGACAGCAGTTTCTCTCGCCTTTCAGCGGCTCGGTCATCGGCCGCGATGTCATCAAGCACGCGGGACCGATCTCGAGCATTCAAAGTATTTTGAACAGCTCACCGAGCGTGGAGGCCTTCTCGTTCGGCGGCTCGGGACTCGTCCGCACGCACCTCTCCTTCCGCGGCTTCAACGGCGGACAATTCGGCGAGACCCTCGACGGCGTTCCGCTCAACGGGCTCTTTAACGGCGGGGTCACCAATTCCGCATCGCAGCGCAATGCGACGGCGTTCGTCACGCCGTTAGTCGAGAGCGTCAACGTTTACCGCGGTGTCAACGATCCCGAACACACCTCGATCGATTCGCTCGGCGGCAGCGTCGCCTACCATTTGCTCGATCCGGCGTTCAAACGCTCCTTCGGCGTGGTCTATAACGCCGGCAGCGGCGGCGATGCAATCTTCAACACCGGCGCGAATTCCGCAGGTGTGCGAGCCGTTATCGGCACCGGAACCGGTTACTATCGCGGTTTTCAGAACGACGTTCCCGACTGGAACCATTACATTTATGGCAACCTCATCGTTCCGGTCTTCCACCGCACCGGTTTCCTGCGGTTCATCTACAACGACGATCGGAACAACGGCTACGTTCCGCACGATGTCCCGAACGATGCGATTCCCGGTGCCTCGATTGCAACCAACGGTATCGCGTTCCAATGGCCGGTCGATCAAACGTATTCGTACAACATCGCTCACACCAATCTCGATCTTATCGACTTCGTGAAGCAATGGAGCCCGGAGGTCGCGACGCGCCTGACCTTCTTCCGGTATCTCACCGACTACTCGCGAACGTCGTATACCGACCCGACGATCTCGTATCTCCCGAACTCTCCCTTCGCCCCGACCTTCGCGCAGGGTTGGATGAACGGCACGATCTCGTCGAACGCCGCCGATTTCGCCTACCATCTCTACCATAACAGCGATCAGCGACTCGGCTTCGTCGCTCGTTCGACGTTCTATACCTCCGATAAAAATACGCTGAAATTCGGGTGGCAGTACGTGCACGGACACGAAGAGAGCGCCGAATACTGGGGGCCGACCCTTGGGTTCGCTCCGCAACTGACCTACAACGATGCGTGGGATCAACCCGGAAATCGCAATTCGATCGTGCAATACGCAGAGGATACCTATCGTGTCGGCAAATTGCTCGTCGAGCCCGGTTTGCGCTTCGATTCCGTGACGACCGAGAGTCTCACCCCGTTCGTTGGATATTTTTACTCGCAAACATTCAGCGTCGGTAATTCCTATGCTTTTTTCGAACCGTCGCTTGGGTTACGCTATCGGTTTGCGAAAAATCTCGTTGCGTATATGGGAACCGGCACGGCGTATAAGCCGCCGGAAATTAGCGCCTATTACAACGACGTCATCGACTCCGTAACCGGGAAAGTCGCTCCGCTCGTGGTACAGCCCGAGCAATCGACGGATTTCGACCTCGGGTTACGCGGCAATAACGAAGGGTACCATTGGTCGGCGGGCATCTATCGGGACAATTTCAACAATACGTTTTCGCAGGCGCCCGCTCCGCTCTCCTATTACGAAAACGCGCTCGGCCAGACGCCTGCCCAAGCGGCAGCCTCGGTTGCGTCGGGGGCGATCACCTTGATCACCAACGCCGGCAACTCCCGCTACAGCGGGGTGGAGCTCGGCATTTCACACGTCCGCCTGACGCCGGGGCGCGGCAGCGACGGACTCTTCGGTTTCGTCAACGCATCGCAGAACGCCGCATATTACACTACTGCCTACACGAGCGGTTCCAATTCACACGTGAACGCCGGAACGAACGTCCCCTACGTTCCCAACCACCTCTATAACATCGGCGCATCCTTCGTCGCACCACATTTTAGCGGTTATGCCGATTATCGAATCGTCGGCGCGCAAACGATCTTCGATAATGTCACGGCGGCGCCGTCGATGACCCAACTACGATCGTATCGTACGCTCGATGCGAACATTACCTGGGAGCCCGCCCACGACAAGGGCTTCGGCATCACCCTGTCCGGATACAATCTGCTCGACGAACGCGCGAACGTTTACGAATACAACAGCTCTTCGTTCGCGGCGTTTCCGAACGGCGTCTTCGTCGGCATGCCGATGGCACCACCGACCGTCGTCGTGAGCTTCGGCTACCGCTCGTAATCCGACTCGGTCGACAATGCAGGGGAGGCCGCCGGCGAAATCGGCGGCCTCCCCTTTTAGTGCTTCGCGCGCCCGGTTACGTGACCGAGCACGCGGTCGAGGACGCCGGGCTCCAAGCGCTCGGGCCGGACGATGAAATTGCGCTCGTCGTCGACGCGTAGATGGCCGGCGAGTTGTAATTTTCCGAGTTCGAGCGTGCACGTCTCGCGCGCCGTGCCGATAAGTTGCGCGAGCTCCTGGTGCGAGAGCCGCACCGCGATCCGCACCTCCCCGCCTTCGAGCGCCTCGCCATGTTCCCGTGCGAGGTGACGTAACGCGTGTTGCAGCCGCGCGCGAACCGACCCGTATGCCAAACCGGCAATGCGCGTTTCGATCTCGCGCCTGCGGCGCGCCATCTCGCCGGCGACCATCATCGTGAGTGCCGGACGATGTCCCATCAGTCGAGTAAAATCATCGACCGATGCCGCACAAATATGCGCTGCGTCGAGCGCTTCGGCGAACGTTTGTCGGCGGCTTTCGTCGAAGAGCGCAAGTTCGCCGAAGACATCGCCGGGGCCCAAAATTGCCAGCGTAAGCTCTTTGCCGTCCTCGGTGGAACGGAAGAGCCGCACGTGCCCGCTTTTGAGCAGATAGACGGCATCGCCGAGGTCGCCCTCGGAAAAGACGATCTCTTTCGCATCGTAATCGCGTTCGTGGAAGAGATGCGCGAAGCGCTCGATCTCTTCTCTCGGAACGCCGTGAAAGAGTCGGCTCCGTTCGATATACCAGACCTTGTTGGCCATGGGCCGGCTCTTCCCGAGCAGATCGGAAAAGACCCGGTGCAGCCGCTCTTCACTTGGGGTTCCGGTCATTCGGCGACCATCGGGAAAGAGGAGCGTCGGCGTTGCAACCAGCGCGACGCCATCGGCACTCGCGCGTGCTTTCTCGCGCACGCTCAGCGTCAGCGCGGGATACTCCGCGATGATCCGCTCGACGCGCTCGGCGGCCACCGGAGAGAAGGCGCAGGTCGCGCTCACGTAGAGCACGACCTGCTCGCCTACTACCGCGCCGCGACCAAACTGCAGAGCAGTCACATGCAGGTGCTAGCGGATATTGACGTGGAGCACGACCGGAGCCGCCCCCATCGTCGGCATGTGGTCGTTATTCGCGAGCATGACGACGATCGTGGCCGGGCCGCTATGCCAGCTCGAGAGATCGATCGGGATCCGATTCGTGCACGGCATGCCGACCATTCCCGGAATCGCCATACCGAGCATCGACATCAGCGTGCTCCGCGACATTCCGCTCTTCATCATCATCATTTTTCCGGCTTTCATTCCCATCGGCGTTTTCATCATCGCTAACAACGGCGTTGCCGGAGCGGCACTCGTTTCGCCGTCCTGTTGAACCATGACGTGGATATGCCCCCAACCGGCGATATCGCGTTTCCCTTCGAGGCCGCACGAGAGATGAAAATTCCGCACGCCGAGCGCGAGGGTGAAATGCTTCGCAACGGTTGCACCATCGCGCGGTGAGAGCACGCTGACCGTCGGCTTGCCGTTGTGAATCGGCGCGGGCAGCGGCTTCGTGCCGACCGGCTGATAGGTAAAGGTGACGCTCGTCGGCATGCTCGCCATTGCATGCGCGTCGGTGGCAAGCACGACGGTAATCGTATGACGGCCGGCGGCGAGGCCACGCCCCGATAGTTGGACCGAAGGCGAACAGAACGGCCCGACGAGGTGCGCCATATCCATGCCGTCGACCATGACGTGGTAGTGCCCTTCGCGCATGGGAACGTTGGTTTTCCCCATGTTCGTGCATTCCAGGCGATAGTTGTGGATAGCGACGCGCAGCGGTATCGTCGATCCGCGGACGGTCGACCCGGCGGCCGGTGCGAGGATCGCGATGGAGGGCGGAGCCATCATCGATGCGACTGCGGGCACGCCGATCGCTCCAACGGCAACGACCAGCGCGGTCGCCAGATATCGGGATAATCTCATCATGCTTTTCTCCGAGTTCGGAAAGAGGGATTGCAATATGCCCCCTGACCCTATCAGAGCGGACGTCCCGTCGCGGTAAGGCCGCTTACACGTTGCCGACGACGACGGCGAGGATATCTCCCACCGCGCGATGTTTCTCCAACGGATGGCGCAGCGGCACCCCGCGATGGACGGTATACACGTTGCGGCGCCCGTCCCGTCCGCGCGAGATGACCCCAGCCGCTTCGAGATCGACGATAATTTGGGCGACCGCACGCTCGGTTATCCCCACCTGTTCGGCGAGGTCTCGCAAGCGCAACTCGGGGTTCTGCGCCAGAGCAACCGTCACGTGCGCGTGGTTGCTCAAAAAGGTCCAACCCGACCGAGCATCCATCGATTCTCTCCTTCGCCGCTGCTTTAGGTATTGACCATCGCGGTTTGCCTGTTATACCATAGATGAAACATATTTCATGCATTGTGATTCATAGAAGGAGCCCTGCCGTGCTAACTGCCGATACGCTCACCGAGTCTCGCACCGCCACCCCGGTCGCCATCGCCCACGGGGACGGCATTGGCCCCGAGATCATGGACGCCACGCTCGCCATCCTGACGGCGGCCGGCGCGAAGATCGAGGCCCGGCCGATCGAGATCGGCGAGCGCGTCTACCGCTCGGGGCTCTCCAGCGGCATCGGCGACGAAGCGCTCGAGACCCTCGCGGCGACCAGGCTGCTGCTCAAGGCACCGATCACCACCCCGCAAGGCGGTGGATACAAGAGCCTCAACGTCACCATCCGCAAGATGTACGGCCTCTACGCCAACGTCCGCCCGGCGCGCGCGATGGCACCTTTCGTTCCGACGCTTCATCCGACGATGGATATGGTGATCGTCCGCGAGAACGAAGAAGACGTATACGGCGGCATCGAGCACCGGCAGACCGCCGACGTAACGCAGTGCCTCAAACTCATCACGCGCAGCGGCAGCGAGCGCATCGTGCGCTACGCCTTCGAATATGCGCGCGCGCATGGACGCAAACGCGTCTCCTGTTTCACGAAAGATAACATCATGAAGATTACCGATGGTCTCTTCCATCGCGTCTTCACGGAGATCGCCCGCGAGTACCCCGACATCGAAAACGAGCACCTTATCGTCGATATCGGTGCCGCTCGGCTCGCAACGCAGCCCGAACGGTTCGACGTCGTCGTGCTGCCGAATCTCTACGGCGACATTCTCTCCGATATCGCGGCCGAACTCTGCGGTTCGGTCGGCATGGCGGGGTCGGCAAATATCGGCGACGATATCGCGATGTTCGAAGCGATTCACGGCTCCGCCCCCGATATCGCCGGGCAAGGCATCGCCAATCCCTCCGGCCTGCTCAACGCGGCGGTGATGTTGCTCGGGCATATCGGGCAGGGCACGGTGGCGAAGCGCATTCAGGATGCATGGCTCTGCACGATCGAAGAAGGCATCCACACCCGCGATATCTTCGGCGCGCAGAGCGCGCGTTGCGTCGGCACCGACGATTTTGCTGCCGCCGTTATCGAACGTCTTGGAAAGAGCCCGCAACGCCTCGCTTCACCGGAGATCGGCCGCTGCATCCTCCCCGAACAACATGAGGTCGCGCAAGACGCCACGCCGCCGGCAAAAGCACGCGTCGGCGTCGATATCTTCATCGATTGGAATGAGGGAAAGCCCGAGCAACTCGCGGAGCGACTGCTCGCCATCGACGCGCGACCGATGAAACTTTCGATGATTACCAATCGCGGCACGCAAGTATGGCCGCGTGCCAGCGCGTCGACGCGCTGCGTCGATCATTGGCGCTGTCGCTTCCAGAGCGACGAACGCATCGACGGCGCCTCGATCGCGCGCTTGATGGCCGCGATCGAAGCCGTCGGGCTCGAGACCATTAAGTGCGAGGGGCTCTATACCTTCGACGGCGTCGCGGGCTTCTCGTTAGGCCAAGGACAGTAGCGACGAGGTTAAAGCGTTGTAAGGTGCAGGGCGTTCGCGCTATCGGCGCGGACGCTCTCGCAGAGCGCCGCATCGTCGGCGATCGAGCGCCCGTACGACGGCAGCATCTCCGTCATCGCGCCCTTCCACGAATCGAGCGATGCGCCATAGAGCCGCTTGATGACGTCGAGCATCACCGCGACGGCGACCGATGCGCCCGGCGATGCGCCGAGCACCGCGGCTAACGAGCCTTCGCTATCGGAGACGATCTCCGTGCCGAATTGCAGCTTCCCGCCACGCTTTTCGTCGGGCATGATCACCTGCACGCGTTGCCCGGCGACGATAAACTTCCAATCCTTGGAATCGGCCTCGGGGAAATACTCGCGTAACGATGCGTATTTACTCTCTTTCGATTTCAGTACCTCGCCGACGAGATATTTCGTGAGATCGAAGTTATCGCGGCCGACGGCGAGCATCGATCGCAGATTATCGTTCTTGAGCGATCCGAGCAGATCGCCGTAGGAACCGTGCTTGAGGAATTTCGTCGAAAAGCCCGCGTACGGACCGAAGAGCAGCGAGCGCTTTCCATCGATAAAACGCGTGTCGAGATGCGGTACCGACATCGGCGGCGCTCCGACTGAAGCCTTTCCGTAAACTTTCCCGAGATGACGATCGACGATCGCTTCGTCGTCGCAGCGTAAAAAGATACCGCTCACCGGGAAACCGCCGAAGCCCTTCCCTTCCTTGATGCCCGAGCGCTGCAGAAGCGAGAGCGCTCCGCCGCCGGCACCGAGAAAGACCGCACTCGTCGAGACCGTGCGCACGGCGCCGCTCTTCACATCGCGCACGCTGACCTGCCAACCGCCGTCGGCGGTACGCTGCAGATCGGTGACGCGATGCGAATAGGAGATCGTGACGTCGGGAAGTTTCTGGACGTGCGCGAGCAGCTGGCGCGTCAGCGCGCCGTAATCCACGTCGGTCCCGGTCGCCATGCGCGTCGCCGCGACGCGTTGCGAGGGCGAGCGCCCCTCCATTACCAGCGGCATCCAGCGTTCGAGAACGGTGCGATCTTCGCTGTACTCCATGCCGCGGAAACAGTGGTGCGCGCTCATCGCCTCGAACCGCTTGCGTAGGAACGCAACGTTGTCGTCCCCCCAGACGAAGCTGATGTGGGGAACGTCGTGGATAAACGATTCCGGCGGGCCGATCGCGCCCTTGCGGACCATATAGGCCCAGAATTGCCGCGAAAGATCGTACTGCGTGTTCACCGCGAGCGCCCGCGCGATCCCGACGCTGCCGTCGGCATTCTGCGGCGTGTAATTCAGTTCGCAGAGCGCCGCATGCCCGGTCCCGGCGTTATTCCAAGCGTCGGTGCTCTCTTGTGCGGCCGAATCGAGCGTTTCGAAGATCTCCACCTTCATATCGGGGCGGAGCTCCTTGAGCATCGCGGCAAACGTGGCGCTCATGATGCCCGCGCCGACTAAGACGATATCTCTCTGTTTCTCAGGCATAGCCACCATAGAGTACCGCCTGGAGCGGCGCGCCGTTACGGCTTCTTCGACAGGCGAGTCCCGAGCCGGCGCCCTAGGGCGGGCCCGGGGTCGGGGGCCCGCCGAGTGCCCCGCACCTTGGCGCTCGGCCGTGTTAGTCGCTTAGCCGTGCCGTATAACCGACGCGGCGAATCGTTCGAATCAGGGGACGGTCGCTCCGGTCGGCGAGTTTGGTACGCAGGTAAGAGATGTAGGTTTCCACGACGTTGGGCTCGACGGCGGCATCGCGGCCCCAAACCCGATCGAGCAATTGCTCACGAGTAAAGACGCGCCCGGGTTCGCGCAGCAGCGTTGCGAGGAGGTCGAATTCACGAGCCGTTAACTCTATTCTTTTGCCGAAACGCCGCACTTCGCGCTTTGCAACGTCGAGCGAAATATCGCCGCAATGGATGAAATCACGGCGCACCAATTGCGGACGCCGTAACTGCGCGCGCAGTCGAGCGGCAACCTCGCCGAGGTGGAACGGCTTCGCAACGTAATCTTCGGCGCCGGCGGTAAGCGCGGCGATCTTATCCTGAGCATCGCTGCGAGCCGAGAGCATCACGATCGGGGCCTCGGTATGTCGGCGCAGCAACGGAACCAACGAAACACCATCGATTTTCGGCATCATGATATCGAGCAGAATGATATCGGGCTGCAGTTCGGCCAAAACGCCGAGCGCCTCGACGCCGTCGGCAACGCTGGTAACGGCGAAATCATATTGCGTGAGACCGATTTCCAACATCTCACGCATGTTCGGTTCGTCGTCGATAACGAGCACGGTCGCCTTACCGAGTACTTCCACCAGACTCCTCGTCTTCGATTGGGAAAGAAAGCGTAAAAACGGTTCGACCCGGAACCGATTCAAGATCGACCCGTCCATTCCAGCGTTCGACCACCCGTCGAACGATCGACAGCCCCAACCCCAGCCCTTCGGGCTTCCGCCCCGGACTACCACGCTGGAAACGGTCGAAAATTGACGATTGCTCCGGCAATGGGATCCCCGGACCGCTATCGATCACGCGGACCCGTGCGAACGAAGCCCGCACGCCGCTCTCGACGAGGATCAGCGAATCGGGTGCATACCGAACTGCATTTTCGATGAGGTTCCCGAGTGCGTCGAAAAGGTCGTCTGCATCGATGACGATGGGAATCCCGGGGCTTCCCGTGTGTTCCAGCTCGCGACCCGGATAGCGTCGCCGAATCGCTGCGACGATATCGGCAGAGGCCTTCGTGAGGTCGAGGAGGCGCGGAATACTCGCATCTTCTTCCAGACGCGCGAGCGTCAACATCTTCTCAACGAGGTGACGCATGCGCGCGGTTTCGGCTTGGAGCCCCGAAAGAAGCCGCGGATCGAGTGCGGCGAGCTCTTTCGTTTCGCTCAAGATATCGATGTATCCCGAAACAACGGTAAGCGGAGTACGCAACTCATGCCCGGCCTCGGCAAGAAAACGTTGATACTTTTCGGCTTCATTACGTTTTGCCTCGGCTCGCACGACCAGCGCCATTCGTTCCTCGCGTGCGAGATGCCCCGTGCGGAGGAAACAAAACGTAACGATGACGGCCAGTGCGAGCAGCACGAATACGATGTCTTCCAGGAGAACCCGCGCGAGGGCAGGCCCTGCGGGTGCGACCGTAATGGAGAGCGCACCTTTTCGAACCGTCGTCGGACGAATATGCGCGAGTGCGAGCGTCAACCTCACGAACTGCGATACGCCGCGACGACGCGGGGGACCGGGAGCACCTGGAGGCGGGAAGGGACGCAAGCGCCGCTCCTCGATTCGGCCGCTCGTTCCATCGATGACGAGCGATTTTCGGCGATCGACCAAAATAACGTGCAGACCGGGACGTAGCAATGCTTTCACCGTTGTCGCATCCGGAGAGACTGCGGCTGAAAGGAGCACCTTGGCACTCGCAGCTTGCGCGATGACGTTCGTACGCAACCTGCCCAGATGCAGATTCCAGGCCGCAACCCCCGACGCAATCGCCCCAAGGATCGCGAGGGAACACAGGAGCGCCATGCGACCGATCATTATGCTCGATCTTCGCCGCCGATTCTTATGCCAACCTGTGGACGATCACAGGCACGCGTTCGCCCTGCGCCGCTAGGCTACAATCCTGACACACCAACCGTTCGAAAAAGAGAGGGATTTACGATGAACGTTCGGAGGAAGCTCTTGGGGGCAATCATTTCGCTAGGTGTACTTTTCGCGTGGTGCGGATGCGGCTCCGGCGGAACCGCGGGCGGGGTCGCCGGTGCGAGCGTTATCCCAACCAGCTCGCCGGGCAGCGCTGGGAGCGGCGCAAGTGCCTCCTATACGTGCCCGAGCGCCATGACCTCCTCAGGGCCCCTGAACTGTGCGGCGCTTCCGCTTGGGGATCGCAAATATTCAACTTCCCCACAGCAAGGCTATATTTATACGTGCAATACGCCGAGCGGCAGCCCGGTCGTCTCCTCGGCTCCATGGCTCGATACGAGTAACGGCACATGGGACGCAGAGACGAAAGATATCGTGCAAGGAAGCCACGCTTACTCGGGCTCATTTTCCGAGAGCATGAGCGGCACGGTACGCACCATCACGAGTAACGGCCTTCCCGAGAGCCCCTGGACGACCGGTACATTCCCGATCTCGCCGAGCGACCCGGCATATCAATACGATCGGAATCCTAACACGATTACCGCACAACACTTCGATTTCAGCGTTCCGGCAAACCCGACGGTCGCCTCGACGCCCACCTGCCTCACCGGCGGACCGATCGGCATAACGGTTACCGGCGTCGCCGTTTTTGACGGTTTCGATGCCGCGGGGTACGATGCCGTTGCTCGCGAGGTGCAAGACGGCTGCCACGGGCACCCCGACAACACCGGTACCTATCACGTACACGGCTTTTTGCAGACCTGCGTTCCCGATGCCGGTTCTCCGACGCAAAATTCTTCGCTTCTCGGATATGCCGCCGACGGCTTTGGAATATACGGCCCCTGGTACGACGGAAAAGTTCTCACCACCGCCGATCTCGATGAATGTCACGGGACCACGAGCCCCGTGGAATGGGATGGGAAAATCGTCACCATGTATCACTATGTATCGACGTACGATTTCCCTTATACGCTCGGGTGCTACCGCGGGACGCCGAGCTTTATATAAGGAACCCGGGCGGACTCGTTCCGAAATGTGCGCTGTCTATAACCTCGGTCAATCCCACCGAGCCATCGACGCAGTAGAATCGTTGCATGGCAATGCGCACCATCGAACTCGATGTCCGCCCGTTCCACGAGCGTGGGGAGGAGCCGTTCCAGGCAATCATGGACGCCGTCGGCTCGCTCGGACCCGACGATGCTTTCCTCTTGGTGAACTCTTTCGAACCGATTCCGCTCTTCGGCGTCATGAAGCGGATGGGGTTCAGCTATTCCGCCGATGAGGTTGCTCCCGATGAATGGCGGATTCTCTTTACGCGAACGTCGTGATCGGCGAGGCCTCGCTTCGGAACGATCCACGCGGCAGTGCATTTGCAATTGCCCTCGCACTTGCGTTCTACGTTGCGGGCTGCACCCTACTGGTCACCACGGGCCCGACGTTCGGCACCCTGCACGCATTTGCCGCCTTTATCGTTCTTACCGCGGTCGGCGCACTCAACCAACTGCTCCCGGTTTTGACGCATGCACCGAACGCGCATGCGGGCACCGTTTCGGCACTCGCCCTCTCCTTCGCCGTCGGCTTTGTTTTTCTCATCGCGGGCTTTTACGGCGCACCGACCTTCGCGCCCGCATCGGCCATCCTCGGGACGAGCGCGATCGTGTGGGTAGGTTGGAGCATCTATCGTCTCACTCGCGGACGAAGCGAGCGCCGCACGCGCACGCTGCTCGCTCTCGCGCTCGTCGCTTTTTTGACGGCAGTGGGAATCGGCGCCGCGATGGCCGGCCAACTCGGCGGTTTCGGGCACACAACGTCCGCGCTCTCAATCGCTCCGGTGCACGCGATGCTCGCGATCGGCGGCTTCGCCGGCATCCTCGTGCTCACGATCTCGTATCGGTTCGTGCCGATGTTTGCCATCGCGCATGCCGAGCGCTACGGGCACTGGGAACCTGCCTGGGGAGTCGCCCTCGGCGTCATCGTTGCAGCGGCGTCGCTTGCCGGATCGACGATCGGCACGCGCATCGGCCTCGCCGCGATCGTCGTTTCACTGTTCGTCCTCGGTGCACAGCACCTCAAGACGATAGCCTCGCGATTGCGGGCTCGCCTTGATGTGAGTCTGCAGTACGGTCGCGTCGCATGGACGTTCGCCATCGGTGCGGCGCTGACGGCGTTCGTCGCTACCTGGATTCCCGGAAGAGTTCCCTCGGCGATCGCGCTTGCGCTGCTCGGCTGGTTATCGATAACGATCCTTGGGTATGCGTACAAAGTCGTCGGCTTTCTCACGTGGCAGAGCGCGAAAGCACGCGTTCCCGCCGCACGCTTGCCCGCTCTGGGAAGCGCCGTCGATCTACCGTGGGCATACGTTGCGCTCGCGCTCCTAACGGCGGGTGCACTCGCAGCGGCGGCGTTCATGCCGTTCGCCCCGCAGTTCGCACGGATTGGGTACGACGTCTACGCGCTGGGCGGAATAACGGCCGTCGTTGCCATCGCGCGGCTCGCCGCACTCTATCTCTTTATCTCGGAGGAAGAACATGGAATCGAAACCGAGCATCGTGCGGCTCGATAACCGCGGGCTCTCGCCGCCCGAACCGATGATGCGCATTCTCGGAGCGCTCGAACAACTCGCGCCGGATGGCGTGCTGATTGCACAGATGGATCGCGAGCCGATCTTTCTCTTCGCCGAGCTTCACGATCGCGGCTATCGCTATACCTGCGACCCCGATGGGAGCGGAGGCTATCTCCTGGAGGTGACCCGTCCATGAATATCTCGCTACGCGAGAGCGTGGAGGCGGCGCTCGGAACCGTCCTCGACCCCGAACTCGGCATCGATATCGTCTCCTTGGGCCTCATCTACGAAATTGAAGCCTTGGAAAACGGCGTGGTATCGATCCTCATGACGATGACGACGCCGGGATGCCCGATGCACGAGACGATTGCCGCCGACGTCGAGCAAACGGTGCGCGCCGTTCCCGGCGTGCGCGACCTTCACCTTACCGTGACCTTCTCGCCGGAGTGGACTCCGGAGCGGTTGAAACCGCAAGCACGTTTTATTTTGGGGAGATGAACGGCGCGATGATCCGCAATGAATACCGCGAACGCTGGGCGCGGTGGCTACCGTCGGCATTAGAAGCGCTCGCGCACGAGCCGCCCGATTTCCCGGCAGTGATGCCGACGTTTCCACTTCCGGAGATCGATCGCAGTGCATTTGCTCTCCCGAAGCGCGAGCTCCGTGTGGCTCTATTGACCTCGTCGGGAGCGTACGACACGCGGAGCCAAGCGCAATTTTCAGCCCAATCTATTATCGGCGATGCGAGCCAACGCACGTTCGACATCGACGCACCTACCGACAAACTGGAGTTTGCACACGAGCACTTCGATAGAACTCACGCTCGAAGCGATCTAGAGTGCGTTCTTCCTCGGACTTCCTTGCGCGAGATCGGGATAACCACGACTCAACACGTTGTAAGTTGGAGTGGGTATTTGCTCGATTGGCCGACGTTCATCGAAGCCACCATTCCACAGATGCTCGCGCGCCTGCGAGCCGACAACGCGAACGCCGCGCTCATCGTGCCGATATGACCGATGTGCCACAAGACGGCCGGTCTGGTCGCCAACTTATTAGAAGCAAGCGGTATTTCGACCATCGTCGTCGGAACGATGCAACACCTACTGGAGACGGCCCCTCGCGCGCTCGTGACGCCGCACAGCGATGCACCCATAGGGCCTCCCGGCCATAAAGAGCGACACCGCGAGGTACTCTCGAAGGCAATGGAGATCCTGAGGTTTTCGACGCAACGAGGGGAACCGACGCGAATCTAAGCGCGCTTGCGTCTCTGCACAAAACGCTGCAGCACCGCCGCCAGCACGACGGCTTGGTTGTGTTCGGTATCCGCTGCCCCGTATACGAGCGTCAGTTTGCGGTGCTTTCCCGCCATATCGACTAGGCGCTCCATCGCCGCTAATGCGGCGGGAGAGCGCAACTCAGCTTCATACCGTTTGGTAAACGATGCCCATTTTTTGGGGTCGTGTGCGAACCACTGGCGCAACGGCGTACTTGGGGCGAGTTCGCGCGCCCAGAGGTCGAGACGAGCATCGACTTTTTTGATGCCGCGCGGCCAAACGCGGTCGACCAGAACGCGAAAGCCGTCGTCGTCGGACGGCAGATCGTAGACTCGTTTTCGAACAATGTTCATGATCTCTATTGCCTTTCGACCGGACCTATGGGCGGTCATTGACCCAGGTTCATGATTTGTTCCATTTTTATACCGTACATTGATAAGCATTGCAAACGTCGCACGTTTCCGTGCAGTATAAGGAGACTTAATTATGAACGAACCGGCCGAACTCGACGTACGGACGATCCCGCCCGCTCGCAAACACCCGACGATTCATGCGCGTCTGAACGATTTAGCGCCCGGAGAGACGCTGACGCTGCTCAACGATCACGATCCGCGCCCGCTACGCTTCGAGCTCGAGCACGATCATCCAGGGCTCTACGTTTTCGAATACCTCGAGAGCGGCCCGGAAATGTGGCGGGTTCTCGTTCGACGCACGTAGGGTAAGAGTTAGTGCGCGAGCGACTGCAATAGTTCTTTGTAGGAAAGCGTATGCAGGACGATGCTGACGGGGCCGCAGAACGGTGAACGTTACCGTCGGATTATTGAGGAACTTCGCAAAGCCATCGGTCGTCATCGGAGCGGCCGGCTTTCCGTCGACGCTTGCGATGATATCGTCGACGCGTAACCCGGCACGTTCGGCGGGCCCGTTGGGCACTACGTCGACGACGCGAATTCCATCGGGCACCTTTCGAAAGAACATCATCGCAAAGCGCCCGGCCGTCGCCGGGTCGATCGCGAGTCCGGCGCTCGTCAGGCTTTCCCATGCACCGAGGTGCTGCTCGCGAAACGCAGAGAAATCGGCGAGCAATCGATCCGCGAGGTCGTTCCCCATATCCACCATCTCCTCGGCCGGCGTGCGATGGGCGAAGGCCGGATTCTCGGCCTTTTCCTTCTTTTCGCTAAAGTACGTAATGCCGTGACAATCGGCGATCGCGAGCGCGATCTCAACGCTCGCCGCTTGCGAACTATAGCTCCAGGTATAGGTCGGCATGATGACCCCATCGACGTTGTTATCTTCGCACTTCCCCGAGAGCGCGCTCACCGATTGGAACTCGCGGTTCGTCAACTTTATCGGAATGAGATAGACCTCGTTATGTTCGGTAAAAAATCCCGGAATACGGTCGAGGACCTTCGAGCGGAAAGCATCGTCGATATCCTTTGCCAAGCCCGTCGCATTGCCCGGAGGCGCAAAAAAATAGCCGAGGCGATACGCACTTGAACTTCTGGCCGGGGCTCCTGCCGCCGCCGTTGCGGGGGCAGTCGACGTTCCATTGAGAACCACCGCGATCGTCGCCGCACTTGGGCCGAATGCGCTTCCGGGAAGCGCTTGTTCGAGCCCCCGCGCAACATAGCTGGGGTCGAGTTCGGCCCCGTGAACGATTGCGATGACGTTGCCGGTATGCGCATCGAGAATCGGCGCGCCGCTATCTCCATGGTAGGTCGCGGCATCGAACTGTACGAGCTCTCCATTTAAGCGGATCGCGCTTACGATACCGCCATGGATCGACGGGCGGAGCGCGTCGCCGTTAATTTTTTTGAAGGCGATCGTCGCCATCGGATAGCCGATAAGCGCAATACTCATCCCTTCGCGAATGCTCTCGGGCGAAGCGAGCTTCAAGGCCGGGCGGTTGCCGACGTTGACACTCAGGACAGCGACATCACGTACGTGGTCGCGCTTGATGATGCGCGCGGTGTAGCGTTCGCGTTCGTTGCTGTCGAAAATTACATCGACTTGCGTTTCTCCCTCGACGACGTGATTGGCCGTGACGACGGTCGTCTCGGTAGCGGTTGAGGCGATGACGAAGCCCGAGCCGGACTGGGTTCCCGATGGCCCGAGCGCGACGATAAAGACGATCGCAGGCTTGGCCGCAGCGACGATGCCGGCGAGATCGGGCGGAGTCGTCGGCGCGAGCGTGCCCGACCCGAGGAGCGCGATTCCGAGAACGAATGAGAGCAGGTAACGCATCTGTTTATTCCCTTGGTAGCGCTACCGTATCGCGGACGATAATCGATTTTGGGAAGGTTCTGGGAATTTGCGACCTTCGAGCAACCTTCTCCACCCCCGAAACGATTGAAGGCGTCATGGAAGTCCTTCGCGCAAATGCACAGTTTCCCGACGAACAGAGCGAGGACGGACGCTTTGTACGCCAGCAAGATGCCTTCCGCGACTGGGTTCGTCGAGACGGCAGCTCGCACTACCCGGCCGTCCCCGGGCGCTACCATCTCTACGTGTCGTACGCGTGCCCTTGGGCACATCGCACGATCGTAACGCGAAAGTTAAAGCAACTCGAACGAGCGATCCCGATGACGGTCGTCGATCCGATTCGCGACGATCGCGGATGGCACTTCGGCGAACGATTCCTCAGCGAGCTTTATCGCGCGACCGATCCGGATTATCGCGGACGGGTGACCGTTCCAGTGCTCTGGGATATGCAGACCGAACGCATCGTCAGCAACTCTGACGACGATATCATGCGCATGTTCGAAACGGAGTTCGATGCGCTCGGCGACGCCTCGCTCGATCTTTACCCTTCCGAATTGCGCCATGAAATTGACGCGTTGAACGAAGAAATTTTTATCGCGGTAAATGACGGGGTTTATAAAGCCGGCTTTGCTACCTCGCAGGCCGCCTACGAAAGCGCGGCATATGCGCTCTTTGCGATGCTCGACCGGCTCGACGAACGCCTCGCAACACGTCGTTATCTTTTCGGAGATCGACCGCTCGAAACCGATTGGCGCTTCTTCGTCACCCTCGTTCGCTTCGACGCGGTCTACGTCGGCCATTTTAAGTGCAACCTGCGTCGAATTTCCGACTATCGACATCTCTCGGGTTATCTCCGCGATCTCTACCAGCTTCCGGGAATTGCCGAGACGGTGAATTTCGACCACATCAAGCGCCACTACTATATAACGCACGACGATATTAACCCGACACGCATCGTGCCCATTGGGCCGCTGTTGGATCTCGATGCGCCGCACGGGCGCGAACATCTCCGCGGCATGGGTTAAGGCGACCGTTTCGTTCCCAGCCCCACCCACCGGGCATGCGGCAGGGTTGCCCTTGCCGTATCGCCAAGTGAGCGCCATGCGTCGATTGATAGCGCTCTTTGCGGCTTCGTTCTTCTTGTGCATGCTGGTGGTGCCCGTGCATCCGGCGCTCGCCCGCCAGACGGAGCTCGTGGCCTACAGCGAGACCCCGGCGAGCGACGGCAGCGTGCAGTTGATCCTCGATTTCGACGGCTTTGCGCCGTCCTCGCAGGTCGTACACGAAAAGCGCAACGACGTAAAGGTCTTACTCTTCGGCGTCGAGCGCGGAAAGCGCTTGCCCGGTATCTTCGACCCGGCCGGCGAGATTCTCTCGGCGAAGATCGCTCCGTTTGCGGGCATCGGATTGCTCGTCGATATCCGGCTCAAAAACGACGTGATCCCGCGCCTCGATACGGTGGGCTCGCGCATCGTCGTCCACATTCCCGCATACCGTAGCGACCAGGAAGCCCATCTCCCCGGGCCGGTTCCGACCTCCGCCGAGGGCATTAAAGTCATCCCACTTTCCTACGCCGATGTCAGCGAGATCGCCGGGCTCATCAAGGGCGGCGTCACCGTTCCCTCGGTCGACCATTTCCGCGCGCAATCGCCGTTTGCACAACCAACGCCGAATTCGTCGATGTCCTCGAGTTCGTCGTCGCCGAGCAACACCGCGCCGAGTTACGTGACGTTGCCGACCTACGCGCTCCTTCCGAAGGATAGGGCGCAAGCCGTCTATATCAACGATCACGTGAGCGTCGACCGCCGCCTGAACGCGGTCATTCTGCGCGGAACGCCGGCCGAGATCGCACCGTACGAGCGATTGATTCGTCTCGTCGATACGCCGCAACGTAGCGTGCTGTTTCAGACGCAGATCGTCGAACTCACGCAGACCGGAGAGTACGATCTCGGCATCAACTACTCGCCGAACGGCCAGCTCGCAACGGCAACGTTTAACGCGGGCACCATCGCTGGGGCGGTGAGCGGAAACGGCAGACCGACCTCCGGCGTCGCGCTCTCCGCACAGCTTCTCGCGCTTCAGCAGCAAGGCCAAGCGAAGATTCTCGCGCAGCCGCGGATCCTCGCGCTCGATAACCGCATGGCGGCGATCCTCTCCGGGGAGGCCGTACCGATCTTCACCACGGTGGTCGTTCCCTCCGGCGGCACGACGATCTTGCAGCAACAACTGCAGTATATCAACATCGGCGTCAGCCTCGAAATCTTGCCGCGCATCGCCGCTGACGGTGAAGTGACCGCCGATATTTTTTCGGAGGTTTCGAGCATTCTCAGTTACGTGCAAACCGCGCCGCGCATAGCGGTCCGTCAAGAGCTCACCGCGGCGACCGTGAAGGACGGCCAGTCGGTCATCATCGGCGGCTTGCTGCAAGATCAGGAGATCAAAACGTTGAGCAGGGTTCCGGGGCTCGGCGATATCCCGATCCTCGGCGCATTTTTCCGCCAAGTGAGTAAAACGAGCCAGAAGACCAACCTCTACCTCGTCATCACGCCGCACGTCCTTTCGAAGAGCTTTCACAACCTCGACCAGCCGACCACACCGGCAACGCCGTCGCCGTCGCCGTCGGTATCGGCCGCGCCGTCGCCATCGGCCTCGCCATCGCCGGCACCCTCAGGATCGCCGACGCCGTAACCTACCAGCCGAGCGAGCGCGCGCCCCGCACCGCGATACCGAGGGGCGGGACTCGGCCGGGTGAAATATCTCGGCATGAAACAGCTCGTTTACTTTCTCGCCCTTGCCGCGATGCTTGCCAGCCTTGCTCCTTGCTCGGCGGACGCGGCGTATCTTCAGCATCGGTTCGTCGTTTGGAACGACACCGCGCATTGCTTCACGATGACCGTCCAACAGCGCGACCAAAAGAAACCGGCGACCTTCGATCGCGTTCTTCCGCAAGCGCGCTTCGATCAGACGCTAAGTTTCGATCGGACCGTCCACGACTGGTTTCTCGAGTGGACGATCTGGAATTGCGATGCCCGCGGGGGGCTGATAGCGCCGATTTCAAGCGGCTTTGTTATCGACAATCACCCTAACAGCATTTCCGACTACGTCATAACGCCTTTGGGATCGGGCTTCCAGATGAAGAGCAAGAACTAAAAGCCGCTCAGCGTAGCCGTCACCGCGATCCGGAAGGCCGACCTGCGGCCATCGGCGCAAGAACCTTGAGGATGTGCGTGCAGGCGGTTCCGATAGAATCACCGCTGCACTTTGCAGCGACGTCGCTGCAGCGGGCGCGCATGCTCGTGTCGCCGGTAAGGCGCTCGATCGCCTTTACCACCTCAGGCACGCGGTAGTTCTTCGGCAGAATTTTCAGCGCGACGCCCAATCGCACGGCGCGATTTGCATTGTCGAACTGGTCGTGCGCCATCGGACGGATCAATTGGGGAACGCCCGCGCTCAGCGCCTGGCTCAAAGTACCGATGCCGCCGTGATGGACGAAGGCCGCCACGCGCGGCAGCAGCGCGCTAAACGGCGCGTAGGCGCAATGCACGACTCCGGGAGGGAGCGTATCGGGGATTTGCTCGGCCACGTGCGTGAGGAGAATGCCGCGCCGACCGCTTCGGCGACACGCTTCCACCGATACCGAGAAAAACTCGTGAGAGACACCGGTCGCCGTGCCGGCGGTAAACGCGATCGGCGCTTCGCCGTCGGCAAGAAACGCTTCCAATTCGGCAGGCAGAGCGGCGGAGTTCCCATCGTAGAGTGGAAAGCCGGTGAGCCGCAAATGGGGCAGCTCGTCTCGATACGGCGGCGCGAACCATTCCGGAAACAGACCGATTAACGCGTCGGAATCGTGAATCCAACGCTTGAACGGCCGATCGACGGGCGAAAGGCCGAGTTCGACGCGTCGACGATTGAGCGCCGCCCCGACCGTGGGATCGAGCAGCAACTTGTCGATCAGGTACCAAGAAAAGTTCTTGAATGCTCCTCCGACAGCACTCTGTGCCGCACGCATACCAGCGCCGGGAGCGTGCCCGGAACTATTACGCAAGATAGCAATGGGCTGCAGATGGATCGTCGCGGACGGAATACCATAGATTTCCGCCACCGAGCGAGCGCCAAAAGCCAGCACGGAGTTCACGATGATGGTCTCGCCGGGAACGATGTCGGCCGCCATCGCGTCGAGCAACTCCCGGCCCGAGCGATCCACTAAATCGGCGATCACCTTGAGGCTGCGCAACGGATGATTGGTGTTGGGATTTTGCAGAATTTCGAGATATTCTTCGCGCGTACCACCGCCGCGAAACGGCAGGCCGGCTTCCTCGACGACGGATGCGAAGAAGGCGTGCGCATAAAAACGAACCTCATGCCCCGTTCGCTGGAACTCCCGGCCGAGGGCGATGAACGGCAGAATGTCGCCATGCGACCCGCCGGCGACGATCAGGACTCTCATCTACAAGTAACTCTATTAGCGAGCATTTCTTGACAATGATACTTTGGGTTGCGCCCTGAAGTTACGTCGGAGACGCGCATCGACGAACCGCGATCTCGACGAGTCGGTCGCACCATCGTCGAGTTCGCCATCACATGCGTGCCGACCCGGTTAGGAATGCGCGACGCGTCGATTCCTAGAGGGGGACCGTATAACAGCCGTGCTTCTCATTTACTCGCGTTACTTGACCGAGCGTCACGTTGAATTCGGCATATCCGTATGGGATGCCGTGTCGATTGCAGAGCTTTGGGACAAAGTAGATGTTCTCCCCAGGAATGTCGCCTACGAATTTTTTACTATTGGGATCATATTCGCCTGTGCTGTAAATATAGAGACGATACTGCATCCCTGCTGCATAGCAGCAGCGCTGCGAATAGAACGTGTGACCGGGATCAAGTTTGATTCCCTCCCCGGTTTGCCCCGAATCGGTTAGCATTCTCACCGTCAGCGCGACTCGCGTATTATTATGAACGACGATCAGCCCATTATTTAACACGATCGCCGAGGCCGGCACGGGGACGACCGCAGCCGACCCGAAGAGCAATGCCGCTACCGCCTTTCCTCATGGCTCGCGTACCGCGCGACAACACCGCACAGTAAAATCGTCGCTGCGCGACGTTGCGACCCCAATCTTTTATTTATGGGTTCCTTGGGCTCGCAGGACGCTGCTAAAGCCGGCACGTCATCGGAGGTTCCCCGTTCGTAAGTACCGCTCGCGCATCAATCGAGCCATGCGGCGGCGACCAGTCGATCGCTCATGAAGCTGCCCGCGAGTTCTTCCGACTCCTCTGCGAGCGGTACGAGGGCGGGTCGATCGTTTTGATGAGCAACAAGCGGTTTAGCGAATGGAGCGAGTATCGGCTCGAGGAAAGGCGCGCGCTGGGTTTCTCGACGACGGCGAAGGCAAGAGAGGGGGCCGCGCTCACCCGCCAAACGGGGAGAGGCCTCATTGCGGCGTGCACCGCAGCAATTCAGGCCGCTCCCCCGGAGCCTACGATTTGGCGGCCGTACCCGCCACGAGGTTGCGAGAGGCAACGTATGCCATTACCGCGCCGAAGACGACATGCGTCATGACGGCTAGGAACAACGGTTCTTTTTGCGCCATCAAATGGGCGCCCGGCAGAATAGCGCCGACGCCGTAGAAATTGAACACCCATAAAGCCAGCGCGAGCACGATTCCGGTAGCCCAAATTTCGTGCGTCCACGTATTGACGAAAAATGCATAAACTAGCCCGAACATGATCGAGAGCATCATATGCAGCGCTAGGCCGACCATAATAATCTCAGCACCGCCGCGCATCACCGCTTCAGGCCCGAGCGCGATTCCACCGATCATCGTAGGTGCCGCAAAGAGACCCATGCCGAGAGCGGCCGTCGCCATCATCGCGACGAGCGCCATGGCAATCCCGCCGAGTAGGCCGGCGGTCGCTCCGGCTGCATATGAGACATCTTGTTTGGGTTTCATTCTTTCCCTTTCGTAAGTAAGCACATTGCCAGTACTCCTCAAGAGTAAGCGTAAGCGGCGAATCTGGCTGTAAGGCAACTCACCAGTCCTCTCGGCACTGGAATGCTCTCGGTGCCAAGGGCAGGAACCGGTGACGCTGCAAAGAGCGCTCGCACGGGTTCGCAAAGTAGATGCCGAGGATACCCTTACCGAGTGATCTTCGAGGCTGCGCGAATAAGCGTTCCCGCGAAGCCGCTCAGCGCGCTATCGATGGCTACGTCGCTCGCCAGGAGCTGAACGCCAGATGAATAGGTCGGGTATGGATGGATGCTGCCGGCAACGGCACCCACCCTCAGGTTGTGCCGCATGGCAAGGGCCAATTCGGTGATTGCTTCGCCTGCCCGATGTGCGACGATTGTTGCGCCGAGAATGCTGCCGTCGCGGGTTGCGATCAATTTCAATAGACCATCGCGGTCGTCGTCACAGACCGCGCGATCTTCGCGTCCGACCGGCCAAGTTTCGACGACAACATCGTTCGCATGCAATAACCGGGCTTCGGCCTCGGTCTTTCCCACCTGCGCAAGCTCCGGTTCGCAAAAGGTCACACGCGGAACGGTGCGCGAAAAGCCCGAGACGCTTCCCGGCAGCAATGCGTTGCGTGCAGCTTGAAATCCTTGCCATCCAGCAAGGTGCGAAAATTGCTCACCTCCTATGACATCTCCCGCAGCATAGACGTTCCTCGCCGACGTCCGAAGACGAGAGTTTACGCGAATTCCGCGCTGCGAGTATGTTACGCCGGCCGCTTCAAGGTTGAGGCCGTCGAGGGTGGGCGTGCGGCCTGTCGCGACGAGAAGAACGTCGCACGCAACCTGATGCTGCGTCGAACGAACGGAAACGCGACTGCCGACTCGCACGACGGAAATCGCTCGTTCCGGCACGATCTCAACGCCCTCCCGCTCGAGAACGCGCCGCAGAATCTCAGATGCCTCTGGATCTTCCTTTGCGAGCAGGCGTTCCGCAAAGATCGTCACTCGCGAACCCAGCCGTTGGTAGGCTTGCGCGATTTCGACTCCGACCGGCCCTCCGCCGATGACCACCATCGATTGCGGAAGCGCGTCGAGCTCGAAAATATTTCGATAGGTGCGATATGCTACGTCGTCAAGCCCGGTAATCGATGGGATCGTGGGGCCGGCTCCCGTGGCAACGAGCACCTTTTTTGCCTCGATCCGACGCTCGCCGACGGCCAACGTATGAGCATCGATAAAATGCACCGCACCAAGGTGCACGTCTATCCCCTTCGCCTGCAACGCTTCGGGCGTCGTCCCCTTATAAATCTGCGCGATCGTCGAGCGAAGGTATTCGCGCACCTCGAACATGTCCACGACGGGTGTTTGCGTGCGTATTCCAAAGCGAGAGGCTGTTCGTATCTCGTGCGCAGCCTTTGCAACGCGGAGCAGTGATTTGCTGGGGACGCAGCCCGACCACGTGCAATCCCCACCGATGCGATCGCGCTCCAAGAGCGCAACGCGCGCACCGAGCTTCCGGGCAAAATCGGCCGCGATGAGGCCGACCGATCCGGCCCCGATGATTGCCAAATCGTAAGGTTTTTCGATCATGCGTTCTCCAGTTCTAATGGTTGTAACGTCGGTACCCATCGAAGGAAGACTAACGCGGCAACCGCCACGAGAACCGTTCCATCGAGGAGGCCGTCGATTGAATAGAGTTGACCGAGAAGAGCGGCAAGGAGCGAGCCCAGGATCGCTCCGATGCTGAGCAGCACGGAGTATACCCCCATCGCCGCTCCGCGCCCCGCCTCGATCGGGAGGGCTTGCGCCAGCCAGGCAAGGGCCGCCGGAGTAAAGCCGCTTTCAACCATGATCATAAGCGCCGTTACGCCTCCGACGATCCAACGCATTGCCGTGGGTTGATGGGCCGAGTGATTCAAGAGATAGATTCCGGCGCAGACCGGCAACATCGTCGCAAGCGTGATATTCATCGCCGCTTTCAACCGGACGTGCGGCAACACGAAGCTCCACGCGGTGATACCCGCACCGAACACCAGCGCATAACCGAGCAGCAGCCAGCCCACGCGCGCCGGGTCGGTCGCATAGATTCCCGCCAGGTACTGGTTACTCGCCGCGTGTTTGGTTAGCAGAAACGGCAGCATCGGTCCAAGCCATAGACCGACGATCGCGTTGACGCACAACCAGACCGGCGCAAGATGCCGCAACGATGGACGTCGCAGCACGTCTCGCAAATCCGCGAGCGGATTCCCGATCTTACGTGCCATCTTTCCCGAAACGCTCAAGACGAGAATCACCGCACAGGCGAGGTACACGAGCGCTACGGCCGCGAACGCGCCCGCGTGCAATTCTCGGAAGAGCTGCGCGGCAAAAATCCCCCCGAGCGCTAGACCCGCCAGCAACGTCAGCTCGAAGTAGCTCATGGCGCGAACGCGCAACGCGGGCCGGTCCTCCGTGGCATCTGCGAGGTAGGCAAGAAGCGCCGGGACGACGGCCGCAGCGCCCAGCCCCTCGAGCGTTCTACTCACGTAAAATACCGCTGTCGAGCCGGACATAGCAAAGAGCACCGCTGCAACCGCGCCCATGAGGGCTCCCCCCGCCATCAACCAACGCGGATGCAGCGCGTCGGACGCGAGCCCCATTGGAATCGACGCAAACAACTCCGCCGCGAACGATACCGCACTCAAGGTACCCACCAACGCCGCGCTCGTGTGAACGCCGCGATTGTTCAGACCGGCAAGATACAGCCCGATGAGAATTCCGCTCGTCCCGCCCGCTATTCTCAAGAGCGCGTGCGCGATGATCACCCAAGCGATGTGCCTGTGCACGGCTCTTTAGCCGCGATGCGATTCGGCAACGAGACACGCGTACCCCAGTTTCTTCTCCTTCACGGCCTGCCCGGCGGCAGCCGCAAACTGTTTAGCTCGGTCAAGGTCGAGCCCTGGGAGTTCCAATTTTTTCAGGCCGATCGCGATATCGGCCAGTAGCAGCTTGCCGCGCACCTGCTCGACCATGGCTTCAAGAGCGCGATCCCTCGTTATCGCCGCCGTGACGTTGAAGCTCGCTTCCGCGAGCCACTGTGCATATCGTTCGAGTGGTTGGGCATCTGCAATGCACGCGATCCACGCGAGAAGCCCGGCCAAGTCCGGGAGTGGTGCCCCCGACCGCGTCAAATCGCTCATGCCGACCCGGCCTCCCGGTCGAAGAACGCGCGCGAACTCGGCGGCCGCCGCGGGCTTGTCGGGAAACGTGCAGAACGCGCACTCACAAAGCAATGCATCGAACGAAGCGGCGTCAAATGGAAGAGATTCGGCATCGCCGACTACGAACCGAACGCCCGGTGAGAGCCCTCGTCGTAACGCCTCTGCGTTGGACTCGGCAATGTTTGCTTCGCTCAAATCAATGCCGACTACTTGGCACCCGAATCGTTCCGCGACCGCGAACGCGCTCGCTCCCTTTCCCGATGCTACGTCGAGGACCGCAGATGCGTCGTCGAGCTTTAGCATACCGGCGAGCTCGAGCGTAAGTTCGACTCCGCCTGGATGAAAGCTATCACCTAACAGGAAACGCGCAGCATGGCTGCCGTAGAGGGCCGCACAACACTGCTTGATCTCCGGCGCTTCGGGTAGTTGCGGTTCGATCACGTATCGCCGCGCATATCGAAGATGATCGGTTGGGGAACGAACGACCTGCCCTCGCGCCTCGCGAGACGGCGTTCCGGCTCCATAGCATCAAGCTGGCTGCGCGCTTGCTCTCGATAACCGATCGTATTATAGGAGCAAAACGGTACTTGCTTGCCACCCGGAAGCAAAAACTCTTTGCAGCATTTCATAAGATTCTTCTGATTGAAGGTCCATGGATCCATGAAATCCTGCAACATGATCATCAGCATATTCTTGGCAAGATCGCCGACGGTGAGGCTTTCCGGAATTCCGCATGCCTCACACGATAGCGCGAACTGTTCGGCCGATTTCTGAGAACCCGGAACCGACGACGACGACCACAAGCCTTCGAGTGCCCGCTTGACCTCCATGCTGAAGTCGGGCATCACGCGATTGGTGATGTAATCGAGATACTCGTAAACGTTAACGATGCGAGATAGCGGGGTAACCTTGTCGCCATCGATAAATGCGTACGTAACGGAATTACAGGTTGGGAAGCAGCATGGCACAGGGACGAAATCGGCGACGACAAACTTATGCTGCGTTTGTTCTTCGATGAGTTTCAGCACGTCGGGGATAGTGATACGTTGCATCGGATCGTGCTGCATGTGACGGCCGGCGTGAAAGGCAGGCTGGAAATTGATACCGCGTACCGCCGGGTGTTTGATTGCAAAGTCGATGATCTTCCCAATTTCGTGTTCGTTGACGCCACGCTCGATGGCGGGAACGAGCGTAACCGAAAGACCGATCGAAGCAAGCCGATCGAGGGCACGCAATTTTTCTTCGAGGATGTCGGGTTCGCCGCGAATGATGCGATATGTCTCCGAATCAAACCCGTCGAATTGAA
>JBMFXH010000006.1:0-9652 GCA_049964475.1 Vulcanimicrobiaceae bacterium
GTTGAGCAGCAGACGGTCGTAGGGCCCGTTGGGGAAGACCTGAGCGATACTCCGACCCGCGCTTCCGGCGCGGATGCGGCTTGTCGGCAGCGGCGGGGAACCGCTCGCGGCGATGCCTTCCAGGGTCGCTATATAGCGATTGAGCGCGTAGAGCAGCGCCCAGGGGCCGCTGATCCATTCTTCGCCCTCGAGCCCCGTTCCACGGAGCCCCTTCGCCTCGATCGCCGCCTGCGCCCAGCGTTCGCGGACGGCATAGACTCCGTCGCGGCAGTCGCGGAGCAGTGCAACCTTGGCCATCACGGGGAGGCGGGCCCAGCGCTGCGATCCTGCTTGTAATTCGGCGAGTGCGCGATCGATGACGGGGAAGGCGGTGACATCATGTGCGGCGATCATGGTGGGTCTTTCGACAAAACTCCCGCGCCCCCGGTTGGGCTCGACGACGTCGGCTCACCCGAACGCGAACGCCGTGATAGAATCGTGGTGGAGGTACCGTATGCCCAGAAAACGACGCCGCAGAATCGCGGCCCTCGTTCCGCGCCTCGGTCCGCCGACGAACCTTCGCCCGGCGGGCGTTCACGAGAACGCGAAACGCTACATTCGACGCAAAGCAAAAGCCGCTCTCCGGCGGGATGCCGAGAGCGGCTTTCCATTTCAGCCTCTGCGGCGAATTAGTTAATCAGGTCGCGCGAGACCATCACCTCGCGGGGATCGATGAGGTGCTTGTTGAGCCCCAGCTTCTCCGGCGAGACGCCGAGCGCATACGCAACGAGTTGTGGCAGATGGAAGACCGGGAGATCGGTGCGTCCCCAGCGCGCCGCCGCATCGGCTTGGTAACCGTCGAGCGCGAGGTGGCAGAGCGGGCAGGGCGTGATGACCGCCTCGGCGCCGTTATCCTTCGCCATGCGCATATTCTGGCCGACCATCGATGAAGCGATGCCGTCTTTTTCCAACTGCACGTGGAAGCCGCAGCAGCGCGTTTTTCCGGCGTAATCGACCGCCTCGCCGCCGAGTGCGACGATGACGTCTTCGAGCGAATGCGGGTGGCGTGCCGATTCCCAGCCGTTCACCGACTCCGGGCGAATGATATGGCACCCGTAGAAGGGAGCGACTTTGAGGCCGTTGAGCGGACGCACGACCATCGATTGAAGCTTGTCGAGCCCGATGTCGTCGATCAAAAGCCAGAGCAGGTGGCGGACGGTGACGCCGCCTTTATAATTCGCTCCGAACTTTCCCAGGATTGCATTGGCTTGCGCCATGTGCTCTTCGCTCTCGCGTAGCTCTTTGTTCGCCGCGCGCATGTGCCCGGTGCAGGTCGAGCAGATCGTGATGACGTCGTCGAGCCCGAGCGCTTCCGCTTGGGCATAGGTACGCGCGTTGAGGACGCGCGCGACGTCGCGATTGGTGTCGTTGAGCACCGAGGCCCCGCAGCACGACGCAGCGGTGAGTTCGACGAGTTCGATCCCGAGTTTATCGGCAAGAAGCATCGTCGAGTTGAAGAGTTCTTTACAGGACTCTTTGGCAACGCATCCCGGGAAAAATCCGTAGCGTTTGCTCTTGGAGGAGTTGGTGCGAACGTGCGCGTCGAGCGCCCGCTCTTCGGGAAGAAGCGTGCTGGACATTATCGGACCGGTGCCTCCAATGCATCAAAGATAGTGCGAATTTCATCGATCTTCGGTACGGGCTTGAGGAAGGGAGGCGGAAGTTTGCCCTTGAGCGCCATTCGCGCTCCCAACGGCGCGACTTTGAGTAAGCCGCGAATGTTGAAGCGGCCGACGGTGCCCTGGATCACCTCGGTTTCGGCGAGCATGCCGGTTTGTTTGATCGTTTTCGCGACGACGAGCGCGTGGCGCGGCCCGCGTTCGTTCATCATGACGCGGTCGGTAATCGCGGCGCGCTTCACGTCGATAATGCGATCGTTCGGGTCGACGTGCTTCGGACAGTACGAGCATGCGTAGCAATGTGCGCAGAGCCAGAGGTAATCTTCGCTGATCTGCGCGATCCGCTCGGAGCGTTTGGCGTCGCGGACATCCTCGATGAAGCGATAGGCGTAGGCGATGGCGGCGGGGCCGGCAAAGGCCGGGTCGACGCTGACGACCGGACAGAGCGAGTAGCAGGTCGCGCACATGATGCAGTTGGCGACATCGACGAGTTTCTTCATGTCGTCGGGGCTGACGCGGCGCTCGGTTGCGTGTGCCGAATCGGCATCCTGGGGCTGCAGGTAGGGCTTTAGGCGTGCATACTTATCCCAGAAGGGATCCATGTGCACGACGAGATCCTTCATCGGCTGGAAGTTCGGCATCGGATCGATCTTCACCGAGCCGTCTTCTTCCATCGCCGAACCACAGGAAGTTTTGCACGCGAGCGACGTAACGCCGCCGATGCTCATGGAACAAGATCCGCAGATCGCCGAGCGGCAGGAGCGGCGGAACGAGATCGACCCATCGACCTCGGCCTTTGCATACTCGAGTGCGTCGAGAACCGTCGTGGTCTCGGGAAGATCGACCGTTACCTCATCGCGGTGAGGAATCGTATCGGTCGCTTCGTCGAAGCGAAAGATATCGAGTTTGATCTTCGCCATTAGTAGCTCCTCACTTCCGGCTTGAAGGCGGTGATCTTCACGGCGCGCGAGTAGTCGAGCCGCGGCAGGCCGTTCTCTTGCCGGAAGGCTAAGGTGTGTTTGAGCCAGTTCGCATCGTCGCGTTCGGGGTAGTCGGTGCGCGATTGCGCGCCGCGCGACTCCCGACGCTCCAGCGCACCCTTCGCGAGGCAGAGCGCCGCATCGATGAGGAAATCCGTCTCGAACGTCGAGACGAGATCGGTGTTGAAGGTCTTCGATTTATCCATAACGATCGCCGACTCGTCGAACTCTTTGCGAACCGCTTCGAGATCGGCAACGCCGGCGGCGAGATCTTTTTCGTTGCGGAAGATGAAGGTGTTCGCGCTCATCGTTTCGTTCATCTTACGACGGAGGATGGGTGCGCGCGTACCTTTGCTGCGCGCGAGTAACGCCGCGATGCGATCTTTCTCCGATTGAAGCGTTCGCGTCGAGGGACGAACCTCGCCGACCGACTTGATGTAGTCGACGGCGTGGGCTGCCGCACGCGCGCCGAAAACGATAGTGTCGAGTAGCGAGTTCCCGCCGAGGCGGTTCGATCCGTGAACGCTCACGCACGCGCACTCGCCGGCGGCATAGACGCCGGGAACGCGAGTCGCACCGAATTTATCGGTCTCGATTCCGCCCATCGTGTAGTGAGCGCCGGGGAGAATCGGGATCGGATCGTCGATCGCGTCCTTCCCGGTAGCATCGAGGGCGAGCTCGCGAATCTGCGGCAGGCGTTCGAGAATTTTTTCGCGGCCGAGGTGGCGCATATCGAGGAGCACGCAGCCGTCGACGCCGCGACCCTCGAGGATCTCGGTCCATTCCGCGCGCGAAACGACATCGCGCGAGGCGAGTTCGCCCTTATTGGGCGCGTACTTGAACATGAAACGCTCCCCCTCGGAGTTGAGGAGATAGGCTCCCTCGCCGCGCGCGCCTTCGGTCATCAGCACGCCGTTCTCTTTGAGCGTCGTGGGATGGAATTGCATGAACTCCATATCCATCAACGGGATGCCGGCCTTATAGGCGATCGACATGCCGTCGGCGGTCGACGCGTATCCGTTGGTCGTCTTGGCATACATGCGCCCCGCACCGCCGGTCGCAAAAATCGTTGCTTTCGCGGTGATCAGTTCCAGCTCGCCGTTGCGCATGTTATAGGCCACGACGCCGGTGCCGATCCCATCTTCGACCGCCAGGGCCGTGCAGAAGTACTCTTCGTAGACTTTGACGCCGAAACGCTCGAGTTGCTCCCAGAGCGTGTGGAGGATGACGAGGCCGGTGACGTCGGCGGAGTAACAGGTGCGCGGGGCGCCGGCGCCGCCGAAGGGGCGCTGGGCGATGCGGCCGTCGGGGAGGCGGGAGAAGATGCAGCCGCGATGTTCGAGCCAGATAATCTGCTTGGGCGCATCCTCGCACATCGCCGCGATCGCATCCTGATCGCCGAGATAGTCCGAGCCTTTAACGGTGTCGAAGGTATGGCTTGCCGGGGAGTCTTCCTCGCGGTTGCCGAGCGCGGCGTTGATGCCGCCCTGGGCGGCGCCCGAGTGACTGCGAACCGGGTGCATCTTAGAGACGATGGCTACGTCCGCTCCGCGCTCGGCTGCTTCAACCGCTGCGCGCATACCTGCTAGACCGCCACCGATGACGACGACGTCGTGCTTGATCACGTTGACCTTTCCGGGGAGAGGCGTTTGCTTCTTTGTATACCTCCGCGCGCGGCACCGCCCCCACGACCTTGGTCGGGGAGGCGCGTGAAGGGGAACTAGTGCACTGAGCCGTCGGTCGAGAGGGGGGGCTCGTTCTCGATGCCCTTCTTGCGCTCGAAGAACACGTAGCAGTTCTTGCCGCGCTGCTTCGCCTTGTAGAGGGCCTCGTCGGCGGCGTGGAAGAGCGTCTGACCGTCGACGCCGTCGGTCGGAAACATCGAGACCCCGATCGAGGTGGAGAGCCCGCTGCGGCGCATTGCAGCGAGCATGCGTTGGACGCCTTGCTGCGCGTGTTCGCGATCGCTCTGTGCCATCACCAAGACGAATTCATCGCCGGCGTAGCGCGCGATGATGTCGCCCTTGCGGGCGTTCTTTTTTAATACTTGGGCGAAACGCTTGAGGGCGAGGTCGCCGAGACCGTGGCCGCCGGTGTCGTTGATCTTCTTGAGGTCGTCGAGATCGAGAATGACGAAAGCGAACGGCGTATCGTAGCGTTCGGAGGTGTGTAATTCGCGGTCGAGCATCTCGTTGAGCGCTCGGCGGTTGGGAATGCCGGTCAGGCTATCGGTGAGCGCGAGCCGCTGCGATTCCTCGAGCAAGCGGCGCGTCTCTTCGTGCAAGCGCGCGTTTTCGACCGCGACCGCGGCCTGCGAAGCGAAATCGAGCATCATCCGGAGCTGGTTCTCCGAGACCTCCTCGCCTGGAGGTGAATCGGCATAGAGAATGCCGCGCACGACTTCGCGGGCGATCAGCGGCACGGCGCAGTAGGGGCCGCGCCCGTCCTCCAGAGGACGGTCGGGATCGCCTTCGTTCCCGAAGGCGAGTTCGACGCTCCGCGAGACGAGATCGTCCATCGTCGAGGGGGAGCGATACTCGCGCGGGTCGCTTGCGTGCAGCACGGTTCCCGAGCTGTCGCATTCGAGTCGTCGAATAAGGCTGCCGCCCTCGACGGCATCGAAGAGGATCACGCGCTTGAAACGGAGCGCCTCGCTGACGCCGCGCATAACCGTGGAGAGAATATCGTTGATCTCCAACGTCGAATTTAACGTCGTGAAAACTTGCTGGAGGACAAAGAGTTCCGCGTTCTGTGCGGCGTATTCATCTCTCTCCGCTTCGACCATCGCCAGGCGCGAGCGCAAACGAGCCACCTCCTCGGCTAGTGCCTCGGGGTCGGAGGATGCAAGAACGCTCCCAGCCTCGCCGGGGGAGAGGCTACTCTCCATCTCTTAAGGTTACGTCAGGCATGTGTAGAAGTTTAGGTGGGTCGTGTTAAGGGTTTGTATAGGTTGAATCAGTTCGTTCATCTCCACGTTCACTCGGAGTATTCCCTGCTCGATGGTGCCTGTCGGGTCGACGATCTCTGCCGCCGCAGTGCCGAGGATGGTGCCCCCGCGGTCGCGCTGACCGATCACGGCGTCATGTACGGCGCGATGGAGTTCTACTATGCCGCTCGGGAACATCGCCTGACGCCGATCCTCGGCTGCGAGGCCTATATCGCCCCGCGCGGGCGCCTGGACCGCAGCGTCCGCGACGAGGCACACGTCACGCTCCTCGCCGCCGATCCGACGGGTTACCGGAACCTCAGCACGCTGATCTCCAAAGGCTTCCTCGAGGGCTTCTACTACAAGCCGCGGATCGATATGGATCTGCTCGAGCAATATAACGACGGCTTGATCGTGCTCTCGGGCTGCATGTCGGGCATGGTCGCGGCGCCGCTGCTCGCCGGCGATCGAGAACGCGCGGTACGCAACGCTCGGCACTTCCATCAGATTTTCGGCGATCGTTTCTACATCGAAGTGATGCGTCACGGAATGCCGGAAGAAGAGAAGATCAACGAAGGCTTGGTCGGAGTCGCGCGCGAGCTCGGCCTCCCGATCGTCGCGACGAACGATTCGCATTATCTGACCCAACGCGACGCTCCCGCGCACGACGTGCTGCTCTGCATACAGACCGGGAAGACCGTCGCCGACACGAGCCGGATGAAATTTTTCGGCGACCAGTTCTATGTAAAATCTGCCGAAGAGATGGCCGAACTCTGGAGCGATCTTCCCGAAGCAGTTGAAAATACGGTGGCGATTGCCAAACGCATCGATATGCGCATTCCCGAGCGCATCTTCCACCTTCCGCACTATCCCGTGCCCAAGAGCGATACCACGATTCACGACGATGCCTCGTACTTACGCGAACTGTGCGAACGTGGGTTGATCGAGCGATACGGTAAGGAGCGGGTCGAGCGAGATGAAGCGTTGCGCGAACGGCTCGATTACGAACTCTCGATTATCACAAAAATGGGCTTCGCCTCGTATTTTTTGATCGTATGGGACTTCATTAAGTTCGCGCGCGACCGCGATATCCCCGTCGGTCCCGGACGTGGATCGGCCGTCGGTTCGATCGTCGCGTACTCGCTGCGCATTACCGATCTCGATCCGTTGCGGTTCAAACTAATTTTCGAGCGATTTCTTAATCCCGACCGCATCTCGATGCCCGATATCGATACCGACTTTTGCGTCGAGCGACGCGATGAGGTGATCGCCTACGTTCGCGAAAAATACGGCCAGGACCGCGTAGCGCAGATCGTCACGTTCGGGAAAATGCTGGCGCGAGCGGCCGTACGCGACGCCGGCCGCGCGTTGGGGGTTCCGCTTCCCGACGTCGATAAGGTCGCCAAACTTATCCCCTCGGGCCCGGGCGGGATGACCATCGGCGAAGCCCTCGAGCAGATCCCCGAATTGAAGATGCTCGACGATCAGCGGCCGGAGATTCGCGAACTCCTTAAAACGGCACGCGCAATCGAAGGCTTGGCGCGTAGCGCGGGTACGCACGCCGCCGGCGTGGTGATCGGCGCCGAACCTTTGGTGGAACACGCGCCGTTGGTCAGGCTCAACGACGGCGGCGTGAACACGCAATACGATATGACCTGGATCGAGAAGATCGGGTTGTTGAAGATGGATTTTCTCGGCTTGCGCAACCTCACGGTCATGCACGCTGCGGTGCGAGAGATTCGGCGGACCGGCAGTCCCGATTTTTCGCTCGAGGGCATACCGCTCGACGACCGCGCGACCTTCGAGATGCTTTCGCGCGGCGATACCGCGGGCGTTTTTCAGCTCGAAAGCGAGGGCATGAAGCGCGTCTGTACCGAGCTGCGCCCGTCGCGATTTGAAGATATTATCGCGTTGGTCGCGCTCTATCGTCCCGGACCGATGGACTGGATTCCACAGTATATCGCAATCAAGCACGGGCGGCAGAAGCCCACGTACTTACACCCGATTCTCGAACCGATTCTCGCCGAGACGTACTCGATTGCGTGTTACCAAGAGCAGGTCATGCAGATCGCACGCGATTTCGCCGGCTTTACCATGGGTGAAGCAGACGAACTTCGCAAGGTCATGGGCAAGAAGCAAAAGGAGAAAATCCCGGTCTACCGACAGAAGTTCGTCGAAGGCGCCATCGCCCGCGCCGGCGTGAGCGCCGCGCTTGCCGAGCAGGTCTTTACGTTCATCGAGCCGTTCGCGGGATACGGTTTCAATAAATCGCACGCTGCGGCGTACGCCCTGATCTCCTATCAAACTGCGTATTTGAAGGCGAATCATCCGCTCCCCTATCTTGCCGCGCTGATGGGATCGGTGCGCGATAAAACCGAGAAGCTCGTCGAGTACATCGACGTTGCGCGTCGTTTGGGGATCGAGGTGTTACCACCCGACGTGAATGAATCGGTCAGCGACTTCGGCGTCGTCGGGGGTTCGATTCGCTTCGGCCTCAGCGCGATCAAAGGCGTCGGGGAGGGAGCCGTCGCGTCGATCGTTGCGGCGCGCGAGAGCGGCGGACGCTTCGGCGATCTTTTCGATTTCGTAGAACGGATCGACGGCAAGCAGGCGAATAAACGTATACTCGAAGCGCTGGTAAAATGCGGCGCACTCGATACGTTGCCGGGAAATCGTGCGGAGAAACTCGCTGGGATCGAACGAGCGGTGAGCCTTTCGGCGACGCGCGCGCGGGAGAGCGCGCTCGGTCAAACCTCGCTCTTCGGAGATGTGGCCGGGGCGCCCGGCGTAAGCCCGGTACTTCCACGCTCGACGCCGCCGTCGCAACGACAGATTCTGAAGTGGGAGCGCGAGACGCTGGGAATATTCGTCTCCGGGCATCCGCTCGCCGAACATGAAGAGCGCTTCACACGCATGGGGGTGACGCCGATTCGCGACCTGACCTCCTGCGGCGACGACGCCGAGGTGAAGATCGCCGGGCTCGTTGCTTCGGTTCGTCGCACGATGACGCGAAACGGCGCGCAGATGCTGATCGCGCAGATCGAAGATACTACCGGTTCTTGCGAGGCGATCGTGTTCGCAAAGCTCTATCCGACGCTCTCGCCGATCTTCGTTGCCGACGAAATTCTGGTCGTCCGGGGACGGGTTCGCGTGCGTGAACGACCCGGCGACAGCGAGGATGGCCCGCCATCGATCTCGCTCTCGGTCGATGAAGCGTCGGTATTCAATGCGCCGGCGGTCGATGCGCTTCCGCCCGTGCGCGGATGGTTGCTCGATCTGCGAACGCGCGAACAGGTCGATCGACTCTCCGCACTGCTCGAACGTTGTCCCGGCGAGGCTCGGGTCGTCCTGCGGAGCAACAATCGGGAGCGAGAGTTGCCGCGGCGGCTCGGCGGAGAGCGACGCGTGCGCGCAGAACTGGTCGCGATCTTCGGCGATGAGGGCGTTCACCTCCAGACCGAGTAGCAGAGGAGAGGCATGAGGCTCCCGCCAGGGGTACGAGATTGGCTTCCGCAAGAGTTCGCGATGAAGCAGAGCGTCGAAGATCGGATCGCCGTCGTCTTCGATCGCTGGTCCTACGCGCGTATCGCGACACCGACCTTCGAGAGTTACGAATCGCTCGAACGGGGACTCGGCGAGAAGCTGATGCGCCAGACCTTTCGTTTTAGCGACCCCCTGGGCGAGGAACTCGCACTTCGGACCGAGATGACGACGCCGATCGCGCGTGTGGTCTCGACGCGACTTCGCAATGCGAGCCTCCCGATTCGCTTGTCGTATATCGCGCCGGCCTATCGCTACGAAGAACCTCAACTTGGGCGGATGCGCGAATTTACGCAAGCGGGAGCCGAATTAATCGGCGCCGCCGGGGCCGACGCCGATGCAGAGGCGCTGTTCATGGCGATCGAGAGTCTCGACGCCGTCGGGCTCGCCGATGCTCATTTCGATATCAACGATTCGGCGATCGTCGACGGAGCGCTGGGAACGCTGGGGCTCTCTGCCTCGTCGGCACGTCTCTGGAAAGAGGCGATCTCCGCCCGCAACCTCGTCGCTCTCGACGAATTGGCGCTCCGCGACGGCGTCGACCACGA
>JBMFXH010000006.1:9662-31507 GCA_049964475.1 Vulcanimicrobiaceae bacterium
TCGCGCTTTTGCGCCGCTTGGTCGTGACGCGCGGAACGAGTGACGTCCTCGCGCTGGCGCGCGAACTCGCCTCGAATCCCGAGGCGCAAGCGGCGATCTATCGTCTCGAACGCATCCTGGCGCGCGCGGCAGCGATCGGGTTCGGTTCGCGCGTTGCCATCGACCCGGCACTCCTGCGCGATCTCGAGTATTACACCGGGTTCGTCTTCGAAGGCTTTCTCGACGACCTCGGCTTCTCGCTCTGCGGAGGCGGTCGCTACGATTCGCTGCTGCCGCGATTTGGGTACGACGTCCCCGCCGTCGGATGGATGGTCGGCGTCGAACGCATTTTACTCGCGCTCGAACGTCGTCGCATCGACGAACGGCGGCACCGCGAGGTCGACGTTTTCGTGGTCGGCTCCGATGCTGCGGCGAAGGCCGAGCGCGCGAGCGGACGCCGCGTTCGCGTCGACGTACGCGGGCTCGACCGTGCCGCGGCGATTGCCTACGCTCGGCATAAGGCGATTCCGCGCCTCTTAGTCGCGCATGACGATGAAATCGAAGAGATTCTCCTCGAAGTCGACGAACGCTCTGCGCCGTGAGCGAGTTGACGATCGCGTTGCCGAAGGGAAGTCTCTACGATCCGAGCGCCGCCGCACTCTCGGCGATCGGTATAGAGACGCCGGCCGACCCCGGGCGTCGCTTGACGATGGCGAGCGTGGACGGTTCGGCGAATTTGCTCCTATTACGCCCGACCGATGTCCCCGCATACGTTGAATTCGGCGCCGCCGATTGCGGCATCGTCGGGAAAGACACGTTATGGGAAAGCGAACGCTCGGTAAGCGAGGCCGTCGATCTGGGGTTCGGGGCCTGTCGCCTCGTCGTCGCCGCGCGCCGGTGCGACGGCTTTCACGAAGGTGCGCGTTACCCGACCTTTCTGCGCGTCGCCACGAAATTCAAACGCATGGCGACACAGTATTTTTCGGAGCGAGATATACCATGCGAAATTATTGCGTTGCACGGATCGGTCGAGCTCGCACCGCTCGTCGGCCTCGCCGACGTGATCGTCGATCTCGTCGCGACGGGGAGCACGTTGCGCGAACACGATATGGTCGTCGTCGATGAAATTGCGTCTTCGACTGCCCGCTTCGTCCTCAATCCGGTCGCCTATCGTAGCAAGTATGCGCGGCTCTCAGCGCTCTGCGAGCGCTTGCAGCGGAGCGTCGCCTCGTGAGGTTCCTGAGGGCGGACGATCGCATCGGCATGGCCGCGGTGCTGCGCCGAGGGTGGAGAACCGACGCGGCGCTTTCAGCGCGAGTCGCGGAGATCGTCGCCGATGTCGAGAGGCAAGGCGATCGGGCTATTCTCGAGTATTCTCGCCGATTCGACGCCCCGGAGTATCGCCTGACGCATCTACGCGTGCCGATTCCGATGCCGTCGGTTGCGCGCGCGGCACTGCAGGAAGATGTCGCCGCGGCGATCGAGCGCGCCGCCGAGCGCATCGCCGATTTCCACCGTCGGCAACGGACCGAAGATATTGCCTATCGTTGCGACGACGGGACGGCCTATGCGTTCCGACACGAGCCGCTGGGATCGGTGGCGATCTACGCACCGGGAGGTAGTGCCGCGCTCCCATCGTCGGTGCTTATGGGCGCCGTTCCGGCGAAGATCGCCGGCGTTCGGCGGAGAATCGTTCTGACGCCTCCACAACGGGATGGACGCGTGCATCCGGCGGTGCTTTTCGCGGCGAGTCTCTGCGAAGTTGACGAGCTCTACGCCGTCGGCGGCGCGCAGGCGATCGCCGCCGCTGCTTTCGGCACGGCGAGCATCGCTGCGGTCGATAAGATCGTCGGTCCCGGCAATGCGTACGTGACCGAGGCGAAGCGGCAGCTCTACGGAATCGTCGGAATCGACGGGCTTGCGGGCCCTTCCGAGGTGTTGGTCGTCGCCGACGCCGCAGCGTCCTCCGAGCTCGTCGTTGCCGAACTCCTCGCTCAGGCCGAGCACGATGCCCGCGCGCGCGTTGCGGTCCTCAGCGATTCTTTCGAACTCTTGGAGAGTTGCGCACAACTCCTTGAGGCAATCGACGTCGCGCGCCTGCCGCGGGGCGAAACGATCGCCGCCGCGCTCGATGCGGGCGGGTTCCTCATCGAAGCAAAATCGAAGGGTGAGATCGCTGCGACGATCGCCGCGTTCGCCCCCGAACATTTAAGCCTCCAGGTAGCAGATCCCGATTTTTACCTCGCACATCTTCGCTGCGTCGGGGCGGTTTTCGTCGGCGAATCGACACCGGTTGCGTGCGGCGATTACCTCGCTGGGACGAATCACGTTCTGCCGACGTCGGGTTCGGCGCGCTTCGCTTCGGGGCTCGCGCTTGCGGACTTTTTGCGGACCTATAGCGTCGTGCGTAACTCCTCGGAGCGAATGCGTGGTGATGCCGCCGCGATCGCGGCGTTCGCCGCTTTCGAGGGGCTCGATGCACACGCACAGAGCGCGCGCTTGAGGATGAAATCCTGAGCATCGACTACGTCGCGTTCGATCTTGACGGTACGCTCGTGGGACGGGAGACACGACTCTCCGATCGCGTTCGCTCGTCGGTGGCGGCGATGCTCGCGCAAGGGACTTCCGGCGGGATCGTTACCGGACGCATGTTTCAGGCGGCCCGCCCGTTCGTACGCGAACTCCGGCTATCGGCTCCGACGATTTGTTACCAGGGTGCGTGGGTGGTCGATACTGCAACGCAGCGGCGTCTGCTCGATCGCCCGATTGCGCCCGATCTCGTAGGCGAAATTCTCGCAGCATTTAACACCGCAGATTGTCATTTGCAGCTCTATTCCGACGACCGCTATTATTGCGAACGCAGCAATCGTTTCTCCGAGCTCTATGCATCCCTTGCCGGCGTCGCGCCGGTGATCGGGCCGCTGGGAGAGCGTTTTCTTCACCGCAGCGCTACCAAGGCCGTGGTGATTGCCGATCCCGAACGTGCGGCAGAGATAGAGCTCTCTGCACGGAGTCTGTTCGGAGAACGACTCTATATCACGCGGAGCTATCCGGAGTTCGTCGAGATGCTCGATCCCGGTGTCGATAAGGGCACGGCGTTGGCATTCGTGGCGCAACACCTCGGGGTTTCGATGGATCGCGTCCTGGCGATCGGCGATTCGTGGAACGATCTTCCGATTCTGCGACAAGCCGGTATCGGGGTCGCCATGGGAAACGCACCGCCGGAAGTGCGCGCGTGCGCCGATGCAGTCGTTGGTACGGTCGCCGAGGACGGCGTCTGCGAAGCGCTCGAGCGGTTCGTTCTGCGATGAAAACCGAACGCACGAGTCGACGTCGCGGGCATCGGGCCAGGTTTCGACCGTTCGCACTCGTCGGGATCTTTGCACTACTAATGCTGACTGCCGGTCTGGCTTGGGCCGCTTCCTGGCGTGGATTCCAGCCAACGGGGGTGGTCGTACTCGGAAACGATCGCGTCGCGACGGCGCGAATTCTTGCCGTCGCCGCGATCGACCCACACGTCAATATTTGGTTACAGTCGTCGGGCGGTATCTCTGCGCGGCTGATGCGCATTCGGAGCGTCGCTCGCGTTGCCGTGCATCGCTCGCTTCCGAACCGGGTGACGCTGGTTATCGATCAACGAATTCCGGCGGCACGGCTCGTTGCCGATGATGGAAGCTGTGCCGTCGATCGACGCGGCTACCTCTTCCCACTGCTGCCGCGCGATGGAGGGTTGCCTGCAATCGTTGCCAAGCAGCTACGCTGCACGAAGCTTCGCGTTCCGCCGGACTCTCCGACGATGCGGTTACTCTCGGTATTAGCGCGTGCCGATGCGGCCGGGATTCGTTTTGCCGCGCTATCGTTGGATCGATATGGCGAAGACCGAGGTGTTCTTACCGACGGAACGCAGATCTTTATCGGCGACGGCACGCAGCTCGATCGGAAGTTTGCCGAGGTTCGCGCGCTCGAATTGCGTTTACATGCCGACTGGAGGCATATAAAAGCCCTCGACCTTCGGGCTCCGTCGACGCCGATCGTCGTCGATGGAAAGAAGGTCGAGGGCGGAGGGGCGCTCTCAGTTAATGCGATGAAAGGTCGAGATACACGAGCACTTGACCGTTCGCAAGTGAAAACTTCATCGAATCGTTCGCATGAAGTTTCGAAAAATCTACGGTCGGGCGGCCCGCCGCGAGCGTCGTCTCCAGACCATTTTGCATCGTCACCGTGACATGCTTCGCGTCGACGACTTTGATGACTTTCGCGGTGTAAGTCCCATCGGGAATCATCGTTGCGCTGACGACATTCGCGGCGATCGCCGTCGCGCCAAGCGCAAGCGTGACGAGCATGGTGGTAAAAAACGTACGAATCTTCAAAGCGGGATACCTTATCTTCAGGGGGGGTGTGAGGGGGCAGTAGTCTAGGATTCTAGCGCAAGTGCCGCCCGCTCATCAAGCCCCGTCTGCTGATTCGCCTCGCCGGCGATCCCGTGGGCTCCGTCGATTTCGAACTGATCGACGAGCTCCTCGAGCCCACCCGACTGCTCTTGGAGCAGAAGAGCTTCCTCGGCCAGGCGCGTCGCCGCGTCGGCATTCTGGGAGCCCAAGGTGCTCGAACGTTCGATCCGGGTGCCGAGAGCTTCGATCGCCGACTGCTGCTCGGTCGAGGCGCGGGCGACGTCGGCGGTCCGCTGCTCGATCTCCGAGACACTCTCAAGAATCTGGTTTGCCGTGATCGTCTGCTCGCGCATCGTTGCCGCCGCTTCATGGGTCATCGCGCCCATCTGCTCGCTGGCTTTGGCGAGCTCTTCGGAGGCGCGGGCCTGTTCGTTGGTCGCCAAGCTGATCTCGCTCATCAGCGTTGCGACTTCGGAGACGCGTTTGGAGACGTCGGACATCATGGCATTGACCGATTGCGCGAGGGTCGCGCTCTCCTTGACCTGGACGTTGGCGCGTCCGGTGCGTTCGAGCACCGCCGATGTGCGGCGCTGGATATCGGCGACGAGCGAAGCGATCTGCTTGACGGAGCTCGCCGAGTTCTCGGCGAGCTTTCGCACTTCGTCGGCGACGACGGCGAAGCCACGCCCGTGCTCGCCGGCACGCGCCGCTTCGATCGCCGCATTGAGCGCCAGCAGGTTCGTTTGGTCGGCGATCTCTTCGATCAAGCCGAGAATCTCGCCGATCTGCCGTGAGGCGCCGTCGAGGCTCTCCATCTCGACCACGACCGAGCTGACCAACGAGGTCATCTGATCGATTCCGGTCGAGAGCCGGGATATCTCGTTCTGTCCGGTACGGACGTGCTGATCGGTCTCGGTCGATTCCGCACCGACGCGTTTGGCGTTGCCGGCGACCTGAACGATCGAGGCCGACATCTCTTGGGTGTTGGCGACGGCCTGCTCGACGACCGTTGCGAGATTGAGTAAGTTCTGATCCATCTCTTGGATCGAGGCGGTCATCTGGGCGATGGAACTGGATATATCGGAGACGCGGCGGGCGACCGCTTCGGCGTTATCGGCGACGGTACCCGAGCCGCGAGCGACGTCCGCGGAGTAGCGCAATGCGTCGCCGAGCGTCGCAAGTTCGTCTTGAACCCGACGGTCGACGTCGCGCGAAACCTCGGTGCTTGTCGCGCTCGCGGCCTTTACCGAACGGGTCGCGATCTGAATGCGCCCGACGAGAGAACTCAATCGGTCGCCTAATTCGTCGATCGATTGTCCGAGGCGCCCCAGGACGTCGTTCCCGCTCCATCCGGTGCGGGCGGTAAGATCGCCGCGCCCCATCGCTTCAAAGACCGTGACGCAACGATTGATATTACGCAGCAATCGCATACGGAGCAGCGAGAACGCGACGACGACGACGATCAGCGCGAATATCGCCCCCGCGATGAGCACTGCAAGAGCGCTATTCTTCGCTTGAATTAACGCCGCGTAGCGTATGTCGGCAGCGCGATTGAGCGCTTCGAGGACGGCGCGCCCGTCGGTATTCTGTTGCGTGTATGCGTCGGCGAGCGAGCTTTGGAGTTGAACCAACGCTTCGGCCTTTTTCCCTTGCTGAAGCAGCCCGATCGTCGCAAGCGATTCGAAATCGTATGCCCCGGCACTCTTGGTGAACGCCGCAACCGCTTTGCTGGTGCTGGAATCTTTTCCGGTGAGCGTTGCGAGCGTTCGCTCGTCTTTCGGAAACTTGCTGACGAGTTCGACGGCGGATTTCAACGCTGCAGCGGCGCGTACCGAATCGGTGTTCGTCGCGGCTTCGAGCGATGCCGCGCGCAAGCCGTTGGCATCGTCGGCGACGCGCGCGTATGCGAGTTCGCCTTTTACAATTTTATCATGCAATATCGCCGCTTGCGTCGAGATATTGTTCGTGACAAAAAACGCTGCCGGAATCACCAGCAATACGACGACAAAGACGATAATAGCTGAGATCACGAGGCCGCGCTCGATGGAGGTTCGCTTCTGGCTCATCCCGGGCAGGCTTCGGCTTCCTTGGGGCGTTCTCCTCAAGAGGAGCTACGCGAGGAGGCGCCAAGATGCTCGGGAGCTGCATTTTCGGCAGGGATAGTAGGGGTTCTTCCCCATTAGCCCAATATATGGTGGATACCGGCGTTAATAGTTTAGGATGTGAATGAAACAAGGCACGCTCTGCGGCCTCGACATCGGCACCACGAAAACGTGCGTGGTCGTTGCCGCCGAAGGGCCCAACGGCCTCGAAATTCTTGGCTTCGGTGAGGCGCCTTCGTTAGGGATGCGCCGCGGCGTCGTGGTCGACCTCGAGCAGACCGTCAAGTCGATTGAGGCTGCGACCGAGAAGGCCGAGCGCATGTCCGGGGTCCATATCGAGGAGGCAATCGTCGGCATCACCGGCGAGCACGTTCGGAGCGTCAATAACCGCGGCGTCGTCTCGGTTTCGAACGACGATCGTGAAGTTGAGGCGATCGACGTCGAGCGTGTCGTGGACGCCAGTAAGATTATCAACGTTCCCAGCGACCGGCAGATCGTGCACGCATTGCCGCGCTTTTTCACCGTCGACGGCCAGGACGGCATCGTCGATCCCGTGGGAATGGCCGGCGGGCGGCTCGAGGTCGACACCCATATCGTTACCGCGGCGAGCAGCTTTCTCTCCAATGTGCTCAAGTGCGTCCATCGGGCGGGGATCGAATCGGCCGGCGTCGTTTTCGAGCCGCTCGCGAGCGCTGCGGCGACGCTCCTGCCGGAGGAACAGCATGTCGGCGTCCTGCTCCTCGACATCGGCGGAGGGACCACCGATATCGCGGTTTTCACCGGCGGCAGCGCGATCTATACCGCGACGATCCCGGTGGGAGGCCAGATTCTCACCAACGATATCTCGCTGGGGCTCAAGACCTCGCTCGCGCAGGCGCAGGAGGTGAAACACCGCTTCGGCGTCGGCGACGATCGCGGCGGCCCGGTCCGGAATTTCTCGGTGCAATCGCTCGACGGGCGCTCGCAGCGCGAGGCGAGCACGCAGGAGCTCAACGCGATCGTCGTGCCGCGCGTCCTCGAAACGTTGCGGATGGCTCGAGCGAAGGTCCTCGAGAACGTTCCGCGCGATCTCGTGATCGGTGAAGTCGTCCTCACCGGCGGCGGCGCATCCCTACCCGGGCTCGAGGCGCTCGCCGAGACGACCTTCGAAGCACCGGTGCGCATCGGCGTACCGACAAATCTCGCCGGGACGATCGATGCGCTGGCATTCCCGCAATACGCAACGGCGATCGGGCTCGTGCTCTTCGCGCGCAAGAGCGAACTCGCGGGTGTCGAATCGGCGCGGAACGGATCGCTCATAACTCGGCTACGCGGGTGGCTCGCGGCGCTGTGGAACTAGATCTCTTTCATACGGAGGAAACGATGGCTGAAGCAAAACGCTATGTCCCCGAGCATGCCGCGACGATTCGCGTTATCGGCGTCGGCGGGGGCGGATGCAACGCGATCAATCGCATGATCGAAGCGGGGTTGACGGGCGTAGATTTCTTCGCCGTGAACTCCGACGTTCAAGCATTGCGTAATTCACTGACCGAGAATACCGTGCAGATCGGCACGGGAATGTCGCGGGGACTCGGTGCGGGTGCGAACCCGACGCTCGGCCGCGACGCCGCCGAGGAGTCGCGAGAGGATCTCGCGATGATCGTCGACGGTGCGGATCTCGTCTTTATCGCTGCGGGCATGGGCGGCGGAACGGGAACCGGCGCGGCGCCGGTGCTCGCCGAACTCGCACGTGAATCGGGCGCATTGACGATTGCCGTGGTAACGAAACCCTTTGCGTTCGAAGGGCGCAAACGGATGGAAGCCGCCGAACGCGGCATCGCCCAACTCGAGGCGAAGGTCGATACGCTCATCACGATTCCCAACGAGCGGATCTTTCAGGTCATCGAGAAGAAGACGCCTTTGAACGAAGCCTTCAGTTTCGCCGACGACGTCCTCCGTCAGGGGATCGCCGGCATTAGCGATCTCATCACGCAGCCGGGGCTGATCAACCTCGATTTTGCCGACGTGAAGGCCGTGATGACCGACGCCGGCACGGCGATGATGGGGATCGGCGAAGGTTCGGGCGAGCATCGCGCTGCCGACGCCGCACAGAAGGCGATCGCCTCGCCGTTGCTCGACACGACGATCGATGGGGCGCGCGGCGTTATTCTCAATATCACCGGTGGAAGCGATCTCTCGATGTACGAAGTCAACGAAGCCGCCGAGATGATCAGCCGCAGCGTCGACCCTGATGCACAGATCATCTTCGGTGCCAGCCTCGATCCCAATCTTCAGGGGCGCGTTCGCGTCACGGTGCTCGCGGCCGGGTTCGGGCCGATCCGGCGCACCGAATCGACCGGCTTCGCCTTTGAGAGCACGCGCATCGAGACGGTTGCGCCGGTGAATATGGACGACATCGAAGTTCCGGCCTTTCTCCGCTATCGCGGGGGCTAGGGGCGTGGCGGGCTACAGCGCGAAGATTCTTCTCGATTCGCTCGCACCGACGGGGGAACGCTTGACCACGATGGAGGTCTGCTTTCCCCGCTTCGTGCTGGCCGAGTTCAACACGCATCGGCAGTTTTCACGAAATAGTGCGAGTTCGCGCGCGATACCGACCTCGAAGCTCATCGAGCGCGTTCTGGCCGATCCGGTTCTGCCGCTGGAATGGGGGCGGAATCAACCCGGAATGGCGGCTGCCTCGTTGCTCGATCTCGAAGCCGTACGGATCGCCGAACGAGCCTGGTTGCGCGCGCGCGACGAAGCCGTCGAAGCCGTCCGCGAACTGCAGACACTCCAGGTGCACAAACAGGTTCTCAACCGTTTGCTCGAGCCGTTTCTCTGGCATACCGTCATCGTCACCGCAACGGAGTGGGCGAATTTTTTTGCCCTCCGCTGCACGCCGCAAGCGCAGCCCGAGATTCGCGAAATCGCGCTGGAAATGCGGGCCGCGTATGAGAACCACGAGCCCAAACCGCTCGGTCCGGGCGAGTGGCACACGCCGTTGCTACAAGAGGACGAGCGCGATCTCGATGTCGAGCTTCGCAAGCGTGTGAGCGCCGCTCGATGCGCGCGCGTCTCCTATCTTACGCACGACGGCTCGAGAGATCGTTCCAAAGATCTCGACCTCTGCGAACGATTGATGGAGCAGCACCATCTGAGTCCGTTCGAACATGTAGCGACGCCGGCGGCCGGGGCGCATGCGAATTTGCGCGGTTGGCGGCAAATGCGAGCCGAGGTTGAAACGCTGGCGTCGGCTACGCGCTCAGCGATCGCATGACGCCCAGATGGGGGTCGTAGGCTTCGGCGAAATCGGCGGCCGGTAAGGCGCGGCCGTAAAGAAAACCTTGCGCGAGTTCGCATCCGCAATCGCGTAAAAAGTCGGCTTGCGCCTTGGTCTCCACGCCCTCGGCCTGAACCTGGAGGCCGAGCGCGTGAGCCATGGCGATGATCGCCGTGACGATCGCGAGATCGTTCGCGTCGTTGGGAATATCGTGGACGAAACTCTTATCGATCTTGATTTTGTCGATGGGAAAGCGCTTGAGATAGGAGAGCGAGGAGTAGCCGGTCCCGAAATCGTCGAGCGCAAGCGAGATTCCCAGATGTTTGAGTTGACGCATAATACCGATGGAGTCCTCGGCATTGTGCATCGCTACCGACTCGGTGATCTCGAATTCGAGGCGCTCCGGCGCGAGCGAAGCCTGACGGAGCGCATCTTCGATCGCGGCGACGAGCTGAAGATGGAGAAATTGGCGACTGCTCAGATTCACGGCGAGATCGAGGCGGATTCCGGATTGCGTTTCCCACCGATGCACCTGCTCGGTCGCGGTGCGGAACACCCACTCGCCGAGCGCAATGATGACGCCGGAGGCCTCCGCTTGCGGAATGAACGCATCGGGAAGACCGACGACGTTCTCCGATTGCGGCCAGCGGCAGAGCGCTTCAACTCCGACGATCCGATCGTTTCGGAGATCGACCACGGGTTGATAGTGAAGACAGAATTCCCCAAAATCCAGCGCTCGTGCGAGGCGTTGCCCCGGCGAAAATCGGCGTGGATGCATTCGTTGCGTTAGAAGATCGCGCGATGCGGCGGCATGCTGCTTCCTTCATCTCCGATGGGCGGCTTACCTTGCTCGCAGGGGTCGGCGGGCAAAGAGAGCGCCGCTCCGAGGGCGATGCGCGCGCTCTCCTCGGCGAGATCGGTAAGGATAAAGGCACGTTCGAGCGTCGCTCCGAGCGCCGAGAGGCCGTGCCGCTCCATCAGAATCGTGTCGACGCCGCGAGCGAATATCGCAGCTCCGGAGGCGGCGAGCTCCGAACTGCCGGCCGGTGCATAGGGCACCCACCCGACTGCTCCGAGACTCTCCATCGCACCGACGGTTCTGCGCGGAAAGAGGCGACCGCGGAGGCTCCAGGTAACGCACGCCGTCGGGTGCGTGTGCACGATGTACGCCGCGTCGGGACGGACGCGATATGCGGCGAGGTGAAGTGGAAGCTCGCTACTGGGGTGGGGCGTTGCATCGTACGGCGTGCCGTTGCAATCGACACGGACGATATCGCCGGCGGCCAGGCGTTCGAGCGAACGGCCCGACGGCGTCACGAGGATATCTCCGCCCTCCATGCGGGCGCTAATGTTTCCGCTGCTGCCGGTGACAAGCCCGCGCTGCCAGAGGCGCCGCGCGCAATCGACGATCTCGGCTCGTAAGCGCTGCTCGCTCTCGTCTCGTTCCATCGTCTCCATCAGTGCCCCGAGCCGGAAAGAACGCGACAGCTGCTCCGCGGCGTATCGCCGCTGGTTTGTCGTACATCGCGCCTCGCCCGTGGGCACCGACGAGCGTGACGCACGCAGTACCATTCATCGTTCAGCACGCGAGATATCCTAGAATCCAACCGGATGCCAGATGGTTTTAATCTCGCAAAATTCAGCGATGCCATCGAGTGATTGCGCGCGCTCGCTAAAATAATCGCCTGCGCTCTCTACTTCAAAGGGGCGGATGCGTTTGATCGATGCGGCGGATTCGCGCTCGATCTCCTCCCATTGCGCGAGGTCTTCGCGGCTGCACGAGATCGCTTCGATGCCGTCGTGTTTTGCCATCGCCGGAGCGATCTCGCTACGAAACCCGGTGAGCACGTTGACGACTCCCGGCGGGATATCCGAGAGCGCGATTGCTTCGGCGAGCGCGCTTGCAGGGCGAGGATCGCGCTCCGAGGCGAGGACAACCGTTGCATTTCCCGCGACGAGCGGCGGGAGCATCGCGGAGATGATGCCGAGAAAGAGCGGCGACTGCGGCGCGAGAATGCCGACGACGCCGATCGGTTCGGGGGTCGAGCAGTTAAAATGTGGGCCGGAAACGGGGTTTCTCGACGAGAGGAGCGCCGAATATTTATCGCACCAGCCGGCGTACCACACGACGCGGTCGATGGCAGTATCGATCTCTTCGCGCGCGGCTCGCGCGTTACCGCCGGTACCCTCGGAGAGAAGGGCCAGATACTCCGGTCGTCGCGCCTCGAGCATCTCGCCGAGGCGGTAGAGCATCAAACCGCGCAACTGCGGATCTTGCGCCCACCAACGGCTCTGCGCCGTCCGTGCGGCGGTTACCGCGTCGCGAAGATCTTTGCGCGAAGCTTGGGCGATATTTGCGAGAAACGCGCGCCCGTCCCAGAGCGGCGTGCTGCGTGCCGATTCCGAGCGCACGAAGGTGCCGTTGATGAAGAGTTTATACATCTTCCGAACCTCTACGCGCCGGTCGCGCGTCGCAGTTGCATCATCACCCATAGGGGTGCCCGTTCGACGTGCAGGAAGGGCAATGCTGCAGCGAGCATGGGGCAGGCCGTGGAACTCTTGCTGGTCCGGCACGGACTCACGGCCTGGAACAGCTCGGGGCGCTTCCAAGGGCGCAGCGATATCCCGCTCTCACCCGACGGAATCGCGCAGGCACGCGCGGTCGCCGACGCGCTCGCCGACGTACCGATCGATGCCGCGTTCTCGAGCGATCTCGTGCGCGCCGCGTTGACGGCGAAGACGATTCTTTCAGGGCGCTCCGTGCCGCTCGTTTTCGATGCGCGCCTCCGCGAGTTCGATTTCGGTGCCTGGGAAGGCATGACGTGGGCCGAGATTACCGCGGCATATCCCGACGAGAGCGGCGCACAACTCACCTCCGCGCGCGATTACCAACCGCGAGACGGCGAGAATTTTTCCGACGTGCGGCGGCGTGTTCGCTCGTGGCTCGACGAGCTCGCACCATACGATCGCCGACGCGTTCTCGTCGTCGCTCACGCCGGGACGCTGCACGCACTCGTCGCCGAGTTACTGGGCGAGCGCTTCGATACGCTTCCGCTGCGTTTTTCCCACGCCTCGATCTCGCGCATCGCGTACTCGCAACGCGGTGGGCAGATCCTCGCACTCGACGAGACCGCGCATCTCGCGGTGCGCTGACCCGTCGCTCGCACGAGGCGATCCGCGGCGCATGCTGCGCGACGTACGGCTTAGCTCGCAAGCCCTACGAGTGCATCCAATAACCTCTCCGCCCCTTCGACGAGGCGCACCCCGGGGCGATTAAAATAGGCGTTTCCATCGAGTGCGATCACCCTTCCGGCGCGGACGGCACGGAGTTGACGCCACGCCGGATGACGATCCAGATCGGCGATGGCGCGACGAGCCTTGGGAAGGTCGAAGCCACAGGGAGCGACGGCAACGATATCGGGGTCACTTTCGAGGATCGCTTCCCAGGTTACCGCGCGCGCAGGTGCATGCGGAAATTCGATCGACGAGCGAAGACCGAGAAGCGCGAGAAGATCGGGGGTCCAATGACCGGGAGGGAACGGCGGATCGCTCCATTCGAGGAAGAGCAGGCGCGGAGGATCGGGGAGTTCGCGGCGAGCGCGCTCGCGCAACCGCTCGGCATGCTCGGAGAGCTGCGCGACGACGCGTGCCGCCTCGATCTCGCGGCCGCACGATGTGCCGAGCGTTCCGATGGTATCGAGAACTTCTTCGAACGACGACGGCTCGAGCGCGAGAATGCGAGAATCGCCGCGCATTTTCAATGCCGCTGAGGATACCCGTTCGTAGGAGACCGCGCAGACATCGCAGAGCTCCTGCGTGACGATCAGGTCGGGCGCCAGTCGCTCTAAGAGCGATGCGTCGAGGTGGTAGATGCTCGAACCTTGGTGAATGCCGCTGCGAACGTGTCGGTCGATCGTCGCGGCATCGCTCTCCGAGGGTAGTGCCGACGAGGTGAGGATCGGGAGCGATGTGGCTTGCGACGGAAAATCGCACTCGTGCGTAACGCCGACGAGATCGTCGCCTGCCCCGATTGCGTAGAGGATCTCCGTTGCACTCGGTAGCAGGCTGACGATCCGCACGCTATTGACCTTGGGCGAGCGAGTATCCGCGCTCTCCATCGAACGTGTAGAGCCCTTCGGTCTTGATGACGTCGAAGCCGGCGTCGGCGAGCGCGGCGATGAGATCGGCAACCCGCCTTCCCGAGAACGGTTTGCCTTCGAATCGCAGCGACCACTGATCGCTCCAATAGGTATCGGGATTGCCGTCGGGCCAGACCTTACTTCCGCGATTGGCGATCACGACGAGTTTCGCTCCGTCGCCGGCGACCTTTTCCGCGCGTGCCGCGATCTCATCGGGATTCCCATTGCGTTGATCGATGAAAATATCGACGCCGACGTGCTCTTTCTTCGGCGGTACGCCACCCGGGCGAATGGAGAGATCCATCGCCTTGCCGACCGCGTAACGCGCCGGCGGAAGGACGTGCGGTTCGCGGCCGAGACGAGCGATGACCGCATCGGCGAATTCTCGCGTCCCGACTTTTTCCTTCGAAACGCCCTCTTTGTAGATGTCGTAGGTATGAACGCCGTCCTCGATGGTCGATAGCCATGCGTTATGAACGCGTTCGGCGACGTCTCCCTGGCCGATGTGCACCAGCATCAGCAGCGCACCGTGGAGTAAGCCCGACGGATTGGCGAGGTTCTGGCCGGCACGTCGCGGCGCCGAACCGTGGATGGCTTCGAACATCGAACAGTGATCGCCGATATTCGCCGATCCCGCGAGGCCGACCGAACCGGTAATTTGCGCTGCGACGTCGGAGAGGATATCGCCGTAGAGATTCGGCATGACGATCACATCGAAGGCTTCGGGGGTGTCGGCGAGTTTTGCCGCACCGATGTCGACGATCCAATGTTCGTGTTCGATGTCGGGGTATTCCAGAGCGATCTCTTCGAAGGTCCGATGAAAGAGTCCATCGGTGATCTTCATAATGTTATCTTTGGTAAAGCAGGTCACTTTTTTGCGCTTATTCGCGCGTGCATATTCGAAGGCATAGCGCACGATCCGTTTGCTTGCCGGTCGCGAAATAAGTTTCAAACATTGAGCGACTTGATTCGTCTGCCGGTGTTCGATGCCGCCGTACACGTCCTCTTCGTTCTCGCGGACGATGACGATGTTCATCTTCGGATGTTTGGTCGAGACGAACGGATGAAGCGAGGCGCACGGGCGTACGTTGGCGTACATTCCCAGCGTCTTGCGCACGGTCACGTTGAGGCTTTTAAAGCCGCCGCCTTGAGGCGTGGTTATCGGGGCTTTTAGGAAAACCTGAGTGCGTCGCAACGATTCCCAGGAAGAGGGTTCGATACCGCTGTCGAGGCCGCGTTTGTAGACCGCCTCGCCGATTTCGATCTTTTCAATCTCGATGCGAGCGCCTGCTTCGGTAATGATCCGCAGGGTGGCATCCATAATTTCGGGGCCGATGCCGTCGCCGTCGGCGACGGTGATTGGAACGCGTGTTTCATTTGCAGTCATAGCGCGAAGAAGTTTGACGTACTCGACGGGGCGCCTCTACCGTTCTCGATTTATCGAACGCAGCGAAAGGTCGCATAGACGTATGGGTAATCGGGGTAGAACCAGTTACGAAAGCTCGAACGGATCAGGCTTTGAGGCGTCACCGGAGAGGCTCCCTTGAGCACGTAATGCCGACCGTCGAAGAAATCGATCGAATAGCGCTCGTAGGTCGTCATCGGCTTGAAACCTGGAAAAGGGGCAAACGGGGTTGCTGTCCACTCCCACCCGTTCCCGACGAGCCCCTCGACCCCCCATGCGCTCGCGCCCGCCGGCTTTGCGTGCACGGGTTCGGGATCGTAGCGTGCAAAATCGAAATTGCCGTGACGCTCTTCGGGGGGCGTTTCGCCCCACGGATGCGTTCGCGTCTCGCCGTATGGAGTCGCAAAAGCTGCACGATGGTATTCGGCCTCCGTGGGAAGGCGTGCGTTCTCGCGTTGCGCGTACGCCTGCGCTTGTTCCAGCGTGACATAGACGGGCCACGAAAGTGGGAGCGGAATGCGTTCGAAGCAAGCGCGGAGGTACCAAGTGCCGTTCCTTCGCTCCCAAAAAGGCGGCGTTGGGCCGCCCTCGGCGACGAAAGCGAGCCATTCCGCATTGGTCACGTTGAATCGATCGATGGCGAATGCCTCGACCGCGCATTCGAGTTGTCCCCTTTCGTTATCCCACGAAAATCGAGCGTCGTCGAGCGCTCGGCCGAGGACGGCGATCCCGCGAGGAATGCTTACGGCTTCGCTTCGCGGGGGCGCATCGTCGTGATGTTGCGAGCGCATCGCATGCTTCTTCCCATACGCGAGTTGATGGACGATGTACATCAGCGTCTCGTGATGCATTGCCTCGTGTTCGAGGATCGTATGAACGGCGAGCGCATCGTCGGCATTGCTCTCATCGAGCACGCGGAGGACGCGTTCGTCGCAGGCCGTGATGAAACGTTCGATACGCTCGCGCGCAGGCCAGCGGTCGATGGCGACGGAGCGTGCGGTAGCGCTGCTCTCGGGATCGATGCCGCGGCGAAAGAGCTCCTCGAGCTCCGTGTCGATCGCTTCCTCGCCGCGATGATTTCGATTGAGCGTTAGGAAACTAAAAGCCGGGAGATGCCCATGATAGAAAACCAGCGGGTGACGTAGTGGAATCGGGGCGTCATGATATGCCTCTGCGACGGTCATCGAGAAGATATCGTCGGTTCGCTTCCGATTCTGCCGATACGCGCGAGCGAACATCCTACGAGCCACCTTTTGCGGCGGCGGCCAAGTAGCTATCCATTTCGCGACTCGGGAGCGCCGGCGAATAAAGAAAACCCTGAGCGAGGTGACAGCCGTAGTCGCGTAAGAAGATCGCTTGTTCGGCGCGCTCTATGCCTTCAGCAACGGTCTCGAGCGAGAGGTTGTTGGCCATCCCCACCAAGGTCTTGACAATGGTCTCATCCTCGCGTTCGCGTCCGATTCCGCGAATAAAGGATCCATCGATCTTCAGGACATCGAAGGCGAATCTGCGAAGGTATGCAAGCGAGGAATAGCCGGTTCCGAAGTCATCGACCGCGGTGCGTACGCCGTAGCTTTTAATTTCGCGAACGATGGAGATTGCTTGTTCTACGTCGCTCATTGCGACGCTCTCGGTGATCTCCAGTTCCAAGAGGTTCGGATCGAGGCCGGAGCGGTCGAGCGCCGAGACGATCTCTCGGGAAAGGTGCCGGTGGTGGAGTTGGCGTGCCGAGAGATTCACCGCAATCCTGAGCGGCCCATAGCGCTTCACCCATTCCGCCGCCTGCGCCGTCGCCGTCTCAAGTACCCATCGTCCCAGAGAGACGATCAGTCCCGATATCTCCGCGCTGGGAATGAAATGCCCGGGTTCGATGAGGCCGGTGCCCGGATGTTGCCAGCGAACGAGCGCTTCGAGCGCCACGACCTTCCCATCGGTCAGGTCGATTTGAGGCTGATAGTGGACGACGAATTCATTCTTCTCCAGCGCGCGCCGTAACAATCGTTCTTGCGAGAGACGCATGAGAATCGGCGATTCGAGTGTCGCGTTATAAAAGTAAAAACCCCCGCGTCCGCGGTCTTTCGCGCGCGACATGGCGATGTCGGCGTTTTTTATGAGCGCGTCACCATCGGTTCCGTCCTCGGGATAAACGGCAATGCCGATACTCGCCGATAGAAATTGCTCGAAATCATCGACGGTAAAGGGCTCTTCAAGGGCGGCGATCGTTTGTTCGGCGATGTCCCGCAGACGATCGTTCGAACCGGCATCATCGATGACGATCGCAAATTCATCCCCGCCCATCCGTGCCACCGCTCCGAGCGAGGAGAAGATGCCCTCGATTCTGGTTGCCACCGCCTGGAGGAGTTGATCGCCGAGCCGATGTCCGAGGGTTTCGTTGATATCTTTAAAACGGTCGAGCCCAAAAAACAGCACGGCAACGCGCCGCATACGCAACGGCGCCGCGTCGATCGCGTCGCGAAGTCGATCGCGGAATCCGCTTCCGTTGGGGAGACCGGTGAGAGCGTCAAGGTACGCTCTGCGCTGCAGATGCTCGCGGACCTGGCTTCGTTCGATGAATGTTTGAAGCAAGGTGGCGATGAGGCCGAGAAATTCAATATCGGTGCCGGTGAATGCACGTCCCTTTTCGAGCCGGGTAAAAATAGCTGCGCCGGTGCGAACGCCGCCGACATCGATCGGGACGGCGATCGCGTCGGCCTCGATCGCTGGGGCCGCGTCGCCGCTGGATTTTGCGACCCTTTGCGCGATCTCGAAAAGCTCCGATTCGCTGGTGGCGTCGTTCGATGCTTCTGTTGCAGCTTTGATGCTCGACCGACCGCCGCTGGTATCGACGATCGCCGCGTAGCCGGCACCGAAGACGCGGCGTCCCAACTGCAGCGCCTCGAGCATACCGTCGATCGGGTCGCTGGCGGTGCTCGCAATACCGTACAGGTCGGCCACGCGTCGGCTCTGCGTTCGCGCCTGCTCTTGGGCCTCGATTTGCAGCGTGATATCCTGGAGGACCGCATAGATACCGACGATTTCGTCGCCGTTGTATTGGGGAATGAGCGTCGTATCGAGAGCGACGACGCTCCGATCGGCACGCAGGCAACGCAGGGGGAAAGAGGAGCCCTTACCGGAGAGAGCCATGTTGAAACGGCGCCAAGCGTCGGCCCGATATTCCTCGATAATAAAGTCGTCGAAAGATCGGCCGAGAAAGCCTTCCATGTCGTAGCCGCCGATCCGAAGCGCGGCGGGGTTGGCCGCAGTTATCGTTCCAGGAAGATCGACGGCGATCACTCCATCGGGATTCGCTTGGAAAAGAGATCGCAGCCGCCGCGCGCTTTCATAGCGCTCGCGTTCGGTAGCGGCGAGAGCCTCCTGCTCGTTGCGTCGAGGCGTGTCGTCATGGAGTATCGAGTAGACCCCGGCGAACGCTCCGCTTTCAAAGAGCGGAACCGTTTTCACGGAGAGGTAGCGCGCATTCGACAGCGCGTCGTAGATCGTCACCTCGTAGGCTTGAGTGATGCCGGATCGCGCACGTTCGAAGTATTCTTCGTGCTCTCGGATCTTTTCCGCCGGAAGGAAGTCGCGAAAATGATGGCCGACCACATCCGAAAACGAAAAACCCGGAAGCAATCGAGCGGCCTCGTTGATATCGGTTATATAGCCGTCGCGATCGAGCATGACGATGGGATCGGGGTTGTCGGCATAGAGCGCGCGAAAGCGAGCCTCGCTTTCGAGAATACTATCGCGAGCGGCGTATTCGCGAGTGATGTTCTCCACGAGCGAGAGGATCGCCAATCGGTCGTCATCCTGCTCGACCGCGCGCGTCCATCGACAGACAAGCGAGACTCCGTCGCCGCGGATGTTTCGATTGATGTTGACGCGCTCGTGCTGCCGACCGAGTGCGAGTCGCTCGCTTCGCTCGATGACCGCAGGACGGTCGGCTTCATGGACGAGGACGCTCTCGCTGACCGTTTTCCCAAGCATGTCTTTCGCTTCGAAACGAAAGAGGTTCCTGGCGCTCTGGGACCAGTAGGAGATCCGGAGCCGCCGATCCCAGCCCACGATTGCCGATTGGGTATGGAGAAGCAGCGGCTCGAGCCGTTCGAGAAAATCGGCGTCGTAGATCATTACGCCCATCGGAGATTACGCGAGGTACTCGCGTAGGCCGTGGACGCCGCCCTCGCGGCCGAAGCCGCTTTCGCGAAAACCGCCGAACGGTGACGCGGGGTCGAAGCGATTGAACGTGTTGCACCAGACGACCCCGGCCTTGAGTTGTTGCGCGACCGCCATATTCTTGCTCCCCCGCTCGGTCCAAACCCCTGCGGAGAGGCCGTAGGGGGTATCGTTCGCTTTCTCGATCGCTTCGTCGGGAGTGCGAAACGTCATCACCGCAAGAATCGGACCGAATATCTCCTCGCGCGCGATTCGGTGCGCGCTTTCGACGTTGGTGAAGAAGGAGGCGCGATAAAAATAGCCGCGTTCGGGAAGATCGCAGCGTTGCTGGTGCAAGTCGGCACCCTGCTCGATGCCGCTCCGAACCAGCTCGTCGATCCGTTGGAGCTGCGTTCGCGAGTTAATTGCGCCGATATCGGTATTTTTGTCGAGCGGATCTCCGACGCGAAGACGATCGATACGCTGTTGAAGTCGATCGACGACTTCATCGTGCATCGATTCTTCGACGAGAAGGCGCGACCCGGCGCAACAGACGTGCCCTTGATTGAAGTATATCCCGCGTACGACTCCTTCAATCGCCTGATCCAAGGGCGCATCGGCGAAGAGAATGTGAGCGGCCTTGCCTCCAAGTTCGAGCGTCAAGCGTGTTTTCCGACCGGCCAGAGCGCGGGCAATTTCGCGACCGACCTCCGTCGATCCGGTGAATGCGAGTTTATCGAGATCGCTTTGAGCGACCAATGCGGCGCCCGTTGCGCCGTCGCCGGTGACGATATTGAGCACGCCCGGCGGGAGATCGGCATCCTGCGCTATTTGCGCGAGAAGGAGCGCGGTCAACGGGGTCGTTTCGGCGGGCTTGAGAACCACGGTATTTCCGCAGGCAAGGGCCGGCGCAATCTTCCAAGCGGCCATCAGCAGCGGGAAATTCCAGGGGACGATTGCACCGCAGACGCCCAATGGCTTCGGCGTTCGCCCGGCACGAGCGATCCACTCGAGTTTATCGGCCCAACCGGCGTGATAAAAGAGGTGTGCGGCCGCGGTGGGGACGTCGAAATCCCGTGCTTCGCGAATCGGTTTTCCGCCGTCCATCGATTCGAGGACGGCAATCTCACGCGAGCGTTCGGTGATCGCCCGTGCGATACGATAGAGGTATTTTGCGCGGCTCGCGGGCTTCATCGGCGCCCACCAACGTTCGTAGGCCTTTCGCGCGCTCCGGACGGCACGCGCAATATCTTCCGAGCCACCGCGCGCGACCCGTGCGAGAACGCTTTCGTTGCCGGGGTCGATGCTTTCGTCGTAGCGCGCGCTCTGCGGTGCGACCCATTTGCCCCCGATAAAGAGTCCGTATTCTCCGCGAATGGTCGGTCGCGTGCTTTCGGGAGCCGCTGCGTAGGCGAACGAGCTCATAAGAACCTCATCTCAATCTTTGGGAATGCGTTCGGGGCGCGTGTAGTGTCCTGTACGCACTCGCTCCCGCTGCAACAGGAGATCGTCGAGTAACGCGCTGGCGCCGAGTCGAAACAACGTAGGCGTCATCCACGACGTCCCGAGCGTTTCGTTGAGAATAGCGAGATATCCCAACGCCTGTTTGGTGGTGCGGATGCCTCCGGCGAGCTTGAGCCCACGACGCAGACCGGTCCGGCGATAAAATGCGGCGAGCGCGTCGCACATCGCCAATGCAGTCGGGAACGTGGAATTAATCCCGATTTTTCCGGTCGAACTCTTGATGGTATCGGCTCCGGCCTCGAGTGCGATATCGCAGGCACGGCGAATCGCCGTGTAACTGCCCAACTCGCCGGTCTCGAGGATGACTTTGAGATGTCGATCGGCGCATCGGGCCTTGACGGCGGCGATCTCGGCGGCGACGCGGCGTTCGTCGCCGCTGAGAAATGCCCCGCGGTCGATGACCATATCGATCTCGTCGGCCCCCGCTTCCAGCGCCTGCTCGGTGTCGGCGAGCTTGACGGAAAGATCTGCTTGCCCGGCCGGAAATGCGGTTGCAACCGAAGCGACGCGGACCGTACTTCCCCGCAGCGCATAGCGGGCGATGCCGACGAGATTGGGATAGAGACAGACGGCGGCGACGGCGGGCGCATCGCTGCCCGGAAGCGGAGCGCGCGCTTTTGCGCAGAGCGAGCGGACGCGCCCCGGAGAATCACGCCCTTCCAGCGTCGTGAGGTCGATGCAGGATATCGCGAGGTCGATCCACGCCCGCTTCGTTTCACCTTTAATCGAGCGACCCGCAAGTTCGCCGGCACGCGATTCGAGCATCACGGCATCGACGCAGACCGATTGCATCTACAAGGTGCCGCGCTTCTCTTGCTCTTTTTCGATCGACACGAAGAGCGCTTTGAAATTTCCCTTGCCGAACGACAGGCTTCCCTTGCGCTGAATGAT
>JBMFXH010000007.1:0-27023 GCA_049964475.1 Vulcanimicrobiaceae bacterium
CGAGTAGCACTTGTCACGCCGAGTAGCACTTGTCACGCCGAGTAGCACTTGTCACGCCGAGTAGCACTTGTCACGCCGAGTAGCCCACGAAGTGGGCGTATCGAGGCGCAGTTCGAGCGCCGCTAGAGAATCGATTGCCCCAGCGCGGAGCAGATTAGCCCGACCGCGAGCGCGGCGGTTTGATTGCGATGGTCGAGAATCGGATTGATCTCGACCATTTCGAGCGAACCGACGTTCCCGCTCGCCGCAAGCATCTCCATAATGAGATGCGCTTCGCGAAAACTCAAGCCGCCCTTGACCGTCGTGCCGGTTCCCGGCGCTTCGCTTGGATCGATGCCGTCCATATCGAACGAGATGTGAATCGGTCCGGCGGCGCCGGCGATCGCAATCGCTTCGTCCATAATGCGTGAGATGCCGAGCCGATCGACGTCGGTCATCGTAAACGCACGCACTCCCGACTCGCGCAAATTTTTCTTCTCGACCGCATCGACATCGCGTAAGCCGATCTGCACCGTGCGGGCGCGATCTGCATAGCCTTTCTCCAACGCGAACCAGAGCGGCATCCCGTGCACGTTTCCCGATGGCGAGCTCTTGGGGCTATTGATATCGCTATGCGCGTCGATCCACACGATGCCCGGAGCCGCGCCGCGCGCTCGCGTCAAGCCCGCGAGCGTCCCCATCGCAATCGAATGATCGCCGCCCAGGACGATCGGAAAGCTTTTCTCGGCGAGAATATGCTCGACGATATCGGCGAGCTCGGAGCAGACCGCATCGATCGTGTCGAGATACTTTGCGTGGGTGTCGGTCACCGCAAGCGATTCCCGAATCGGCACGTGAAGGTTGCCGCGATCCTCGATATGGCTGACGCCGATCGCGCGCAATTTCTCGTGCAAGCGTGCATAGCGCACCGCCGAAGGCCCCATGTCGACGCCGCGGCGGCTCGCGCCGAGATCCATCGGCACGCCGACGATATCGACACGATCGCGCATCGCTCGCTCCGCTGCGATCATAGCGCCCCCTTCGCAGCATTCTTCCGCAGGGCGCGCACCGTGGCGGCGACGACCCCGTAGAGCGCTTGAATCGGTTTGCGCACCGGTGCGAGTGGGCCGTCGATATAACCGTCGTCGAAATCGAGCATCCACGTCGCCAGGCGTAACGCCGGCGGTACCGGGCGACTCGACCAACGTCGCGCGCGCGCGACGCCTTCGGGAAAGCGCTCTTCGAGCGCCGCCAAGATTGCGGCATCGTCGGGTGCCGCTTTCACGATCCGCGTGAACGTCGGATAATCGGTTCCCAGCTTCCGCAGGAGGATCTCGTCGCCGGGGCTCTGGCCGTAGAGATAGCTGCCGAGCCGCCCGCCGAGTGCGGCGCGCGCCTTATCGATGATGCGCGGAAGCCAGCGGATACCGCCGAGTTCGTCGCTCCAGCGGCGCGGGGGAGCGAGGGTCAGATCGATTGGTTCCATACCGCCTCTTCGCTTCTCGACGCAGGCGCGCGCCTCCGTCCGTCGTAGCAGGGCTACGAATGAGAATCCTCGCTCGCGCGATCTCGGCCTGCGCCCTGGCGGCACTCGTCATCTCGTGCGCACCGAGCACCGAGAGCGGACGCGGGCTCTCGCTCGGGATGGTCACCGATATCGGCGGCCTCGGCGATAAATCATTTAACGATTCGGCCTATCGCGGGCTGCTCCAAGCACATCGGCAGCTCGGAGCGCATATCTCGGTCCTGCAGTCGCGCTCGGCCGCCGACTATCAACCGAACCTCGAGGCGCTTGCAAACGAACGTTTTTCGGTGATCTATGCGATCGGATTTTTGATGAGCAAGGATCTCGACCAGATCGCGCAAGATCATCCGCATACCCATTTTGCCATCGTCGACGCCGTCGTCAACGAACCCAACGTCGTATCGATCACCTTTCGCGAACAGGACGGCTCCTTTCTCGCCGGAGCTCTGGCGGCCATGATGAGCGCGACGAAGCACATCGCGTTTCTCGGCGGCCAGGATATTCCGTTATTGCACAAATTCGAGGCCGGGTACATTGCCGGCGCGCGCGAGATCGATCCGCGAATACAGGTCGATGCGAAATACATCGGGAGCTTCGACGATGTCGCCGCCGGTAAGGAACTCGCCGACGTCGAACTCAACGACGGCGCCGATATTATTTACGCCGCGGCCGGAAAGGCGGGGATGGGAGCGATCGAAGCGGTCGAAACGCGACACGGAGCCTACGCCATCGGCGTCGATTCCAACCAAGATGCCCTCGCTCCGGGAAAGGTTCTCACCTCGATGGTCAAGCGCGTCAATGTGGCGGTCTTTGACGTCGCGAAGGCCTACCAAGATGGAAAGCCGATGCATGGCCACGTCGTCTTCGGACTGCGCGAAGGGGGCGTTTCGTTGACGAACTTCCAATACACCCGCGCGAAGATCGGCCCCGAGCGGATCGCGCGGCTCGCGCGTATTCGTGCCGCAATCGTCGACGGGCGTATCGTACCGCCGGCGACGTTGCGCGCCCTCGCCAAGTTTCAACCGGTGGCGCTCTGAGCGGATCGCTGCGCCTCCAGGGAATCTCGAAGCGGTACGGGCGCCTGCAGGTGCTCGACGACGTCGATCTCACCTGTGAGGCGGGCGAAATCCACGCATTGGTCGGCGAGAACGGTGCGGGAAAATCGACGCTCGCCGGCATCGCCGCGGGGGAACTGAGCGCCGATGCCGGCGAGATCGAACGCGACGGCCGCATCGGGCTGGTCCATCAACACTTTGCGTTGATCGATCGGTTGTGCGTTTGGGAGAACGTCGTCCTCGGGCACGAACCACGTCGACTCGCAACGATCGACCGCGACGCGGCGCGCACGTTCGTACGCGAACTCGGCGAACGGTACGGGCTCGACGTCGATCCGGATGCGTGCGTCGAAGATCTCCCCGTCGGTATCCGTCAGCGCGTCGAGTTGTTACGCGAACTCGCGCGCGACCCGAGCATCCTCATTCTCGACGAGCCGACCGCGGCGCTCTCGCCGAGCGAGGTAGAACGGCTGTTCTCGACGATCGCGCGCTTGACCGAGAACGGCGTCGGCGTCCTCGTCATCACCCACAAACTCGATGAAGTTTTCGCACATGCGGGGCGCGTTACCGTTCTACGGCGTGGGGTCGTCGTCGAACGACGCCCGATCGCCGAGATCACGCGCGAGCAAGTCGCGCGCGCGATGATCGGCGGCGAGATTCCCTCGATCCCGTCGCACCAGCCCACGAACGGCGCGGTCGTCGTCCGCGTGGAAGGGCTCGCGGTGCCCGGCGCGATCGAAAATCTCTCGCTCCACATCGCCGCCGGCGAGATTCTCGGGGTCGCCGGCGTCGAAGGAAACGGGCAGAGCGCGCTCGCCGACGCACTCGCCGGTTTAACGCCGTTTCGCGGCAACGTCGAACGCCCCGCAAGCATCGGCATCATTCCCCAAGATCGCCTCGTCGAAGCGGTGATTCCCGCTTGGTCGCTGGTCGAAAATGCGATGCTGGGGCGCGAGCGCGCCGCAGCGAAGGGTTCGTGGCGCATCGATCGCGCCGCCGCGCGCGTGCAGTGCGCGCAAATCGTCGAACGCTTCGACGTTCGCACCGCAAGCATCGACGCACCGCTTGCGACGCTCTCGGGCGGCAACCAGCAAAAGCTCGTCGTCGGGCGCGCGTTGATCGATAACCCGGAGTTCGTTATCGCCTACAACCCAACGCGCGGCATCGATATCGGCGCGACCGCAACGGTGCATAGCGAGTTGCTCGCCGCTCGGAATCGCGGCGCGGCAATCTTGCTGATCTCGTTCGAACTCGACGAACTCTTCACCCTCTCGGACCGCATCCTCGTTATCGCGCGCGGCGCGCTGCGTGGCGAATTCTCCGATCGCCGCTTCGACCGCGATGCGATCGGTCGCTTGATGGTCAACGCATGAGGCGCGAGAGCGTGAAAGCCTTGCTGATCGGAACGCTCGGCGTGGCCGCGGCAATGTCGTTGGCAATGCTCGCATCGCACGTCTCGCCGATCGTCGGCTTCAACGCATTTTTCTACGGTGCGTTCGGCGGTAAACAGCAGATCGCCGAGACGCTGGCGAGCACGACGGCGCTGCTCTTCCCGGCGCTGGGCATCGCGATCGCCTTTCGTGCCGGCCTCTTCAATATCGGCGCCGAGGGGCAATTGCTCGTCGGCGGACTTCTTGCCGGGTGGATCGGGACGCGCATCGACGTACCGCCCGCACTCGCAATTGCGGCCATTTTTATCGCCGGTGCGCTCGGCGGTGCGCTGTGGGGCGCAATCGCCGGGTGGTTGAAAGCCGCGCGCGGCGCGAACGAAGTCATCTCCACGTTGATGCTCAATTTTATCGCCGCATCGCTCGCGCTCTATCTCGTAACCGGGCCATTGCGCGCGCCCGATGCCGCCGGCCCCGAACTCTCGCTGCTCCCGCACGCATATTGGCTGCCGACATTGCTCTCGCATACGCGCGCCACGATCGCCCTGCCGATCGCGCTGCTCGCCGCGTTTGCGCTGCGCTACGTGCTCGATCGTACCTGGTTTGGGTATCGTCTGCGCGCCGCGGGCGAAGCCCCGGAGGCTGCGCGCCGCGCCGGCATCTCGTTATCGCGCGTCGCACTCTGGGCGATGGCGTGGTCGGGCGCGCTTGCCGGTATGGGCGGCGCGGCGCTGGTTGCCGGTGAATTACATCGCTTCAACACGCAGCTTTCTCCGGGATACGGCTTCATCGCTATCGCCGTCGCGCTCGTCGGCGGCCTCGAACCGCTGGCGATCTGCGTTGCCGCGCTTGCATTCGGAGCGTTGGAATCGGGCGGTCTTGCATTGCAAGCCGCCGCAGCCGTACCGAAAGATGCCATTCACGTGATCGAAGGCTTCTTAGTCTTCGCACTCGCCGCACGGCGTTATCTCGGTGCGAGAGGAGCGACCGCGCAATGACGCTCTCGCTCGTCCTCTCGTTACTTGCCCTCGCGCTCGTTCGCGGAACGCCGATTCTCCTCGCGTCGTTAGGCGGTGTGCTCTCCGAGCGCGCCGGCATCGTCAATATCGCGCTCGAAGGCGAGATGACCGCAGGTGCGTTCGCGGCGGCGCTAATTTCGTTCTTTACCCGCGATCCGTGGATCGGCGCGATCGGCGGCGTTGCCGTCGGTGCGGCGGTCGGATTCGCGCTCGGCTTTGCCGCTACGCGTTGGCGCGTCGATCAGATCGTCGCGGGGATGGGTATCAACCTCATCTGCACCGGCGGCGCGGCGTTCGGCTTGATCTTCGTTTTCAACCAAGCGGGAGTGACGCCGCAGGTTCCGGCGATCAATGGAGCGCTTTGGCCCTTGGTTCTTCTCGGCATCGTTCTTGCAGCGGTGCTGCAGTGGGCGCTTTCGCGGACGCCGATCGGCCTGCGGCTGCGTGCCTGCGGTGAGAATCCGCACGCAGCACGCGCCGCCGGCATCGACCCGTTGGCGATGCGTCTCTACGCCAGCGCGATCGCAGGTGCGCTCGCGGGGCTCGGCGGCGTCTTTCTTGCCCTCGGAGAGCTCAATCTCTACTCCGATGGAATGATCGCCGGACGCGGTTTCATCGCGCTCGCCGCAGTGATTTTTGGAAGATGGACGCCGCTGGGAGCGGCGGGCGTCGCGCTCATCTTCGGCTTGTTAGAGGCCCTGCAATTCGCATTACAAGGAAACATTGCATGGTTGCCGAGCGATTTTCTCCAAGCGCTCCCCTATATCGCCGCCCTCATCGCGCTGCTTGGCGCGAGCGGTCGCTATCGCCCCCCTGCCGCCGAAGGAAAACCCTATCCATGATTCGCACGCGTTCGTTCGTTCTGCTCCTTTTCTTTGCATCGTTGGCGTGGGCCGGAGCATCTCCATGCGCCGCGGCGCTCCCACCGCCGATGCAATCGCTGCGCGATTCGCTGCGCTCGCTCGCGCGTTCGAGCGATGCGAATGTCGGCATTGCGGTGGAGGATCTCGCGACCGGAGCGATCACCGGATACAATTTGAATCGCTCGATGCCGGCGGCCTCGACGATCAAGATCCCGGTGATGATCGAGGTCTTCCGCCGCATGGCGCGGGGAAGCTTCACGCTCGGCCACGTCATGCATCTTCGGGCCGTGGACCGCGATTACGGCTCCGGCGATCTTGCCTATGCGCCGATCGGCACCCCGATTACCGTCAAACGACTGCTCGCGAAAATGATCGACATCAGCGACAATACGGCGGCGAATATGCTCATCAGATTGGTCGGGCGCGACCGCATTAACGCCGCCATGCAAATCTATGGATGCCACCATACGTATTTGCGCACCGCGATCCGCACGAATGTCTCCTCGGTGGAGACGAATCTCCGCACCACCCCGCTCGACATGCTCACGCTACTCGTGCGAATGGCGCGCGGAAAACTCGTCGATGCCTGGTCCTCGCATGCAATGTTGGAGATTCTCGCACACCAGGAGATCGACACGTTGCTGCCCGAGCCGCTCCCCGACGGCACGACGATCGCCCACAAAACCGGGTCGCTCCACGACGTGATGGCCGACGTCGGCATCGTCTACGAACCGGGTGCGCCGTTCGCGATCGCCGCGATGACGAGTGGGCTTCCCGATCCGCAGCTCGGTCGCGATATCGTGCGTCAGGCATCGCTTCTGAGCTTCAATGCCATGGCCCAACTCGCCGAGGTGCGCACGACGCTCGGTCTTCCCGATCGTCTCGCCGAGATCATCACCCCCGTAGCGATCCCCGAGTCGCCCGACGTCCGCTATTGGACCGGGCAGTCGCTCTCGGTCGGCAGCGGCGGCTAAATCCTACGAACGTGCGCCTGGGCGAAGTACCGATCTTCATTCTCGACGTCGAGACGACCGGGATCGATCCGAAGAAAAGCCACGTCTGCGAGATCGCGATCGCCCGCTGGCTTCCCCCGACCTATGCCGGCCCCGCCGAGCGTATTGCGTGGTCGAGCCTCGTGCGACCACCCGTGCCCATTCCGGCCGCGGCAACGGCGATTCATGGGATTGCCGATGCCGACGTCCGTAGCGCGCCCCCACTTGCAGAGGCCTTGGCCGCGTTTCACCAACTGGTACCTGCAGGCGCGCTCGTCGTCGCGCACAACATCGCATTCGACGGCGCTTTTATCGACCTTCGCGAGCGCTATCGAGCCTGCACGCTTCGCCTTGCACAGCGATTATGGCCGCACGCGCCGTCGCATAAAAACGCCGACCTCGCACGTTGGCTCGGCGTCGAAACGGAAGGCGAACGCTTACATCGTGCGGCTCCCGATGTCGCGGTGACGGGCGGTATCTTCCACGCAATACTTCGACGCATGGTCGAAATCGACGGCAGCGTTCCTACCCTCGAACGTCTCTGCCGATTATCCTCACCCGACGAGCCGGTGGAATTTCTTCCATTTGGAAAATACCGCGGCGAACCGCTCGAAGCGGTGCCGACCGATTATCTCGTCTATGCGCGCGATACGTGGCGCGACGCCGAGCCCGGCCTACGCACGGCGATACTCGCCGAAATCGCTCGCAGAGCGTAATTATGCGGGCCGGCGCGCATAGGTCGGCGTCACCCAACCGAGGTAACGCGGCTCGCGACCGCGGACCGCGCGTTCGTAGATCTCCATAATCTTCCGTGCGACCGGGCCTAACGTGCCGTCGCCGACGCGACGCCCGTCGATCGACGAGGCGTGAACGAGACCGGCTGCGCTTCCGCTGAAGAAGACCTCGTCGGCTGCATAGAGCTCGCCGCGGTCGATCGAACGTTCGACGATCTTCAGCCCGAGCATCTCCGAGGCGATGTGCATCACCGCGCGACGCGTGCAACCCTCGAGTACGTTCTGCGAAGGATCGGGCGTATAGAGCGCGCCGTGGCGAACGAGGAAGATGTTCTCTGCCGAGCCTTCGGCGACGTGCCCGTCATGCGAGAGCATGATCGCCTCATCGTATCCGTTGAGCACCGCCTCGCTCTTGGCCAACGCCGAATTCACGTACAGCCCGGTAATCTTTCCCCTCGGTGGAGCCATCGTATCGTCGGCACGACGCCACGAACTCACGCAGGCTTTCAGGCCGACCGTCGCATCGAAATATTTCGCAAACGGCAGCACGATCATCGCAAAGCTCGCCGGCACGCCGTGGAGGCGAACGCCGATATCTTCGGCCGACTTAAAGATGCAGGGACGTATATAGACATCGGTCTCGAAGCCGTTGCGTCGACACAGGTCGATGGTGATCTCGATGAGTTCGTCGACGCTGTGCGGTAGTTCCATCAGAAGAATCTTCGCCGAATTAAACAAGCGCTCGTAATGTTCGCGCAGGAGCAACAGATAAAGCTCGCGATCTTCGGGGACCCAGAAGCCGCGGATGCCTTCGAAACAACCGGTACCGTACTGGAGGCCGTGCGTTAAAAGCCCCACCTTCGCATCGTTATAGTTGGAGAACGATCCGTCGCGATAGACGGTGAGTTTGGAGAGATCGACCGACACGTATATGCTCCCGATTTGCAGCTCGCTGGTTCTTGCACGCACGCTTCGCGAATATCGAACGCGCATCCCGTCTTGGAGAACGCGTCGGAGGCGCGCAGGGATTCGGATTGAGAACGAAAAGGCAGCACCTATGTGGTATCGCGCGATCTTCGCCGCAGCACTCTTCGGGTTCGCATGCACCGCCGCTGCGCCGCCGAGCACGCATCGACTGCCGAATTCGTGGCACCTGCGCCCGGTCGGCGAGAGCGTCGGCGTCGGTACGATGCCGCAGGGGGTCGCCCTCTCGCCCGGCGGGCGGCGCATCGCCGTGCTCGACGCGGGTGCCGCACCGGCATCGCTGCGCATCCTCGAAAGCGCCTCGCTTCGCCTACTGCGTATCGTGAAACTCCCCGACGGGTTCGGTTCACCGGTCTGGCTCGACGGGCAAACGATCGCCGTTGCCGGGGGGAAGAGCGACGCAATCCTTCGCGTCGATCTACGCAACGGGCAGCTCGCGGAGATCGGTACGCTTGGCCGAGGCAGCTGGTGCGCCGCAATCGCGCTCTCGCCGCACCGGCGGCGGATCGCCGCCGTCGGCGACCGCGATGCCCGCGTCGTCGTCTTCGATCGGCATGGCAGAGCCCTGTGGAGCGCACCGGTCGGTGCCCACCCCTCGGCACTCACGTTCTTACCCGACGGCACCCTTGCCGTCGTTTCGCGCGCCGCTTCGGCGATCGACGTTTTCGATCGCGCAGGGAAGCTCGTGCTGCGAACTACGACCGATACACACCCCGCTGCAATCGCCGTCGCTCCGAACGGCAAGACCTTCGCCGTTGCGGCAAGCGATGCCGGACGTATCGATCGCTATTCAACGAACGCGCCCTACCGCCGTATCGCCCGCATCTCGATTGCGCCGCACTACGGCGTTGGTAACCACTTTGGAAGTTCTCCCGATGCACTCGCTTTCGCGCCCGACGGTTCGATCGTCGTCGCGCTCGCCGGCGAAAACCAACTCGCGCTCGTTCGGAACGATCGTGTCGTCGCGCGCATTCCGGTCGGATGGTATCCCGATGCGCTTGCGCTCGCAGGCAACGAACTCTACGTTGCCGACGGAAAAGGCGACGGCATGCACGCCAATCCCGCTTTCCGGCCGCTCGAACGTGCGACGTACTCGCAATACGTCGCTATCCTTACCGCCGGGGATCTGCGGCGCATATCGCTCGCGGATTTTCAACGTGCCGATGCGCGAAACCCGGTGGCCGTCGACGCCTTAATTCCACGTCCGACAAAACGCCCGGCAATGACGCTCCTCCGCGTCGGTGGACCGATCCGGCACGTTATCTATATCATCAAGGAAAACCGTACCTACGACCAAGTGCTCGGCGATATCAAACGTGCGAACGGCGATGCGCGGCTGGCCTGGTTCGGAGAGCGCGTTACTCCCAACGAACACGCTATCGCACGACGATTCGGGATCCTCGATAACGCCTATACCGACGCACAGGTCAGTGCGGACGGCCATAATTGGACCGACGCCGCATTTGCCAACGATTACGTCGAACGCTTTTGGCCACCGAATTACGGCGGTCGACGGGCACTCTACGATTTCCAAAATGGAGCGAGCCCGGTCGTCCCGCAAGGCGGCTACCTCTGGGATGACGCGCTACGCAGCGGCGTGGGTTTCCGCGATTACGGTGAAGATACCGGGGTTCCGAAATCCACGAGTCCGAACTATCTTGCGGGCAACATGCCCGGGTTGCGCGGTCATTTCGACCCGCGCTACGAAGGCTGGAATCTTCACTATAGCGATCTTCTTCGCGAAGCCGAGTGGGCGCGCGAATTCCATCGCTTCGTGGCCACGCATTCCTTACCGCAATTGGAGATCGTCTATCTTCCCAACGATCACACGGAAGCGGCGCGCGCCGGCGCACTCACGCCGAAAGCCTACGTGGCGCAGAACGATCTCGCCGTCGGTCGGCTCGTTGCGACCCTCTCGCACTCGCCGTATTGGCGTAGCACCGCGGTCTTCATCGTCGAAGACGACGCACAGAACGGGCCCGATCACGTCAGCGATCAGCGCTCGACCTTTTACATTGCTTCTCCGTACGCGCGCGGCGGCGTCATCGCGCAGCGCTATGATACCGCAAGCGTCCTCCGTTCGATCGAACTCATTCTCGGAATGAAGCCGCTCTCGATTTACGATGCATCGGCGCGACCGCTCGATGCGGCCTTCACCCGCAAGGCGAATTTCGCGCCCTTTAACGCCATTGCCGCGCAGAGCGCGCTGACCGCACGGAATCCCCGCCGAGGAGTCGGCGTTCGCCGCAGCGCCGCGATGAATTTTGCCGTCCCCGATGCCGTCAATCCAACCGTTGCAAACGACGTTCTCTGGGATCTCTATGGAGGAAGACGATGACCGGACCCGTTCTCGCCGGAACGACCTTCGCCGCGTCGGCGGTGGAATGCGTGGAGGCCGCGACGATCGTCCTCGCCGTCGCGCTGACGCGGGGTTTGCGCGTTGCGCTGCTGGGAACGCTCGGTGCGCTCGTTGCATTAGCAATTTTTATCGCCGCGTTCGGCGCGCTTCTCGTCCGCGCGAGCGCGCTGCACGGTATCGAAACGGTCGTTGGGCTCTTCTTGCTCTATTTCGGGTGGAAATGGCTACGGAAAGCGATCTATCGCTATGCCGGGCGCATCCCCATGCGCGATGAAGCCGCACACTTCGAGCGCGATAACGAACGATTGCGCGGCGCGCACGACGATCGCCTCGGCATGGCGATGGCTTTCCAAGGCGTGCTCCTGGAAGGTTTCGAGGTCGCGATTATCGTCGTTAGTTTTGCCGCCACCTCGCACGGCGCGCTCGACTGGTCGATCGGCGGTGCGGCGGTTGCCGCCGTTCTCGTGGCGCTCGCCGCCATCGTCGCTCACGGCCCGTTGACGAACGTTCCCGAGAACGCGCTGAAATTTATCGTCGGCACGATGTTGGTCTCGCTCGGACTCTTCTGGAGTGCAACCGGGCTTGGCTTCGTCTCTCCGCTCGGCGATGGAAGCATCGCGGTCATCATCGCCGCGACGCTCCTGGTTTCATACGTCAGCATCCTACGACTTCGCGTCCCGAGCAGTCGCTAAATAAATCTAGCGATTGCTCCCCAGGCCCCTGCAACCACGCCGCAGTAGCCTTGTTTGTAGTTTGCACGCGCCCGTCTGCTGAGGCGTAACCGCACCTGAAGGAGAGAACTATGGACGCAACCGCTCCCGGTTCCAACCGCTGGGGAATCGCGCTTGCAGGCATCATCGTGATGATCTGCTTGGGTACCGTTTATTCGTGGAGTATTTTTACCAACGCGCTCATCGCCGGATTTAATTGGTCGACGCAACAAGCGACGACACCGTTTGAAACCGCAATCTTCTTTCTTGGGCTCGGCGCCTTTATCGGAGGGCGCTGGCAAGACCGGGTCGGCCCGCGCACGGTGACGATCGTCGGTGCGATCGTTTGGGGAGTCGGCGTCCTTCTCGCCGGTCTCGGAACGCAACACTTTGGGCACACCTGGATGCTGATTACCTACGGTGTCATCGCCGGTTTTGGGAACGGCATGGCGTACGTAACGCCGGTCGCCATGGTAACGAAGTGGTTCCCGGACATGCGCGGATTGGGCAGTGGGCTCGTCGTTATGGGTTTCGGGCTCGGCGCATTTTTCTACAATCAAGTGGTGACGCGGATGGCCGCGTATGCCGCAGTCGCAAAGCCGGCGCTCGCCTATGTAAAAGCGCGCGACGCAGCGATTAAAGCGGGGACGCCATTCGATCCGACCACCTATCAACTCTCGCACGATCTCATGCACGGCCTGATGAACATCCTGCTGGTCTCCGGAATCGTGTTTATCGTTCTCGGCGGCATCGCGGCATTCGCGCTCAAGAATCCGCCCGCAGCGAAAGCGACGACAGCCTCCGGCGGCGGCTATACCATGGGGCAAGCCTTCAAAACGCCGCAGCTTTACGGGCTCTGGCTGCTGCTGTTCCTCAACGTTACCGCCGGCATCTTCGTCATCTCCAACGCCGTGCCGATGATCAGCCAATTTGCTTCGGTCGGCATTCCGACCGCCGCACTCTGGTACGGTCTGATCGCCGTCTTCAACGGGCTCGGTCGCTTCTTCTGGGGATCGATCTCCGATCGACTGGGACGCAACCTCACCTACACGGTCATGTATCTCATCCAAGTCGTCATCTTCTTCACGGTCGGGCATCTCGGCGGCTTAACCGGGGTCCTCATCTGTTTCGCCATCGTGCTGCTCTGCTACGGCGGCGGCTTCGGCGTCATGCCGTCGTTTAACGCCGACTACTTCGGCACGGCGAATATGGGAGAGATCTACGGCTTTATCCTGACGGCCTGGGGACTCGGCGGCGTCGTCGGGCCCGCGATCGCCGGCTTCGTTCAAGACCGAACGGGATCGTATACCGGCGCACTCTCGGCGATTGCCGGCATGCTCGTGGTCGCCGCGGTAATTCCGTTCATCATCAAGAAGCCGCAAGCGGCGGCGAACGCATAAACGGAGAGACAAAGGGAAACGTATGGCGAAAACGACGATCGACATCACCGGGCTTGCGAACGTTCGCAGCACGCGTTCCTCACTTGAAGAACGTATCGGCGAGTTGCCGAACGTCGCATCGCAGCGTACCCGAGAACTACGCGCTCGCATCGACGGCGCAAAGGCGGTCACCAGCGTGTGCCCGTACTGCGCCGTCGGTTGCAGCACCCTTGCGTACGTCGACGACTCCGGGAAGCTCCTCGACGTCGAAGGGAACCCCGATAGCCCGATCAACGCCGGCCATCTCTGTCCCAAAGGCTCGGCGATCTTCGGCATGACGGTGAACGATCGGCGCTGGACGACCGTTCATTATCGCGCACCCTATGCAACGGAGTGGGAGGAACGGCCGCTCTCCTGGGCACTGGAACGCATTGCCGCGCGCGTGAAAGAGACGCGCGAGGCAACCTTCGTCAAAGAGCGCGATGGGAAACGCCTCAACCATACGCTCGGCATCGCCTCGCTCGGCGGTGCCACGTTCGGTATCGAGGAAAACTACCTGCTCGGCAAATTGATGCACAGTCTCGGCGTCGTCGCGATCGAAAACCAAGCGCGAATATGACACTCCTCGACGGTGCCCGGTCTGGGCACCTCGTTCGGCCGCGGCGGCGCAACGGTCTGGCTTCCCGATCTGGAGAATGCCGACTGCATTCTCATTCAAGGCTCGAACTTTGCCGAAGCGCACCCGGTCGCGTTTCGCTTCGTCATGAAAGCGAAGGAACGCGGCGCGACGATCGTTCACGTCGACCCTCGCTTCACGAGAACCTCGGCGGTCGCCGATCTCTACGCGCCGATCCGCAGCGGTACCGATATCGCATTCTTGGGCGGCATCATCAATTACGTGCTCACGAACGAACGCTATTTCCGCGAGTACGTGACCGCCTACACCAATGCGGGTTCGATCGTTAGCGAAGCTTTCGTCGACACCGAAGATCTCGAAGGCATGTTCTCCGGCTGGAACGCCGACACGAAATCTTACGATACCTCAAGCTGGAGTTTCGAGCGCAACGATGACGGGTCGCTTCGTCGCGACGATAGTCTCCAACACCCACGCTGCGTCCTCAACGTTCTACGCCGTCATTTTTCTCGGTATACGCCGGAGATGGTCGAGCGCGTTTGCGGAACGCCGCAGAAGCAGTTCTTGAAGATCGCGGCGCTGCTGGCGAAAAACAGCGGCCGCGAACGCACCACGGCCTTCGCTTATGCAGTCGGGTGGACGCAACACACCACCGGCGTGCAATTCGTCCGAACGGCGGCGATTTTGCAGCTGTTACTCGGCAATATCGGACGCCCGGGCGGCGGCATTATGGCGCTACGCGGACATGCCGATATTCAGGGCGCAACCGATGTCCCCACGCTCTACGATCTACTTCCCGGCTACCTGCCGATGCCGTCGGCATTGCGCGACGAGCAAACGCTCGAGCGGTACTTGGCGAGAAACACCAAGCCGACCGGCTGGTGGGCGAATACGCCGAAGTATGTCGTGTCGCTGCTGAAGGCGTTCTACGGCGATGCGGCGCGCGCGGAAAACGAGTTCTGCTATGCCTATCTCCCGCAACTCGTCGGCGACCATTCGGTGCTCCCGACGACCTTCGCCATGAAAGATGGATCGGTCAAGGGCTACTTTGTGATCGGACAAAACCCCGGTGCCTCGGGGCAGAACGCCGAGCTGGTGAGTTCGGCGATGGAGCGTCTGGAATGGCTGGTCAATATCGACTTCTTCGATAACGAGACGGTTTCGTTCTGGCGGCGCGAAGGAGCCGATCCGACGAAGATCGGCACCGAGGTTTTCTTTCTTCCCGGCGCAACGGTGCTCGAGAAAGAAGGAACGATGACGCAAACCTCGCGTGTGCTTCAATGGCACGACAAGGCCGTCGAACCGTTCGGTGATTCGAAAAGCGATCTCTGGTATTTCTACGATCTTGGGAAGCGCCTCAAAGCGCTCTATGCCGATTCATCCGATCCCAAAGACCGTCCGATTCTCGACATGACGTGGGAGTACGACCACGAAGACGAACGCGAGCGCGCCGCCGGCGAGCCGTCGGCGCTGCGCGTGCTCCGCGAGATCAATGGCTTCACCGTCGCCGACGGGCGACAGGTAGCGGGCTTCGCCGATCTCACCGCCGACGGCAGCACGGCGAGCGGATGCTGGATATACTCCGGCGTCTGCCCCGACCAAGCGACGAATCACGCACGCGGACGCATAGCCGACGGGAAGAGTTCGCCGGGTTGGGGTTGGGCGTGGCCGGCGAATCGCCGCACGCTCTACAATCGCGCCTCGGCGGATCCCGACGGCAATCCGTGGAGCGAACGCAAGAAATATATTTGGTGGGACGCGCAAAAGCGCGAATGGACCGGCGACGATGTCCCGGATTTTCCGAAAGGGAAAGACCCTGCGACGCCCGCGCGCGCGGGGGCGAGCGGCATCGAGGCACATTCCGGCGCCGATCCGTTCATCATGAACCTCGACGGACGCGGCCAGCTCTTCGTTGCGGGTGCGCTCGTCGACGCTCCAATTCCGGCCCACTACGAGCCGCTGCAATCGGTTATCGAGAACCCGCTCTATTCGCAACAGAGTAACCCACTGCTTCGCGAATGGAAACGTGACGACAACCGGTATAACCGCGCGGTCGATCCCGATTTTCCCTATGTCCTGACGACCTATCGCATAACCGAGATGTCGGGGATCATGACGCGGTATATTCCTTGGCTCGCCGAGCTTCAACCCGAGGCGTTCTGCGAGATCGATCCCGAACTCGCCGTCGAGAAAGGTATCGCCAACGGCAGCTACGTTACGATTTCGACCGCGCTGGGCGAGATGGAAGCGCGCGCGTTGGTAAGCGGCCGAATGCAACCGTTACGTATCGGAAAGGGCAAACGAATTCACCAGATCGGCATTCCGTATAATTATGGGCGCATGGTCGGGTTTGCACGCGGCGATTCCCCCGGAGGGCTGATCGCGCTCTCGATGGATCCGAATGTCTCGATCCACGAGGCGAAATCGCTCACCTGTTCTATCCGGCCCGGCCGGCGCGCGGCATACGCACCCGGCAAGATCGATGCACCGGTTCCCGACGTGCAACGGCACGCGTACGGTGCCGGAGCAACGCATGGAATCGATACGGGAGAGCGACGCTGATGGCAACGGGTTTCTTTACCGACGCCACGCTTTGCATCGGCTGCAAGGCCTGCGAAGTCGCGTGTAAACAGTGGAACGAGCTACCTTCCGACGGCTTCGAATTCACCGGGAACTCCTACGACAACACGAGCCAGCTCTCGGGGACCACGTGGCGACACGTCGATTTCGTCGAGCGCGAATCGATCGACGAGAGCGGCGTCACCGCGAGCTGGTCGATGTTGAGCGACGTCTGCAAGCATTGCACGAATGCCGGATGCCTGGAAGCATGTCCGACCGGCGCGATCGTTCGCAACGAATTCGGAAGCGTTTTCGTGCAGCCCGATATCTGTAACGGTTGCGGATATTGCGTGGTCTCGTGCCCGTTCGGCGTCATCGACCTCATCGAAGCGGTCGGCCACGGTGACGATGCGGCAAAATACGGCCTCGCTACCCTTCACGACGATCGCCTCAACGAACGGAAGACGGCGGTGCAAGCGACCGGCGGCGTCGCCGGTAAGTGCACGCTCTGTTACGACCGCCAACGCATCGGCATGGTACCGGCTTGTGCGAAAGCCTGCCCGACCGAATCGATCCAGTTCGGCGAGATCGACGAACTGCGCGAGCGGGCGAAGCAGCGCGTCGAAACATTGCAGGAGCGCGGCGTCGAGGCTCGCCTCTACGGCGCCGACGATATCGGCGGCGGCATCGGCACCCTCAACGCGTTCTTTCTGCTCACCGAGAGCCCCGAGGCCTACAATCTCCCCGTCGAACCGGTGCTCCCCTCGACGCGACAAGCGACGGGATACGCTGCCGCAGCCGCCGCGGCACTGGCATTAGCGACGATCGGTTGGGCGATCTTTCGCGGCGACGGCGGTGAAGCATGAAGAGTTACTACGACCGCCCGCTGCTGAAAGGGCCGCACTGGGGTTCGAACGTCGTCACCTATCTCTTCCTCGGTGGAATCATGGGCGGCCTCGGCCTCATCTCGTTGCTCTCCGACGACCGGCCGGAGCCGGAGATGAAAAAGTTGCGCAAGGCGACGCGCTATACCGCGTTTGCATTAGCGGCGATCAATCCGCCGATCCTCATCTCTCATCTCGGCCGCCCCGAACGATTCCTCAATATGTTGCGCATCGTGAAATTTAAATCGCCGATGTCGCTGGGCGTCTGGGGGCTCGTACTCTACTCGGGCGCCGCCGGCGCAAATGCGCTGCGCGAGCTCGCCGATGACGGCATCGTTCCGAAGATGCTGCGCTTCGTTGCTCCGAGCGCGACGGTACCGATTCAGGCGCTCTTGGGCGCCTTCATGGCCGGTTATACCGGGGTCCTCATCAGCGCTACGGCGATACCATTTTGGGCCGCAGGGAAGCGCCACATTCCGGCGTTCTCCGTCTGCTCCGGCGCGGCAAGTGCGAGCGCCCTCGCAACGCTCCTCTCGACGCTGCAAGGAAACCACGACGTGATTCCGCGCCTCGAACGGCTCGAAATGACGGCATCGGCCCTAGAGATCGCACTCATCGCCGATTTCCGTCGACAGGGCGGCGCCGTCACCGCTCCCTTCTTCGAAGGTCGCGTTGGGAAACGGCTTCGCGATTTCACGATTCTCGGAGGGATCGTCGTACCGTTCGCTTTGAATGCGATCGGCGGTGCGTTCAAACTTCCGAAATCCATCGATGCACTGCGAAGCATTGCCGCATCGACGTTGACCCTCGTCGGCGGATACGTCCTGCGCGAAAGCCTGATCGAGGCCGGTAAACTCTCGGCGAACGATCCGCACGTGGCATTTCGACAACCTTCGTGAACGAATCCTCAACGCGCCCGGGACGTAGCGCCGACGTCACGACCCTCACCATCGACGACGGGATCCGCAGCCGGCACGACGATCGCGTTGCCGTCGAAGAACCCTTGGAGATACGATTGGTCGCGGGAAAGGAACGGCGTTCGCTCGTCCTGACGATGAGAACGCCGGGACACGATTTTGAACTCACCGCCGGTTTTCTCTTCAACGAAGGCATCGTCCGATCGCGCGACGAGATCGCCGGCATCTCCTATTGTCTCGATGGGGATATCGACCGGACGCAACACTATAACATCGTCAACGTCGAATTGCGTGCTCGTTCGCTGCCGGATTTGAGCGCCTATACGCGGCTTTTTACCGGATACGGAGCATGCGGCATTTGCGGACGCGAAAGCATCGACGCGCTCGAAGCCCGCGGGCTCGACGCGATCGACGATCCAGCGACGATCGCTCCGGAGACGCTCTACGGCCTACCCGAACGTATGCGTTCGGCTCAGCCGGTCTTCGAACGCACCGGCGGGTTACACGCAACGGCACTCTTTAGTGCCGAAGGAGAGCTTCTCGTGCTACGCGAGGATATCGGTCGCCACAATGCTTTCGATAAGATCGTCGGCGAGGCGTTCCTCGCCGGCAAACTTCCGCTGACGGGCCGAATCGCTTTGGTAAGCGGGCGCGCGAGTTTCGAGCTGGTGCAGAAGGCCATCGCGGCACGCATACCGATACTGGCGTCGATATCTGCACCGAGTAGCCTCGCCGTCGATCTCGCCGAACGCTTCGGCTTAACGCTGATCGGCTTTCTACGCGGCCGCCGAGCAAACGTCTACGCGGCGCAGGAGCGCATCGGGTAAAACTCTCCCCTCCCCGTATGACACCGGGACACCCTCGGCGAAGGGCTCTGTGTGGAGCGCAACCCGAAACCTTCTTCTGCAGCCCTCGCCCGCATCGGCCGCTCGCCGGACGAGCATCGCTCTGCTGCCGAGCAGGCGCGCTTTCGATCGTTCTTCATGCATAACATCGATTCGATCGTCTTCTTGGGCCTCGAGGGGGAAGTTCTACAAACCAATTTGATGTTCGAAGAGATGCTCGAACTCGCACCTGGGGAGGCGACATCGGGATCGTTCTTCGATTACCTGGAGCCGATCGCGGAGCTCGAGGCTCGCGAGGCTTTCAGCCAGACCCTCATCGGTGAAGCGCAAGAGTTCGACAGCGTGCTTCGAGCGGCAGGCGAGATGCCGTCGATGCCGATTCGTCTTCGCTTTACGCCGCTGCGCAGCGACGAGGAGATTATCGGCGTATCGGCGATCGTGAAGAACACCGCTGCCGAACGGATCGCGCACCAGCACCTACACAACCTCGCGTTTTACGATCCGCTCACGCGCTTGCCGAACCGAGCGCTCTTCGAAGACCGATTAACGCAAACGATTGCCGGGGCGAAACGCTACAACCGTCCCTTCGCGCTCTCGTTTCTTGATCTCGACGGTTTCAAAAGCATTAATGACGTCCATGGGCATGCCGCAGGAGATGCCCTCCTTCGCGGGTTCGGCGAACGTCTCGGTGTGATCTTACGCGAGAGCGACACCTTCGCGCGTCTCGGCGGCGATGAGTTTGCCGTGTTGCAGCAGCTGACGCGCATTCCCGAAGATGCCGCGGCGCTTGCGCAGAAGCTGATCGAGGCTCTTCACGAGCCGTTTCTCATCGGTGGGGCGGCACTCAAGGTCGGTCTCAGTATCGGCATTGCCGTCTATCCCTGGCATGGTATCGAAGAAGCGTCGCTTCTTGAGGCTGCCGATAAGGCGCTCTATGAAGCAAAATCCTCCGGGAAAAACACCTTCCGCTTCGCCGGTCCTTTTTAGTTCGTTCCGGGAGCGTTCTCCCCGAGTAGACCGTCGAGAACGCGCACCAGTTCGTCGGCGGTCGGCGGACCGGCGATGCGCGCCTGCGGTTGTATCGAGTCGACATTCCCGTCACCGATGGCAATTAATGGAATGCCGCGCTCGCGCAGCATTGTCTGTAAGAGCGCTGCCGCGTCGTTATCGCCGCCGAGCTGCGCCGCGAGCACGACGGCGCCGATCGGTTCGCGCTCCAATAGCGCTTCGATCTCCTCGATTTGCCCCGACATCCGGACGCGATATCCGGCCTCACGCAGCTCGTCGGCGAGCACCAAGTTCCGCTCCCCGGATCCGACCAGTGCGACGGCATGCGGGCGCAGGCTCGGTGCAGGCGCAAGCGGTAGGCGGACGGTGACGGTCGTTCCGTGGCCCTCCTCGCTGCTCAAAGAGATCGTTCCGCTATGAAGCCGGACGAGTTGCTGCGTGAGAAAGAGGCCGAAGCCGGTTCCGGGTATTTTTAGTTTTCGTGCATTCGAAGCGCGCGTGAAGCGCTCGAAGAGCGATGGAATCTCGGATTTTGGAATGCCGATTCCGCCGTCGTGCACCGTCACGACGACGCCGTCCGCCTCGCGGCGAACGTGGATTTGAACCGGTTGCCCGCCGGGTGAATATTTTATCGCGTTATCGAGAAGGTTGGAAAATATCTGAACGAGTCGGTCCCCGTCACCGCGAATCTTCGCATCGCCATCGGTTGTAAGTTCGATCTCTCGGCGATCGAGATAGCGCACGGCAAGATCGCGCAACAACGATGCGATATCGACGTCGGCCAGCGAGAGCACCAATTCGCTGCGTTCTAAGCGCGAGAGCGCTAACGTGTCATTGGCGAGATTCGCCAGATCGAGCGCCGCTTGCTTCATTGCTTGCGTGAACGAGCGTTGTTCGTCCGTGAGATCCCCGACCTCGCCGAGCAGATCGGCGAACCCGACGATCGTGGTCAGCGGGCTCCGGAAATCGTGAGCGAGCATAGCGATGAGGTCGCTCTTGGTGCGGCTCAGTTCGTAAATCGCATTGCGTCGACGCTCCACTTCGCTATAGAGCGCGGTATTTCGCACCGCCACCGATACGAATTGTGCGAAGAGATCGACCAGGAAGAGATCGCGTCGCTCGAACGGTCGCAGTTCGCGGTGGAGGCGCAAAATGAGATCTGAGCGGCCGCTACGCCCGATTCCGACGGCGACATCGTTGCGATCCTCGGACACGATAAGCCCATGCTCGTCTTGTAATCGGCGCGCCAACTCGCAAAGAAAGGGCTCCGATTCGGTTTCGAGCGGCCTACTGCTATCGCGTACCTCGACGACGTTGCCGTCGCTTCGCTTGGCAAGGATCCGCCCCGTCGCACCAAGCACGGCTTGCGCACCCGAGGCGACGAATTCGACGAGTCGTCGGCCGTCGAGCGCGGCGACGATCTCGCGCGACGCGCGTGCGAGGGCCGCTAAACGTTCGTTTTGCTCTTCGAGCCGTGCCGTCTCTTCGACTTCTTCGCTGATGTCGCGTTCGACGAAGACCCAATGCGTGATGCCTCCGCGAATATCCCGGATCGGAGTGCAGGAACGGAGCGACCAGAAACTGCTACCGTCGCGACGATACGCGACCACTTGCTCGCGTGCCGATAATCCGGCAGCGATAGCCTCGCGAAGCCGTCGCATACCGTCATCGTCGGGCATGGAAAATCGAAAATCGTCGATATCGCGCCCGATCGCATCGGCGGTTCGCCAGCCGGTCGCACGCTCGAAGGCGTCGTTCATATAGATTAGTCGAAGGTCTGCGCTCTCGCCGGCAACCTCGAAGATCCGCAACATTTCCGCCGTCTCGTTCAGCGCTCGCGAGAGCAGATCGAGGCGGCGGCGATAGCCGACCTGCTCGCTGATATCGGCAGCGATTGCGAGCACTTTGTGATCGCCGTCAAGGCCACTGATATCGGCGCGCAGCTCGACCGGATACGAAGAACCATCGCTGCGGCGTGCCTGCGTTTCGGCGATCCAGGCATTGCCGCCGCGCATAGCTTCGATCGCTGCCGACATACGCGTCGGCGAGAGGCTATCGTACAGCTCGGCGATATTTCTTCCGATGAGCTCGCGATGGTCGTACCCCAGGTGTTTCGCCGCACCGGCAGACGCGAAATTCACCCTGAGCGTCGTGGCGTCGAAGGTGAGCATATCGAGTTGCGCGGATTCGAAGAGATTGTAAAACTCGCGACGCGCATCGAGCACTGCCATGACGGCGTGCGAGAGCGCCGTTAACGCATCGCGCTGTCCATCGGTCAACACGCGCGGCTTTCGGTCGATAACGCAGATCGTACCCAGGCGCAACCCGTTGGGGGCGACGAGCGGGAAGCCGGCATAGAACCGAATTCCGGGATCGCCGGTGACGAGCGGATTCGCACTGAAACGGTCATCCGTGCGTGCATCTTCGACCTCTAAGGTCGCAATGCGATCGTCGAGCGCGTAGGCACAAAAAGCCTGATCGCGCGGAGTCTCGCGAATCGTTAATCCACGATGCGCTTTAAACCATTGCCGTTTTTCGTCGACGAGGCTGACCAGCGCGATTGGGGTGTCGGCAAGCTCGGCGGCGAGGTTGACAAACGCATCGAAGATCGCTTCATCGCCGGTGTCGAGCACTTGGTAGGATTCGAGAACGCTCAAGCGTTCGCGCTCTCGTTCTGCGCTCAACGGATACGGGCTGCTCATTTTCCGATACGTTCGTCGAGAAACGCTTGCAGGTACCGGTTGAACGCGTCGGGCGCATCGGCGTTGGCGACGTGTCCCGCATCGGGGAGTTCGAGCAACCGTGCGCCGGGGATTCCGGCCGCGATCTCTTCGGAGAGTGCGCGCGGGGCGATAGCATCGCGCGCACCAACGAGCACGAGCGTCGGAACGCGAACGGCAGCGAGATCCTCGCGATAATCGCCGGTCCACGTCGCATGCGTCGCAGCCTCGTACGAGGCGCGACTCTTGCAAGCCATCTGTTCGATCGTTTCGCGCTCGCGCTCCGGCGGCAACCCGAGTTGCGCCGTGCGCGCCCGCGCAAACGTCTCCATATCGCCCGCTGCCTCGAGCGCCGAAAGAATGCGTCGTACGTAGTTTTCCGCATCGGGGTATCTCGCAAAACTCCCGACAAACACCAAGCCGGCGAGCCGCTCGGGCACCATCCGTGCGAGTTCGAACGCGACGACCCCGCCGAGACTACACCCGACGACGACCGCCCGCTCCGCATCGAGCGCATCGAGCGCGGCGATCGCATCGAGGGCGTACCCCGCGCGCGTTATCGCCGCAGGCGCGGGATCGGGAACGGCGCCGTTTCCGCGTAACTCCAGCGCGGCGCAGCGCGCACTCTGCGAGAACGCGAGCAGTTGTCGATCCCAAATCGCCGCCGTCGAACCGACGCCGTGAATGAAGAGCATCGCCGGGCCCGATGACCCGGCGATTCGAAGCCCGCTTTCAACGCCGTCGGCGCCGCAAAGAGAGAGAACCCGAATTCGAGCATTCTCACCCATCGCGTTGCGCTCTCCCGTAGAGATTAGACCGCGGCGGAAGAGAGCGCGAGTTTTTCCAATATCGCACGATTGAATTGCGGCAGGTCCTCACCCCCGCGCGTGCTGATGATATTGCTGTCTTGCGCGGTGGGCTGATCGCGATAGAGACCGCCGGCATTGCGAATGTCGTCGGCAATCGAATGAACGCCCGTCAGCTGACGCCCGCGCAGTAACTGCGCCGAGATCAGCACCTGCGCGCCGTGCCCGATTGAGAAGATCGGCTTCTTCGCCGCATCGAACTCACGGACGAAGCGCTGCACCTCCGCATCGGCGCGGATGCGATCGGGCGAGAGCCCACCGGGAACGAGCAGCGCGTCGAAATCCTCCGCGGTGCAGTCGGCGACGAGTTCCTCGGCCTTCACCAGGATACCGTCGTCGAGCCCTCGCTTCCCACGAATGCGGGCACGCGCCCGCTCGTCGATGCCGACGATCGTCACGATCGCACCGGCCTCTTCGAGCGCGCGTCGCGGCTCGGTCAAATCCATCTCTTCGAATCCATCGCCGACGAGCGCAGCGATACGTTTACCTTGAACTCCTTGCATGGCAGGGGCGGTTCGCGCTGGAGGGTGCGAACCTCTGCTTTCCCGGGCTAAAGCGTCCCCCCGGTCGCCTGCGAGGCAACGCGAAGCAGGTAGGTGAGCTCGATCTCGATGCGGCCGAGCGCGTCGAGCAGGGGGTCCTCTCCCAACGCATGGAGGATCGGGTTGCGCTTCGTCATGTCGCCTTCGGGAACGGCATGGCGCGGATTGATTTCGCGCATGTAAATACGTGCGTCGTAGCGGAGCTGCCCTTCGGGGAGAAAGAAGAGCGGGTCGAGTCCGAAGGCATAGACGTCGAGCGAAAGAAGCGCGCTCTTCTGCATGAACTCGATCGGGCGAAGCCGGAACGCATGGGCGAGCCGCGCGAGCGTGCTCGGCCCCACGCGTCGTTGACCCGCGTAGAGCTCGGCGAGCTCTGCAGGCGCCACACCGAGTGCCTCGACAAGGTTGGCGTCGTCGACGCCGCGCTCGCGCGCGAGTGCCTGCACGGCACTTCCGAACGTCGGCCCTCCGGCCGTCCCGAGGCGTGCGTCCCAAACCGGTATCTGCTGATTCATTCTTCGAGAGGTTCCTCGCCGAGCCAGATCCGCCCCTCGTCGACGAAGATCGCAAAGCGCGCGACGCGCGCGAAATCCCCCAGCGTCATGTAACCGGTTCGCAGATCGAAACGCCAGGCGTGCCACGGACAGGTAACGACGCCGCGCTCCACGCTCCCCTCGGCAAGCGGCCCGCCCTGATGCGGGCAAGAATTCTCGAGCGCGAAGAGCTCGCCGTCGACATCGAAGATCGCCACCTCGTAGTTCCCTACGCTGCGCACGATCGTTGCATTGCGCGCGAGCTCGCTGCGATCGCCGACGCAGACGAATCCGTCGCTCATCAACCGAAAAGTGCGCGCGTGAGACCGCCGTCGACCGCGATCGTTTGCCCGGTAATATACGAGGCCCGCTCGCTACAGAGGAAAGCGACGAGATCGGCGAGCTCTTCGGGCGTGCCGACGCGTTGCATCGGCACTTCGCTCCGAGCTGCCGCTTCCAACGCCTCATCGCTTCCATAGAGCGCGCGCAAACGGTCGGTCAGGAAACGTCCGGTCGCAATGCTGTTGATCGTGATCCCCGCCGGAGCAACGTCGTTACTCGCGGTTTTGAGCGCCGAGACGAGCGCGGTGCGCAGTGCATTGGAGAGTGCGAGATTCCCGATCGGTTGTTTCACGCTGGTCGACGTCAGCGCAACGATCCTGCCCCATCGGCGTTCCCGCATCAACGGAAGAACGCTATAAGTGAGCGCAAGCATCGGACGCAACACCGTGCGGTAGCCGAGATCCCAGTCATCGAGCGTCAACTTTTCGAAGCTGCCGGGTTTCGGCCCGCCGCCGTTCGCGACGAGAATATCGATACCGCCGAAACTCGAGCCGACATTGTCGATCAAACGCGCGCGTTCGCCGTCGTCGTTGAGATCGCAGGGAAACGCACGCGCCTCGAATGCACCGGCTGCACGGGCCTGCCCGGCGACCGCCACCGATTCTTCGCGGCGTCGGGCCGAAACGGCGACGATATGCCCCTCGCGCGCGAGTGCGAGCGCACACGCTGCGCCGAGCCCGGCGCTTGCCCCGGTTACGAGAGCGACGCGTGGCTTCGCACTCATCGATGCACGCTATTCATACGGCACGCCTTTGGCCCGGCGATCGCGCAATGCCTCGACGTACCACGTGAATTCTTCGAGAAACGCCTTCGTCGACGTGCGAACGTACTCGGCATGCGGCACTCCCTGCGCGTCGAAGGTTTCGGCGACGTTCCCGAAAGGCAGCAATGACGGAATCGTTACCATCCCTTGCTCGGGAAGCGTCGCGCGCAATTGCATCGCCGCCCGTACGCCGCCGAAACGTCCGTTTGAATAGGTGACGAGCCCCGCCGGGCGCCAAAAAAACTCGTTCATGAAGTGGTCGAGCATGTTTTTGAGTGCCGGCGGAATGCCGTGGTTATACTCACCCGAAACGATGAGAAATCCGTCGGCGTTGCGGAAAATATCGGCGAGCCGCTCCATCACCGCAGGCGCGCTGCCGCGTTCGTACTCTTTATACATGCGGTCGAGCAACGGCAACGGATATTCGAGCGGATCGACGAGGACGCCGCTGTCGCCGCGTTCTTTGAGAACGTCAAGCATGAATCGTGCGACGCGCAGCCCTTGCCGCTCGCTACGCACCGAACCGTACACGACGGCGATCGTATTGCCCATAGTGCGATGAACGCTTCGTTTATCGGCCTTGGCGAGCCTGGTCGAGCGAGGGCGTATCCCAGAAAACGAGCTCCGCGCCCTCCGCGCGAACCGTCGTTTCGAACGGCCCCTGCAAGCGAAGTGCGTCGCCCGCCCGTAACGACTCGCCCGCGACCTCTGCTTCGCCGTCGGCGAGGAAGAGAAAGCCGTAACGATCCGCCCCGAGCGAGAGCGCAAGCGGCGCGCCTTCGACGCGCGCGACGTAGCACGTCGCATCCTGCCAGATCGCGATGCGCGAATCGATTCCCGGCTGCCCGGTTGTAATCGGCAACCACCGGTTCAGGCGTTCGGTTCGCGTGTAATCGACCTGTCCGTAACGCGGCGCGAGATTCTTCGCATGCGGCAACACCCACATCTGCACGAGATGCACGGGACGCTCTTTGGAGTGATTGAACTCCGAGTGCGTGATGCCGGTCCCTGCGGAGAGATACTGAACGCCGCCCGGCGCAACCACGCCGTGGTTTCCCATCGAATCGCGGTGTTCGAGTTCGCCGTCGAGCACGTAGGTGAGAATCTCCATGTCGCGATGCGGATGCGTGCCGAACCCCTCTCCGGCTTCGATGACATCGTCGTTGAAGACGCGCAATGCTCCCCAATGGAGATTTTCGGGGTCGTAATAATCGGCGAAGCTAAACGAGTGATACGTCTTGAGCCAGCCGTGATCGAAGTAGGCGCGTGCGCCGCTGCGCTGTGTGATGATACTATCCACCTATGATAGAACCCGAACAAGTCGTCGAGCGTCGCACCGAGATCGTCTTCCCCAACGACGCGAACCACCATGGAACGCTCTTCGGTGGGAAAGCGCTGGCGATGATGGATATCGTTGCGGGCA
>JBMFXH010000008.1:0-24093 GCA_049964475.1 Vulcanimicrobiaceae bacterium
GCCCAGAGAACAAACATTGCGAGCGCCCAAAAGCGCTCGACTCCGTCAACCGCCGGGAGCGTTCCGTTCACGAAATTTACGAACACGAACACGATGCCGCATGCCAACACACACGCCATGCCGGAACTCCGAACGCGCGATGCTTGCTCGCAGATACGCTCCCTCGCGGGATTCGCACCGGTGAGTTGCGTCGGGGCACTCGCGATGCGCCACGCGATGGCAGCCATCGCGATTACGCAGACGGCTGCGATCGTCGCAGGAATGCGTTCGTTTGCAACATGCATATACGGTACGAGGGCCAACAACGAAACCAGCGCAACGCCGATCCACAGCGTGGGTACGAATTCTGCTACCGGTCGAGGAGCGAGCGCGGCGATGCGCCGCCCACGTGCGCGCTCGTCGCGAACCAAATCGGCGATCGAAACGGCGACCAAGGAAAGCGCGGTAAGGCTATATCCCACGACTGGATCGAGATCGCGTAGCGCGACGAGCCCTGCGACCAAGAAGGCAAAGGCGGAAATCGCCGATCGCGCCGAGACCGATCCCTTGCCGTTTCGCTTCACGCGCAGCGCAGCCAGGAGATAAACGATCCCAGCAAAGACCGCAACGGTGGAGACAATGATTCGCTCGATGAAAAGTTGCGACTGCATCTATATGTTCCATAGCAAAGACAAGGGGTATAAAACAGATTCGGCCGGAGGATAGAACTCGCTCATCGCGAGCATGCCCGCGCCGAACTGGAGAGGCTCCGCACGTACCAAAACTGCCAAACTGCAAGTCCAACCCAAACGATCGTCGTGGCAACGGAGATCACGCGTCCCAGCTCTCCGAGCGTCGACGAAGTTTGGTTGGCAAAAGTCACAAAGGCGAAGAACATCCCGACGGTAACGACGCAGACCACCCCGGTTTGTCGGCTCCGAAATACACGATCGCGGAGCCGCTCGGCCTGGGGATTCTCACCGATGAATTGCGTCGGCGCGCTGGCGATACGAAATGCAATCGCTGCCATGGCGATCGCGCAAGCAGCCGTTATCACCGCTGGAACGATTGCAACACCGCCAAGCAGGTACGGCACGAGCGCGAACGTTGAGAGCAACGTGATGGAGATCCACAGTGTCGGCACAAGTTCGATAGCATGGCGAGGAGTGAGGAGAGCGACCCGCCGCCTGCGCGTACGCTCGTCGAGAAGCAGGTCCGCAAGAAAGAACGAGGCCAGTGATAGGCAGAGGACGCTATACCCGACGACCGGGGCAAGCTCGCCGAGCGCTTCCAGTGCGGCGATTGCAAATGCGGCGCTCGCGAGCGTGAAACGCAACGGCGCCGAAGCCTCGCCGTGGCTCCTCGCACGCAGGGCCAGTGCGAGAACGACGAAACCGACGAGCGCCGAGATCGACGAAAGCACCATTCGAAATTGGAGGCTATCAACGCGCATGGTTTTGCGCTCCGATCGAAATGCGGCCCCGGGCCGCCTCCGCACGCCTCGAGCGCCGGGAACCCAGAAGGGTTTTCTGCTTTTCCATTGTATTGATACACTAATACAAACTAAAGATTTGTGTCAATGGGTTAATACAGATATTTGAACTCGCCCGCAGCGCCGGCCCCACGTCTCGACGTTCTCGACGGTCTTCGCGGCGTCGCGATCTTGCTCGTGCTCTGGTACCACGTTTGGGAGATATCCTGGCTACCCGCGCCGCTTCCGCAAATAGAATTTTTGCCGGAGACCGGGTTTATCGGCGTCGCGCTCTTCTTTTTCCTCAGTGGGACGGTGATCGCGTTACCCTTTGCGCGCGCTGCATTCAATGGGAGCGCGCCGCCGTCGTGGCGCCACTTTTACCTGCGCCGCTTTTGGAAGATCGTTCCATCCTACGTTCTTTCCATCGCCGTCGCCTATGCAATCGGCTATGCCGCGCGGCAGGGCGGCGCCGGCCTTGTGCCCGACCTGGTAACCCACCTCCTCTTCATCCACACCTGGTTCCCGGCGAGTTCGGGAGCGATCAACGGCGTGCTCTGGACGCTCGCCGTCGAAGTCGAGTTCTACGCGATCTTTCCGCTGCTCTGGTGGTGCTTCCGCCGCGCGCGTTGGCTCACGGTTGCCGCGACCGTCGCCATCTCGCTCGCCTGGCGTCTGCATGCCGCAGCCTGTTGCACGCAGGCCGGAATCGTTAATCTCGATCAAGACCTGCCCGCATTTTTGAGTTGCTTCTCGTTCGGTATGCTGACCGCGTCGCTTTTCGTCGAAGCACACGCGCGGTGGAGCGCGGGTCGGCGATTCGCCGTCGGCATCGCAAGCTTCATCGCCGGGTGCGTCGCCTGCACCCTGCTGTTGCAATCGCTTTTTGCGTTTCGCTCTGCGAACCAGTGGGCTGCGGTCTGGGCGGCGACGCATCGCGACCTGTTGGCATGCTCGTTCGCTGCAATCGCGTTCGGCGCGTTGCTCGCGCCGCGCCCCCTCCAGCGCGTTCTCGCCAATCGACCGCTCGTGTTTTTCGGGGCGATCTCGTACGCGCTCTACCTCTACCATCAGATCGTCGCGCGCGAACTCCTGTACTATCGCCTCCCCCCGTATCTCGGCACCCCGCAATACGATCCCGTCTGGCAGAGCGAATTTACGCTTGCAGCGATGCTCCTCTCAGTCGCGCTCGCCACGGCTCTCACGTACTGGTTCGAACGCCCGCTGCAGAAATGGGGAAATCGCCGCTTTTCCTAAGCGTCGACGCGAGGGTCGCTCCTCGTGCTCCGTCTCCCTGTTTCCGGCCCGTCTGCAGTCGCAACGCGCCGGAAACAGGGAACAGCGATCGAGGTGAGCCGCCGAGACTTGGGTTTTACCGCCTTGGAAACGATCGTCGCCGCGGGGCTCATCGCCGTCGTGCTTGCGACGGTCGGTGCGGGCATCGTGCGGGAAAGCACGAGCTTTTCGAACGCCGCGACCGCCGACACGCTTGCTGCTGCTGCGCGCGAAGAAGCTCGCATCGCCGCCGATGCGGTGAAATACGACGGAAGCGTGCTCTCGCCGAGCAGTGTCGCGACGACGTTACCGATGCCGGTCGGCTCGCCGATCTCGGCGGAGATCTCGCTTTCGACGCAATCTCTCGCCGACGGCGCCGTCTCGGTTCGCGTCCGTGCCGTCGGCGATACCGCTGCCGGGCAGATCGTTCGCGATGCAACGCTGATCGTCGAGCGACGCGTGCCGCTCCCGGGAAGCAGCGTCATCGCTCCGACGCTCGTTGCAGCGCCGTTCGGGGCACCGTGACGATCCTTCGCGCGCTCCTCTTCGCCGCATTCGCGAGCGCGATCGCCGGGAGCTTCGCGGCGCTCGCGCTCGCGCTCGCGCGCTCCGAATCGCTTCATGCAGCGCGCGCGGCGGCTCGCGATGCGCTCACCGCAGCGCCGATGCTCGTGCAAGCGACCGTTGCAGCGCGCATCGCGGGCGGGGCGAATCCGCTCGCATCGATCCCGCCGATCGAGCGCTGCACGGCGATCGGCACCACGCCATGCGCCCTGCACGCGACGACGAGCGTCGCGCTTCAGGCGGGCAGTAGCGCGAGCATTCTCCAAAACAACGCCCTGATCGGCGAAGCGCGCATCGTCGTCGCCATGCGAAGCGTCGTCACCGACGAAGCCGGCCGGCTATCGACGATTGCGACGCGCACGGCGTTCTTGCGTACGTTTGCCGAACCGCCGTTTGCAACGTACGAGGGTGATGGGGAGAGCGGCGGCCTTGCCCCCGGCCTCGCTTCGGGAACGCTCGTCGACGTTCTCTATCGGGATATCCAAAGCGGTGCGAGCATTTCCGGGAATGTTTGGAGCACCCCTCAGAGCGCGCCGTCGAGCGCACCCGCTCCGTGGCCGCAGTAGCCGTTTTAGGGAACGAATCGATCGATCGCACCGGCGAGTTCGCCCGGCGCTTCGATGGGAATGTTGTGACCGCAATCGCGTAGGACGACGAAAATACTTCCGCCGATAAGATCGGCGCACTCCGTGCGCAGACGCGGCAACGTCGCCAATGGATCGCTCGCACCGGCGAGGACGAGCGTGGGGACAGCGATATTCGCGAGCGCATCTCGAAAATCGAGCGCGCGTCCGGCATCGTACCAGCCGAACCAGTGCTCCCGCGAGGCAATTAACGCATCGTCGATAAGGATCTCGCGGGTGACTTCGTCGACGCTGCGCCGCATCGCGGCGGCAACGAAACGTGCTATGCGTCGGCGAGAACCGAAGGCTTCGAGCGTCAGCGCCCGGTGTCGTCCGTTGCCGCGCGACCCGCGCGCGGAGCCCGGGGCGACCAGCAATAGGCGTTCGATCGACGGGTGTGCTCGAGCGGCGAGATACTGCGCGATGCGTCCCCCCATCGAGTGCGCGACGACCGTCACCGGCGCGCCGATGCGCGCGAGTATCGCTTCGTAATCGGCCGCGTATCCTTCGAGCGTGTGCCCGTCAGCGGGGCGATCGCTACGACCGCATCCACGTGCATCGAAACGATACGCCGTATAGCGCGCGAGGTCGAGCTTGGCGATCGTTGCGTCCCACATGCGGCGCGAGCCGATCCAACCGTGTGCGAAGAGGAGGTGCCGCGGGCCGCTGCCGCGTCGTTCGAACCAGAGGTCGGTGCCGTCGCGCTCGACTGTTTCGCCGGATACCTGCTCCATCGCGACGAATGATGCGCGTTATCGTGGAAAAGCGCCTGCCGACCTATCTCGGTCTGCTCTACGTCGTATTCATTTGGGGCCTCAACACCGTTCTGGTGAAAATTGCGGTCTCGCACGTCAACGCGCTCGCATTTACGGCGCTCCGCTTCTCCACGATGGCGCCGCTTGCATTGCTCTGGGTTCGCCTCTCGGGCGCGCGCCTGGTTTTCGCACGGCGCGACTGGCTGCTTTTAATCGCCAGCGGTGCGTGCGGGTTCGGCATCTATCAGTATTTTTGGGTCATCGGTCTCGCTCACACCACGGCTTTTGCGTCGTCGTTGCTCGGCAGCAGCACGCCGATTTTTACGATGCTCTATTTGGTCGCGCTTCGCTGGGAACGCGTCCGCAGCGCGCGTTGGATCGGCGCGGGAATCGCTCTGCTCGGCATCGCGGTTTTTGAAGGCGCCTTCGCGGGGCGCGCGACCTTCCGTAGCGGCGACGCACTGACGATGCTCGCAGCGATGACCTTCGCCGGTTTCAACGTCGTTAGCGCCAAGCTCGCACCACGTTATCACCCGGTAGCCCTACTCGCCGCCACGCTCCTCATCGGCACGGCGATGATCCTGCCCGCCGGTATTCCGGCCCTCATCGCCGATCCGCCGACGCTCTGGCCGAGGGTGGTGTGGGGAGTCTTTGCTTTCGCCGTGGTCTTCCCGATCGTGCTCACCTATCCGGTCTGGAGTACCGGCATCGCAAAAATCGGCGCGGCGCGGGTTGCCTTGTTCAGCTTTCTCGTCCCCATCGTTTCCGGCGCCCTCTCAATCCCGTTGCTCCACGCGCATTTTGCAATCCATCAACTCGTCGGCGCGGCGATCTCCTTACTCGGGCTCGCCGTCGCGACCTTACTCGGCCACCTTTCGGTCGCCGAGGTCTGGGCGCAACGAGCCGGAGATATCGAGCACTAACGCGAAGGCGCTGCCCCAATGGCTCGCCGCGCATGGTACTGGCTGCTCGCACTACCCTTCATTGCGTTGCTCGACGTTCCGATCTACGACCGGATCGATCCACGCTTCGCGGGCATTCCGTTTTTCTATTGGTACCAACTCGCCTGGGTGGTGCTGACCGCGGCACTCCTCGGAGTCGTCTATCTGGCGACGCGCGTGCGCGGCCGATGAACGTCACCGTCATCGTTTTCGCCGCACTGGTTCTCGTGGCGAGCGCGCTCGGGTTTACCGCAACACGCGCGAAGAACGCCGATCTGCGGGATATCCAAGAATGGGCGCTCGGAGGACGACGCTTCGGAACGTTGCTTTCCTGGTTTCTCCTCGGCGGCGATCTCTATACCGCATACACCTTCGTTGCACTGCCGGCGTTAGTGTACGGGGTCGGCGCGCTCGGCTTTTTTGCCGTCCCCTATGCAACGATCGCCTATCCGATCGTCTTTCTCTTTCTCGCGCGCTTTTGGAGCATCGCCCACGAACGCGGCTTCATGACCGTCGGCGATTTCGTGCGCGGGCGATACCGAAGTCGGATGCTCGAGATAGCGATCGCCGCGACCGGGGTGCTCGCCGCTCTGCCCTATATCGCGCTCCAGATCGTCGGCATGAGGGCGGTACTGTCCCAACTCGGCGGCGTCGTCAATCTCGGCGGCGGGGCAATGCCGCTGACGATCGCGTTTGCGCTGCTCGCCGCCTACACGTATTTCGGCGGCCTGCGCGCTCCGGCGACGATCGCCGTCTTTAAAGATGTGTTGATCTACGCGACGATCGTCGCCGCCGTCATCATCATCCCGCACGCACTGGGCGGTTGGCAGTCGATCTTTGCAGCGGCCAGCCACGCGCTTACGACGCCGATCCACACGGAACCGCTCCTTATTGCACCGCAGATGCAATTTGCCTATGCAACGCTCGCGCTGGGCTCGGCGTTCTCGCTCTTTCTTTATCCGCACGCAATTACGTCGCTGCTTTCGGCAAAAAGCGCCGACGTCGTACGTCGCAACGCCGCTCTCTTACCGCTCTACTCGATTTTGCTCGGAATTATCGCCCTTCTTGGTTTCGCCGCTCTCGCCGCCGGCATTCATGCCGCCCCGAACGAAATCGTGCCGATCCTCTTTGCACGGTTCTTTCCGCCCTGGTTTGCAGGCCTTGCCGACGCAACGATCGTGATCGGGGCTTTAGTCCCCGCCTCGATCATGGCGCTGGGAGCCGCGAATCTCTTCGTTCGTAACGTGGTCGCACCGATCTCCGGAAAGATACCGAGCTCGAACGCCGCCACAACGAAATGGCTGACGCTCGCATTCTGCGCGCTCTCCCTCTTGCTCGTCCTTTACATGAACGTCAAGTTCGCCATTTACTTTCAACTCCTCGGAGGAGCGTGGGTCCTGCAAACGGCTCCGGCGATATTCTTCGGGCTCTCTTCGCGTTCGATTCCCGCGCGCGCGCTGCTCGCCGGATGGATGATGGGAATGATCGCCGCGACATCCTTTGCCGTTACCGACGGCTTCTCTCCGCTCGTCGCCCTCCATATCGGATCGTTCACCATCGTCGGATTTATCGCCGTCTACGCGGTGCTGATCAATCTCGCGGTTGCATTTGGGGCGGCGCTCCTGTTTCGCGTCCGCCCGATCGAGATCGAGCCCGCATGAGCGAACGGATCGCTCCCGAGGGCTGGGATCCCCCGCGCGGCTACTCGAACGGCGTTCTCGCCTCGGGACGTTTGCTGGCGATTGCCGGCCAGGTCGGCTGGAACGAGCGAGGGCAGATGACCGCCGACGACTTTCTCGGACAAGCCGCGCAAGCATTGCGCAACGTCGCCACGATTCTCCGCACCGCCGGCGGAGCTCCCGAGCATCTCGTCCGCATGACGTGGTACGTTCTCGACGCCCAGGAGTATCGCAGCAATACGCGAGCACTCGGGAAGATCTATCGCGATCTTTTCGGCGATTTCTATCCGGCGATGACCTTGATCGTCGTAGCCGGGCTTTTAGAGCCGGGCGCACGCCTGGAGATCGAAGCGACGGCCGTTCTGCCGGACCGCTGACGCACTTCTTAGGTTCCGGTGCTTCCCCCGGCATGGAAGACAAACTTTACGATCAATCGATTGATGGTTTGCGAAGCAGCCGAGGTTCCGTATTCGACATAGAGGAGGTCCTGATTTTTGAAGCGCTCTTCGTAGAGCGCCGATAGATTCTCTCCCGGCTCGGCGAATCCACCGGTTCCGTTGATCGCTCGAAAGGCGATGCCGATCGTCGCGCTTTTGCCCAAAGAGCGCGAAAAAATAAAGCGACGCAGCCATTGACTATTCGATATCGGAGCGCCGCGTGCCGGCTGCTCTTCGTTGCCGTCATAGTCGAACGAGACGGCGTACGCGCCGAAGGTACGAGCGTACGACGATTGCCATTGTTGAACGTAAAAGCCGGCAAAGGGCCCCCACGCATAGCTGATGCTCGCGGGGTTCGGCGTTCCCTCGCGATATCCGACCGCAACGCTCCGACGATTGAACCAGTCGATCTTGCCCGGCGCAACTTGCAGTTCGCTTGGACCGGCGAAGCCCTGCACCGAAATGAGATCCTTCAGTTGGATGTTCACAAAGCCGTTGATGTCGGCCTCGCGGAGGCTTCCGTCGTAGGCGAGATAGCGATCGAGCCCGACAGTCCCGCTATACGAGAGGATCGGGCTAGCGAGCGATCCGGTGCCCTTATATCCGAGATCGGCACCGAGCCCGCGAGCATCGTTGGTCGCCGTATACCCGTCGGCGGGATCGTATCCAGGGCTCGTATCGCGATAGAAGCCGACCGCCATGAAATGTTCGTTGCGGATACCCTCTTCGAAGTTGAGATCGTTAGCAGAACCCGTGATGCTGTTGCGCTCGTGGGCGATCTCCAATGCGGTCATTTCACCGGAGTGGCGGTTGATGCGCGAAAGGCCGTATCCGGTCGTCACGTCGTGGAGCCCGGCATGGTCGGCGATAACCCCCTCGGCGCTCACTGAAAGAGCGCCACTCGGCGTCGAATACGTATAGCCGGCTGCGCTATCGTTAAAACCCGCCCCCGAAACGTTGAGAACGCCGACATCGCTTCGCCCCAGCGTTCCCTCCACTTTCATGCCGCTATTAAAGATGCCGATCGACGGGGTGTAAAACATCGTATTACTGCCGAAGACCCCGATCTGCGGAACGGTATTGATATACTGCGCACCTTCGGCGAAGAATGGTCGATACTCCTGATAGGACTTCTGAAATTCCTGGAGTTGTATCGTCGTCTGATCCTCTTCGACATTGGAGAAATCGGGGGCGAGCGTACCGACGAAGGCGAGCGTATTGGTGAGCGGATAGGTAAGATCGACTCCCACCCGGCGGGGTGCCGTCTGCTGGAATGTGCCGATACCATTCTGGAAAAGGTTGCGCTGCGAACCGGCAGCGGCGAGGAGATAGGCGTCGATTTGCGGCTTCGGCCGCGTCGCGCTTCCCGCCAACGAAATGTTCGTCAGCCAAGGCCAAAAAGGAACCGCTGTCGTGCTCTGCATCGCCGGCGCATACGCCCACGTATAGTCGGCGTTGCGAGCCGCAACGGAACGCTCGAAATTGAGACGCCAGCGTTGCTGCGGCGAGGCCTGCGATCGGATCGCCGAGAGCGGCACGATCATCAAGACGTCGTAATTGCCGGCCGGGGTTCGGTGTGCGATCGAAGTCCACGATGGGGCATACCGCGCATTCTCACTCGAAGATTCGTCATGGATTCCGCGAGGATTGACGCGGAATATATAGGTGCGGGAACCATTTCCCGAGGTATCGATCTCAAATGCAACGTAGTCGTCGCTCCCAACGCCGGCATGGTTGACGCGCTGGGCGGCCGTGATCGGTACGCCCGCCTGGATGCAATGAAATTCGATATAGAGGTTCTTTTGGTCGTACAGTAATCGCGCCGTCGTCGCCAAGCCGGCCGGGCGGCGCGCGGTGAAATTATAAAAATCTCTTGCCGTCAGCGCTTCATGCCAGATCGGCGCACGAGTCGAAGCGACTGGAGGCGGCGGAGTCGTTACCCGCACCGCAGCGAACCGATCGCTCGCGCCGACCGAAGCCACGGCCTGTCCGATGCTCGTCGCTGCTACGAGCACGGCGAAGAGCGCGCTTCGACCCACGCGCAGCATCGATTAGCCTCGCTCGCGAAGTTTATAGCGTTGCAACTTCCCCGTGGCGGTTCGTGGAAGCGCATCGAGAAACTCGATCTCCCGCGGCGCTTTGAACGGAGCGGCGGTCGCCTTGCAATGTTCGATGAGGTCGGCGATACAGTGCGCATCTGCCGCGCGCGACGAACGCAGCACGACATAGGCTTTCACCATGGTCGTGTGATGGGCTGGGTCGGGCTTGCCGACGACGGCGCACTCGGCGACGTCGGGATGCATCAGCAACACCTGCTCGACCTCGGGGCCCGAGACATTGTATCCCGCCGAAACGATCATATCGTCGGCGCGAGCAACGTAGGTAAAATATCCCTCATCGTCAACGAGATACGCATCGCCGGGATAGTTCCAACCATTTTGTACGTACGTGCGCTGACGCTCGTCCCCGAGGTAGCGACATCCGGTTGGGCCACGCACCGCGAGACGCCCGATCGTTCCCGGGGGGAGAGTGTTTCCCGCCTCGTCGTGAATCTCGGCAATGTATCCCGGGACGACGCGCCCGGTCTTCCCCGGGCGCGCTTGCGCAGCCGGCGAGCCGATGAAGATATGGAGCATTTCGGTGCTGCCGATGCCGTCGATGATCGAGATCCCCGTCGCCGCACGCCATGCTTCCCAGACGACGCTCGGTAACGTTTCGCCGGCGGAGACGCAGATGCGCAGACTCGACCAATCGCGATTGGCGGCGTGCGCGCTCAGCGCGCGGTATGCCAACGGCGCCGTAAAAAGCACCGAGATGCGATGGCGCTCGATCGCCGCAGCGAGTTCCTCGGTGCCTGCCCGTTCGAGCAGTACCGTCGACGCACCGATAGCAAAGGGAAACAGCAGTATTCCGCCGAGCCCGTAGGTGAACGCAAGCGGCGGGGAACCGCTAAAGCGATCGTCGGGATCCGCTTGCAACACCTCGCTGCCGAAGGTATCGCAGGTCGCTAGAAGATCGCGATGAAGATGCATCGCTGCTTTCGGAGCGCCGGTGGTTCCCGAGGTAAAGGCAATCATCGCCACATCGTCGGCGGCGGTGGGAACGTTGGAAAACTCCGCGGATTCAGTCGCCGTCGAGAACTCGAGCGAGCCCTCCTCGAAGCTCCCCCAATAACAGACCTGCATCCTTGGGAGCGCAGCGCGCGCCCGTTCGAGATCTTCGGCGAGCCGCCGATCGCAGAGCGCGAGCGAGATCTCTGCCCGTTCGCTGACGGTCTGTAACTCTTGCGCACGATAGAGCGGCATCGTGGTCACCACGATACCGCCGGCTTTGAGCACCGCAAACCACGCGGCAAGCAACTCCGGGGTATTTGCCGAGCGAAGCAAGACGCGGTTTCCCGGCACGAGGCCGAAGCGATGGACGAGCACGCGAGCGATGCGATTTGCCCATTCCATCATCTGCCGGTAGCTGTACGATCTGCCGTCATCGCCGATCGCACAGAGCCGTTCGCCGCGCCCTTCGCGGACGTGGCGATCGAGAAAATAACTCGCGGCATTGATTCGCTCGGGGTAGGCGAGCGCGGGTAAGAGAAATTCGAAACGCGGAAGTTCGTCTTCTGGTGGAAGGCGATCGGCGGCAAAGGTATCGAGATGCGCGCTCTTAGCCAAGCGAAGGCTCCTTGAAAATACTACGGGCGATTACGGTTTGCTGTACCTCGCTTGCGCCTTCATAGATGCGCAACGCGCGAACGTCGCGATAGAGGCGTTCGACGATCTCGCCCCGCGTCACCCCTCGACCTCCGAAGATCTGCACCGCTCGGTCGCAGACGCGCCCCGCCGCTTCGGTTGCAAACCATTTTGCCATCGCCGCTTCCTTCGTAATACGACTCGCTCCCGAATCCTTCGTGAAGGCGGCTCGATAGACCAACAGCGCCGCCGCATCGATCTCCGTCGCCATCTCGGCGAGCATTCCCGCGACGATCTGCAGATCGGCAAGTTTCTTCCCGTAAATCTCCCGTCGCATCGCATGCGCTCGCGCTTCATCGAATGCTCGACGTGCAAAGCCAAGCGCCGCGGCGCCGACCGTCGAGCGAAAAACGTCGAGCGTCGACATCGCAATGCGAAAGCCGTCGCCCTCCCCGCCGAGTCGCGCATCGGCGGCGACGCGGACCCCATCGAACCGTAGCGTTCCCAATGGATGTGGCGAGATGGTTTGAATCGAGCACTCCAGCGTCAGGCCCGCACTCGCACCATCGACCACGAAAGCGCTCAATCCACGGCTTGGGTGCGGCGAGGTGCGCGCAAACACCACATAGGTATCGGCGATACCCGCATTGCTGATCCACGTTTTCTCACCGGAGAGCTCGTACCCGTCGGCGACCGGTCGGGCGATCGTCTCCAATGCCGAGACATCGGAGCCGGCGCGCTCCTCCGAAAGCGCAAAGGCCGCGATCGAACGGCCCGAAAAGATCGCCGGCAAGGTGCGCTCGCGTTGATGTTGGTCTCCGAAAAGCGATATCGCTCCACTGCCGAGGCCTTGCATCGCAAACGCGAAATCGGCGAGCGCGCCATGGTACGCAAGCTGCTCGCGCGCCAACGCCAAGGCACGGACGTCGAGTCGAGCGCACGGTTCGAGCCATCCTGCGCTTCCAAGATCGCGGGCCCACGAACGCACCCGCTCCCCCGCGTCGGCGCCGCTCTCGGCATCCGCCACGAAACGCTCCGCGGGAATACCCTCCAACCATCGCTCGAGTAGCCGCGCTCGGTCGCGATGGGCATCGGTAAAAAAAGGCCACGAAAGCGCCGAATCGAGACGCATCAGTCGCCCTCGAAGTGCGGTGTACGCTTGGCGATAAAGGCTTCGTACGCGCGACGAAAATCCGCCGTCGCCATCAACTCGGCTTGAACGCGCGCTTCGTACGCAATCTCTTCGTCCAGCGCGAGATGCGTTGCGATATCAAGCGTCGCTTTCGTGACGGCGTGTGCACGCGTCGGACCGATGGCGAGCGACCGAGCCAACGATCGCGCTTCTTCCTCAAGCGCTTCGCCTGCAACGAGTCGCGTGAAGAATCCCCATGCCAGCGCCTCCTCGCCCGAGAGTTCGCGACCGGTAAAGAGCAGATCGCTCGCTCGGCCGAGGCCGACGATCCGCGGTAGCAGCGCGCAGGCTCCCATGTCCGCTCCCGAGAGGCCGACGCGCACGAAGAGGAACGCAATCCGTGCGCGCGCGGTGCCGATGCGCATATCCGATGCCATCGCAAGAATCGCTCCCGCCCCGGCGCAGACGCCGTCGACGGCAGCGACGATGGGCTGCGGGCACGCACGCATCGCCGCGACCACCGCACCGGTCATCTCGGTAAAATCCGCGCGTTCTCGTGGCGACATCGAAACCAGCGGGCCGATAATCTCGCGAACGTCGCCACCGGAGCAAAAATTTCCACCCTCGCCGCGCAGCACGACCGCGCGCACCTGCCGATTCTCGCGCAGCGCGCGAAAGCCGTCGCGAAGCGCTGCATAGATCTCGAACGTTAAAGGGTTTTTCCGTTCCGGTCGCGCCAACATCAGCGTCATCACGCCCTCGCTCTGCTCGACACGCAGTCCCTCGGCTGCAATCACTGCATCACCAGGGGGAGATCTTGCTCGCTCCTGACACCCGCACTATTCCGTGCGATCACGCGCAGCGCATAGGAGCGCGTGAAGATCGGCGGCCAATCGAAGAGTGCGAGCGAGAAGGAAAACTCTCCGAAACCTGTACGCGGAACGTCGATGGAGAAGAGATTCGTTCGTACTTCCACCGATGCGGTATTCGTCGAGGTAACGAAGCTTCCGTGCCAGGTCGTACCGCGGCGCAGATCGAGGCTGGAAAAATGCATGGCGAGGAGCTTGGGAGGCGCCGCGTTGCCCAGGATCTCCGGGGTGGGCATCGCTGCAGGAGCGTTGCCGACGCTTGCATCGCGCGGAAGCGCGGGGAGATGGGAAACGCAGCCGACGAGCGCAACGAGCGCAACGAGCGGGGCCGCCGCGAGCAAGCGGCTCGACGCGAGAACGAACATACCCCTTCATCGGCGCGGGAGCTCTCCGATTCCTGCACGATACAGGGAGCGGCGCCATGGGTGCGTAAGGTCGCGCCATGGAAGGCAACGCGCCCCGTAGTCTTGCAATCGACTACGCTCTCTCGCTCTCCTGTTTGACGATCGTCACCGGTTTTTTTATCGATGCCTGGGCGCACGGCCACGTTCCGATCGAGACCTTCCTCACGCCCTATCACGGATTTATCTATCTCGGCATGCTGGCAATTCTCGGAACGCTCGCGACGCAGTATTTTCGCGGGCGTCGGCTTGGGTATCGCGGCATCCACGCCTTCCCCAAGCCTTATCACGTGGCATTGATCGGCGTTCCGATCTTCCTCGTCGCCGCTCCGAGCGACGCCCTCTGGCATGCCCTCTTCGGGCTTGAAGAAGGCGTCGACGCGCTCTTAAGCCCCACGCACCAAATGATGGGCTTAGCGATTTTTTTCCTCGCCTCTGCGCCGATTCGTAGCGCGCTTGCGGCACGCGATCGCGATGCGCCGCCGAAAGGGCTGCGCGAGCAACTCCCGATTGCATTCGCCCTCGCGGCCTGCTTAGGCCTGATCCATTTTGGAACGGCGTATGCGTTCATCCCGGCGGCGGATCGCGGTAACGCGCCGCCCCCGATATCGCCGCTCCAGGCGACCTACTTTACGGCCATTGCGCTGAGCTACTATAAAAGCTCGCTCGGCGTCCTCGTCGTCATCTTCCAGTCGCTGCTCTTTTCCGGCTTCGCGCTCTACTTGAGCGCACAGTTTCGCAGCGCGTTCGGGATGCTCACCATCGTGTTGCTGCTCGGAAACACGCTCGCGGCGATTCCCTTTACCAACGCCACGCCGCTGCTCGCCACCACGATACTCTGTTCGCTGGTTGCCGGATCGATCGGCGATGGATGGATCGCTCTGCGCGATCCGCACCCCGCGCGCCCCGGCGCATACAGAACGCTGGCCGTCATCGTGCCGCTCTCGTATTTCGCCTGCTATCTCATCGTCACCGATCTCACGAGCGGACTGTGGTGGGACATCCATTTTCGGCTCGGGGTGCTGCTGTGGAGCGCTGCGGTCGGCATGGGTCTATCGTTCGTAACGATGCGTCCCCGTAAAGCGTGATTCCGGAGCTTCTCGCGCTCTTCACGTTTCTTTTGCACCTTGCGTTTGCGGGGAATTACGGTTACTTTCGCGACGAACTCTACTTCATTGCCTGCGCGCGGCATCTCGCTTGGGGATATCCCGACCAGCCGCCGCTCGTCGCACTCGCCGCGTTGCTCTCACGACCGTTCCATTGGAACCTTTTCGTTCTCCGTGCACCCGTCGCACTCGCCGCCGCGCTCGACGTGCTCGCGATCTCGACGTTCGTACGCGATCTCGGCGGCGAACGCTTTGCACGCGGCCTCGCCGGGTTTGCCGTCGCCCTGCTGCCGGCATATCTTACGCTCGGCAGCGTCGTAACCACGACCTCCTTCGAACCGCTCTCGTGGTCGCTCGTCGCTTTGCTCGTCGTACGGGCGCTACGCCGACCGACGGTGAGCGCCGGGGCACTGCTCGGCGCGGCGATCGCTTTCGGTGCCTACGGTAAATACTCGATCTTCCTCTGGGTGGCTGCGCTCGCGCTCGGAATCGCCCTCTCATCGCAACGCCGATTTCTGCTCTCGCGCCCCGCGTTGGTCGCAGCGGCGGTAGCACTCGTCGCGCTGTTACCGAATGTGGGCTGGCAAGCGCTGCACGGATGGCCCTTCGCAGAGGTTCTCCATTCCGATTTCGTTGGTCGACACCCGCTCGATAACGGTTGGCAACTCGAGTACCACGCTTTTCTCGCCAACGCGCTCGCGTTCACGCTCGAGCAGATCGGCTATACCAACCCCTTCCTCGTCCCGATCTGGGTGCTCGGCATCCTCGCCGCACTCCGCTCCCCCGCGCTGCGATTCCTCGGCATAGCGGCGCTTTTCACCATCGTCGTCGCCCTCGCACTCGAGGCAAAGGGTTATTACATCATCGGCATGTACGGCACGTTCGTCGCAATTGGGTGCTATGCAATGGAGCGCGCCACGCGTCGACACCTTGCGCTGCGTGTCGTTACCGTCGTCACGCTCGGCGTATCCGCGCTCGCGATCCTTCCATTTGCTGCACCGATACTGCCGATCGATAGGTTCGTCGCCTATTCCACGGCGCTGCATCTCACCGGGACGAACGGAACGAAGCCGCAGTTGATACAGCCGCTCTTTGCTGAGGAGTTCGGCTGGCAGCGTCTAGCAGAGGATGTCGCGCGCATCTATCGGCGTTTGCCACCCGCCCTGCGCGAGCGCACCGCCGTCTACGCCGACACCTACGCCGACGCAGGTGCAATCGATCGATTTGGGGCTCGCTATGGCTTACCGGCGGCGATCGGCAGCCAGAACGGCTATTGGCTCTGGGGTATGCGCGGATACGACATGCAGTCTCTTCTCGCCGTCGGAGCGAGCCGCGAGCGTCGGCTCTTCGCCGCATATGCACGATGCAGAGTACTCGGGACGACCTTCGCGCCTCTGCGCGCGGTCGTCGAAGGCCCGACGCCGATCTTCCTCTGCACGCATCCGCGCTTGCCGCGAGCCGCGCTCTGGCGCTCGTTACGCTGGTACGGCGCTTAAGCCCCGCTAGGCGAGAACCAACTCCTCGCCGTTGCGCTCGCTCCCCAGCAGCTCCAGCACGCTCCGCGCGACGCTTCCAACCTCGATAATCCGCCCGCTCGGATTCATAGCCGCCAACTGTGCGCGCGCTTGTTCGGCGCTTACCCCGGTATGGCCGACGATCTGGTCGACCGCCTGCTGCATCATATCGGTCGCGGTATAGCCCGGACAGATCGCGTTGATGCAGATGCCCGAACCTGCGAACTCGGCGGCGAGCGCTCGCGTGAGCCCGATCACGCCGTGCTTGCTGGCGCAATACGCCGATATATACGGTGCGCCGTAGAGTCCGGCGATCGAGGCGACGTTCACGATGCGGCCGAATTTCGCCGCGCGCATCTCGTCGATGACGGCACGCGAGCAGCGAAAGGTCCCGGTGAGATTCGTTGCGACGATTCGATCCCAGAGATCGTCGCTCGTTCGCCCCAGCGGCGCCGAGGCGGCAATGCCGGCGTTGTTGACCAACATCGTCACCGGTCCGTGACGCTCGCGCGCCGCTGCAAATGCGTCGGCGATAGCGGCTGCATCGGTGATGTCGCAGCGGATCGCCGCGATCCCCGGTTCGCTCGTACCGGCGCGGCTTATCCCGCTCACTGAGGCGCCGGCCGCGACACATTCGCGCGCGACGGCGAGGCCGATCCCGCGCGAGGCTCCGGTGACGACGACATGCTGGCCTCGAAGATCGATCGCGTTCACGAACCTTGCTCCATTCTGCGCGTAATCGCGCGTTCGAGTTGCTCTTTACCCGGAAGATACTGTATCGGCCACGCCTGATCGCGATATCCCAGTTCGGCGGCCGCGTGCAGCGTCCAATAGGGATCGGCGAGATGCGGTCGCCCGAGCGCGACGAGATCGGCGCGCCCGCCCGCGATCAACGCATTGACCTGCTCGTGCTCGGTGATATTTCCCACGGCCATCGTCGCGATACCGATCTCGTTGCGAATAGCATCGGCAAACGGCGCTTGAAACATCCGCCCGAAACGCGGCCGGCTCCGTGGATCGGTCTGCCCGGTCGAGACATCGAGAAGATCGGCACCCACGGCTTTGAACGCACGCGCGATCTCGACCGCGTCGCGCTCCTCGTTCCCTTCCGCGCACCAATCGGTCGCCGAGATACGCACCGAGATCGGACGCTCCGTCGGCCAACGTGCGCGCACTGCGGCAAAGACCTCAAGGGGATAGCGCAACCGATTTTCGAGCGAGCCGCCGTAGTGATCGGTGCGCTGGTTGCGCAGCGGCGTCAGGAAGGACGAGAGCAAGTAGCCGTGCGCGCAGTGGAGCTCCAGCATGTCGAAGCCCGCATCGATCGCCATCGTGGTCGCAGCGACGAACTCTTCGAGAATCGCGTGCATTCCGCACTCGTCAAGCGCATGCGGAACCTGGCTCCCCGGCGCATAGGGAATCGCCGAGGGGCCGACGACCGGCCAATTCTCGGCATCGAGTGGTTCGTCCATGCCCTCCCACATCAGTTTCGTCGAGCCCTTCGGCCCCGAATGTCCGAGCTGGAGCGCGATCTTCGCGTGCGAGCGTTCGTGCACGAAATCGACGATCCGCTTCCACGCGGCGACGTGTTCGGCTGCGTACATCCCCGTGCAACCCGGCGTGATGCGCCCCCGTGCGCTCACGCAGGTCATCTCGGTAACGACGAGCCCCGCTCCGCCGAGCGCGCGACTGCCATAGTGGACGAGGTGAAAATCGTTTGGCAACCCGTCGACTGCACTATAGGTATCCATCGGCGAAACGACGACCCGATTGCGCAGCTCGAGGCCGCGCAGCGTAAACGGCGAGAACATCGGCGGAATCGCGGGCTCGCCGAAACGTTGCTCGATGCGCTCGACGTAGGCGGCATCGCGCGTGCGAAGATTTTCGTGCCCGATCCGTTGGCTGCGGGTCAGCAAACTATAGGCGAAGGTCTCGGGATCGAGACGCGCGTAGCGTTCGACGTTCTCGAACCAGCGCGTCGAATTTCTTGCGGCGTTCTGCAGCTTGAGGACTTCGAGCTTTCGCTCGCCCTCGTAGAGCGCGAAGGCATCTTCTGCACGATCGCAGTGCTCCAAGGCATCGACGAGCGCAATAGCATCTTCCATCGCCATTTTCGTGCCCGAGCCGACGGAAAAGTGCGCGGTGTGCGCCGCGTCGCCGAGCAGCACCAGGTTGCCGTCATACCAACGTTCATTTTCGACGAACGAAAAATCGATCCAGGCGCTTCCCCGGCGATGCCCCGGGTTGACGAGCAACCGATGGCCGCGCAATTCCTCGGCGAAGAGCGCTTCGCAAAAAGCAACCGTCGCGGCCGCATCGGCACGATCCAAGCCATGAGCCCGCCACGTCTCTTCGCGACATTCGACGATGAAGGTGCTCGTCGTTTCATCGAAGCGATAGGCATGCACCGTGAACCATCCATGCTCGCTCCGCTTGAAAAAAAACGTAAACGCATCGAGTGGAATATCGCTGCCCAACCAGACGAACTTGCAGAGCCCACCGGTCACCTGCGGCTGAAAGAGCGAGGCGTAGCGATTGCGGGCCGGCGAATGGACGCCGTCAGCGGCGATGACGATGTCGCAGTCCGCTCGAAAGGCATCGAGATCCTCGACGCGTTCGCGATAGCGCAGCTCGACGCCGAGCGCGAGAGCGCGTTCGTGAAGGATTGCGAGCAGATGCTTGCGCGAGATCCCGGCGAAACCATGCCCACCGGAGCGCACGCTCTCGCCGCGGATGTGAATCTCTATATCGTCCCAATGTACGAAACTGCGCTCGATACGCGCGAAACTCTCGGGATCGGCAACCGCGAGGCCGTCGAGCGTTGCATCGGAGAAGACGACGCCCCAGCCGAAGGTATCGCCGAAGGCATTGCGTTCGACGAGCTCGACGCGCCAGTGCGGGAAGCGCGCCTTCGCAAGCAAGGCGGCATAGAGTCCACCCGGCCCTCCGCCGAGAACGCGTAGATGGAGCGCCCGCTTTGCAATCACGCCGGAACTCGGTCGGCAAGAACCGCTTGTGCGGCGCGGCGCCCCGGAAAGCCGCTCACGCAACCGCCCGGGTGCGTCCCCGATCCGCAGAGGTAGAGGCCGCGCAGCGCACCGCGCACGCCGAAGCGACGTTCGAAGATCTGCCCGGGGAGCAATTCGCCGTGAAAGATATGCCCGCCGATCAAACCGAAACGCTCTTCAAGATCGGGAGCGACCATCAACTGCTGCGCTTCGATTGCGTTGGGGATATTCGGTGCGTAGCGGGCGAGTTGCGCGATAATTTTCGCGGCGGCGGCATCGCGCCGCGCCGCATTCCACCCGCCGGGGCGATCGTAAGGAAAATACTGCGCGAAGATCGAGAGAATCTGCTTTCCGGGCGGAGCGAGCTGCGGATCGGTCGGCGTCTGCATGAAGCACTCGAGCATCGGTTCCTCGCTTTCGCCCTCGCGGCGCGCGTCGTCGTGCGCGCGCTGAAGAAACGCGAGATCGGGTGCGACGTGAATCGTCGCGCGATGATGCGGCTGCTGCGCCGTTCCGGGGCGGGCGCTGAAGCTTGGAAGCTCGCCGAGCGCGAGATTCAGTTTGAGCGCCGGGCCGACGCTCTGCCACGCTGAGAGCGCGCGTTTCGTCGCCTCATCGAGATGCGCTTCGCCGAGCAGATCGCGATAGGTCGTTATCGGATGCGCGTTCGACAGCACCGCATGCGCGCGAAATTCACGTCCATCCTCGGTCACTGCGCCGACAACGCGATCGCCGTCGAGCAGAAATCGGGTGACGTTCGCATCGGTAAACGCACGCGCGCCACGCGCGTGCGCCGCGGAGAGCAGCGCCTGCGAGATCGCGCCCATGCCGCCGCGCACGAAGCCCCATGCGCCCTGGACGCCAAAAGCGCGCCCAGCGTAGTGATGCGCGAGAACGTAACCCGTTCCGGCATCGAACGGCCCGCGGTAGGTGCCGATGAGCCCATCGGTAGCAAGCGTCGCTTGCAGCACCGGCGTCCGGACGTGGCGCTCGACGAGCGCGGCGGCGCTTCCCTCGAGCGCCGCTCGCACGCTCGTATCGAGACGGTCGAAGCGTGGTTCCATATCGCTAAAGCAATCGAAGAGCGCCGAACCAAGCGCCGTCGCCTCGCGATCGAACGCCGCGAAGCCCGCGATATCGGCGGGATCGAAGCGCGCGATCTCTTCGGCGTTCTTCCCCTCATCGGCGCCGAGCAAGAGCGAGCGGCCGTCGAGCAGCGGAGTAAACGAGGCGGGGTCCTTCCGATACGCATCGTAGCCATGCGCACGCAGATCGAGCCGATCGATCAACCACGGATCGAGCAGACTGCAGACGTAGCTCGCCGCCGAGATGGTATAACCGGGCCAGCGGTCGCGCTCGCTCACCGTCGCCCCGCCGATACGGTCGGAGCGCTCGAGGATCGCGACCCGAAGGCCGGCATCGCTCAGGAGCGCAGCGGCGGCCAAGCCGTTATGGCCGCTCCCAATCACGAGGGCGTCGTAGGTTTCCATCCCCGTTCTATACAAGCCAGAGGCGATGAACTCTTGGCGGCTTCGCGCACTTCGCATCGCCATCGCTCTGCTACCGGTGCTCGCCTTCGCCGTCGGCAGCCCGCTGCTGAATCGCGTCGAGCCGCGGATCGCCGGAATTCCGCTCAATCTCGCCTGGATCATCCTGTGGATTCTGCTGACGCCGCTCTGCCTGTTGGCGATCGAACGGCTGCGGAGATCGGAGAGCTGATGCCCGGCTCGGTCGTTGCCGGTCGCATCGCGCTTTCCATCGTGGTGGCGATCATCGGTGGAACGATCGCGTTTGCACTGCTCAATCTCAAACGCGGCCGCGTCGACCCCGCCGAATATGCAATCGGCGGCAGAAGTTTCGGGACGATCTTCTTATGGGTCTTGCTCGCAGGCGAGATCTACACCGCGTTCACGTTCCTTGGTGCGGCGGGTTGGATCTATCTCCACGGTGCGGCAGCGTATTATATTCCGGCGTACGGCGCGATCGGTTATCTCGTCGGTTATGCATTGCTGCCGCGCATTCGGCGCCTCGGGGCAGAGCGCGGTCTGGTGACCGCACCCGATCTCCTCGCGAATTATTATCGGAGTCCGCGGCTCGGCGTTCTGGCCGCGATCCTCTACGTCGTGCTCGCGCTTCCGTACGTGACGCTGCAACTCAGCGGCTTACAGATCGTTCTTTCCAGCGCAGGATACGGCTGGCTCAACGGCGCGCTCGGCGCCGCGGTCGCCTTTACGGCGATTGCGATGTTTACGTTTACCGCCGGGCTGCGCGGCACCGCCTGGGCGAGCTTAGTGAAAGACGGCTTGGTGCTCGCGGTCGTGCTCTTCGCGGGAGTAGCGATCCCCATACATTTCTTCGGCTCGCTCGGAGGAATGTTTTCGCAACTCCAGCGGACGAATGCCGCGCTCTTAACGCTGCCGAGCGGAGATGCACCGTTGGGGCAGGTATGGTTCGTCACGACCGTCTTGTTTACGGGTATCGGTTTTTATATGGGCCCGCATTCGATCGCGGCAACGTTCTCCGCGCGCAGCGATAATACGCTGCGCCGGAATGCGATGTTGTTGCCGCTCTACTCGATCGTGTTAGTCGTCATCTTCTTCGCAGGGTACGCGGCCTTGCTCTTGGTTCCCGGGCTGCACGGACACGCGGCGGATCGTTCCTTTCTGCTCGTCATCGCTCGCTACTATCCGCCCTGGGTCATGGGCTTCGTCGCCGGCGCCGGGGCACTCGCGGCATTAGTGCCTTCCTCGGCGCTGATCCTCGCCTCGGCGGCGATCGCCGTGCGCAACATCGTACGCCCGGCATTTCCCGGACGAATCGACGAACGCCACGAGACCTTGGCGATGCGCCTGGCGGTGATCGTCATCGCCGCGGCGGCGCTGCTTGCGTGGTGGCTTGCGCGCGAGACGCTCGGCGCGCTTCTGTTGGTCTATTACAGCGGCATCACGCAGTTTCTCCCCGGAGTCGTCGGCGCCGCTTTCGGCGTGCGCATTCGCGGCCTCTCGGTGACCCTCGGGCTGGTGGCCGGCGTGACGACGGCGGCGCTGCTGACCTACGTGCTCGCCCATCTCGGTTTCAATCCCGGCCTCGGCGGCCTCATCGTCAACCTTGCGGTTCTCGGCCTCGTCGAATCGCTGCTGCCGAAAGCGAAGACGAGCCCGCCGATGGCGGACTCGTCTCTCGAAGCTCCTACGACCGATTAACGGTAGCTGGGAGCGCTCCGCTGCGACTGAAAGCAGTCGCGGCAGTACACGGGCTTATCGCCGCGCGGATTGAACGGGACTTCGGCGACGCCGCCGCAGCCATTGCAGGTTGCGGTGAACATCTCGCGTTGGCGACCTGCGCCACCGCCCATGCCTGCACCGCCGCCGGAAGTACCGCGCTGCGCTTTACGCGCTTGGCGACAATCCAGACACCGGTTGGGTTTATTTTGGAACCCTTTTTGTTCGTAAAACCGCTGTTCTCCAGCGGTAAACGCGAATTTGCTGCCGCAATCAACGCAGTTCAGCATTTCATCAACGTACACTAGACGAGACCTTTCCTTTTCCTAGTAAGAACACGTTTCTTCGACTCGCCTGGTACGCCATGTAAAACCGGACCCGCGGACTTCGAAACCTATCGGGGAGTATCCCCGGCCGCCACCATAGCACAAAAGAGGGCTCCTCTGCAATCGCCTTGGGCGAGGAGCGGGCCTCCTACGCCGAGCCGCCGCGATGGGTCGCCATATCGAACCACTCTTCGAAGATGTAGATCGGTCCTACCAACAGGTAGATGAGGTTGTCGAGAAATTTCGGCTTGCTGCCTTCGAAGCGATGCCCCACGAGTTGAAAGCCCCAACCGACGACGAACGCCACGAGACCGATCTGCCACCCGAGGTGCGATCCGAGCGCATAGAGCACTGCAAACGCGATCGCCGAGAGCAACGTGCCGAGAAAATCGAGCGTCGCATAATAGGCAAGCGTTGCGACGAGCAGCACGAGCGCGAGATCGATCGGCCCGAGGCGCAGCGTGCCGGTCATCGCAATGAGGCCGAGCACGATCGTCGGAATGCCGATGAAATGGCAGAGCCGATTGCGCGGATCGCGGTGGTAGGCACCGTACTCGCTGAAGAGCTCTGCTTTCGTCATATCGTCCTCATGCGCCGTGCGGCGGAGGCGTCCCTCCCGCTCGCGGCGGGGGCATGCGGCGCTCGATATAGAGCCCGATCGAGGGCGCGTAATTCAGCTCGGGCGGTGCCGTGCCGCCCAAGCCGCGCGCCTGTAATTCCGCCGCCGTCGCAGCCGATACGTGCGCGCAGGCCATCAACGCTCCGAAATCACCGAGGTCGTTCGGCGTCAAGGCAAACCACGCGTGCGCACCGGTACCGTTCGTCACGATCTTCCAGCGCGCCGATGGTAGCGCATGCTGAAAATATGCGCGCAGATCGTTGAGGCTCTGCACCGCGACATCGCGCGTTGCCGTCGTGCATGCGGGGCCGCCGACGATCGCAAACGGATCCTTCGGAGGCTTCGCCGCGAGCGTGAAGACGCGGAAATTCTCCCGGCCGGGCTGCGGCGGCCGACGGACGAAATAGAGCCCGACTTGCGGCGCAAAGGTCATCTCGGGGCGGAAAAACCCGGTCGGCGCGGCGACGAAGAGCCCCTTCGCTGCCGC
>JBMFXH010000009.1:0-23680 GCA_049964475.1 Vulcanimicrobiaceae bacterium
CTCTTCACCGCCGACAGGCTCTTCGATTACGTCGTCACGGTTTGCGACGAGAGCAACGCCGAGCGCTGCCCGATCTTCCCCGGCGTCACCGAACGGCTCCACTGGAGTTTCCCCGATCCGAGCGCACTCGTCGGCTCGCACGAAGAGCGGCTCGCGCAGACGCGCGAGATCCGCGATGCGATCGAAGCCCGCGTGAGCGCGTGGGGAGCGACGCTCGGAGCGAGGGCGGCCCTCGATACGGCTGCTGCGCAGCCTACTCGGGCTGACAGAGAACCCTACTCGGGCTGACAGAGAACCCTACTCGGGCTGACAGAGAACCCTACTCGGGGTGACGGCGCTCCCGGCCGGCAGGGAAGGCCGCTGAACCGGCCCGGCGAACCCCTCCACGATGCGATTTTGGCTCCGGGCGACGCTCGCGGTCGTCTTCCTCGCCGGGTGCGGCGGGGGAGGCTACTTGCCGTATGCGCCGCAGTCGTTGCCGCCCTCGCGGATCGACCAACTCGCCGTCGCCGCCGCGGCCCGCGAGGGCATCTCGGCACGTTTGATTCGTGCGGTCATCCTCACCGAATCCGCCGGCGACCCCGGGGCGATCAGTCGGGTCGGCGCCGAGGGGCTCATGCAGCTCATGCCCGGCACCGCCGAGGACTGCGGCATCACCGACGCCTTCGATCCGCAGCAAAATGTTTCGTGTGGAGCGCATTATCTACATACCATGCTCGCGCGCTATCGCGGCGATACCGAGCTCGCCCTTGCCGCCTATAATGCCGGCCCCGGCGCCGTCGATCGCTATCACGGCATTCCGCCCTACGCCGAAACGCAAGAGTACGTCGCGCGCGTCCTCGCCGCGTATCGCAACAATTAGCTCCGTTATCCGGCTGGGCGCGCGATGGCTTCGCTAACCGCACAACGCCCGCTGCCCCGCCACCTCGCGCTTCCGCGCTTCGCTATTCTCGACGGCTACGTGCTGCGCGAAATACTCGGGCCGTTTGCGTTCGCGCTCTCCGCCTACCTCATCTTTTGGGCGCTCAACATTTTCTTTCTCGCCGCCGACTACATTATCAACGAACACGCGCCGTTTTTTTTGGTGCTGCGCTTCGTCGTCTTCCGCATTCCGCAGGCGGTGCCGATGGCGTTTCCCTTCGCGACGCTCTTCGCTGGTCTGCTGGCGATGGGCCGCTTGATGGGCGATAACGAAATCGTCGCGATGCGGACCTCGGGCATCTCGCTCGCGCGCATCGCAGCGACGCCGTTACTCTTCGGCATCGCGATGTTTGCCGTCGCGTATCTCACCAACGAATACGTCTCGCCGAAGGCGGTCGATCTCTCGACGCGGACGTTCTATCAAATCATCTACCACACCAACTCGCTACCCGTCGAGCCGCAGTTCTTCCGCAAGGATCCCGATACCGGAAACGTCTTTTACGTCACGCAGGTCGAGCCCGACAACAAAACCATGCTCGACGTGCAGATCTTCAAGCCGGCGCACTTCGGGCCGTGGAACGAGACGCTGCAGGCGAAAACCGCGACCGTCGATGGTTCGCTGTTGATCCTGCACGACGTGATCGACACCCGGTACAACCTTCAAGGCGACGTTACGAGCCAACAGCACGTCAAGAGCATCGAGATCGGTTTACCGTTAGGCGAGACCGCGGCGCAGTTTCTTTCCAACATCAACAGCGATTCTTGGACGATGAACAGTAAAGCGCTGAGCACGCAGATCAATGCGCTGAAATCGCAAGGCATCGGCGGCAGCACGCTCGGTTCGCTCGAGATCAGTCTCGCCAACAAACTTGCCTGGCCGTTTGCCTGCGTGATCGGCATGGTGCTCGCGGTGCCGCTCGCAATTCGGTACGGCAAGCGCGGCCGAACGCTGGGCATCGCGATGGCGATCTTCTCCTTCTTTATTTACTTCTTGCTCATGTCGGCGGCGGCGGCATTCGGGCGCAACGGCGCGATGAACCCGACGTTGGCGGCATGGATCCCGAACATCATCATGGGCGGCGTCGGCCTCGTACTCTTTATCTTGGAAGAACGCTAGCCGCGATGCGCAGAAACTCGCTTCGCACCGTCACCACGGTTGCCTGGATCCTCGCGTATGCGGCGAGCTTAGTGCCGGCGCGCGCCGCCGATATCGGCCGCATCGACGAAACGCGCGCGCTGCGGCTGCTCAACGCGCAGAGCTGCGCGCAGATCGTCGCCGCGCACGATGCTCCGCCGCGCAACCTGCTCGCCCAAGCGGCTCCATCGCCCGCGCCGAGCAGTTCGCCTGCGGCGCGTCCGACGCCGATCTCGTTTCAACTGCCATCGACGATCCCGACACCGCCCCCGGTGCCGACGCCGACTCCGAACCCCGCCTCGCTCGGCGCGCCGGTCTTTCTCGTCCGCGGCGGAGCGACGCCGCCGCCGATTCCCCGCGCCGGGCACGCCCTGCCGACACCGGAGCCGATCCCAACGGGCGCTCCGACCCTCGCACCCAACCAAATCGCGATCCTCGCCGACAAGGTCAGCGGGAATACGAATCTCGGCAACCCCGGCGATGCAACCGGGAACGTCCATATTTTCTTCGGCGAAGACGAGCTCGTCGGCGAGCATGCCCACTACGACGGCATCCGTACGATCACCGTTACCGGAAAGCCCTACATCATCAACCACACGCACGATTCGATTCTCAACGCGAAAAAGATCGTCTTCGATACGATCGACCAAACGGCGAAGTTGATCGGCGGGAGCGGTGAGAGCTCCGAAGGCGTCCAGCACGGCCTCATTTACTTCCGTTCGCCGGATCTCCACACCGATGCCAAGGGCATCGGGCACGGAACCAAAGCCTTCGTCACCACCTGCGATAACCCGCGAGCCGGTTACCACATCACCGGCAAGACGATTACCTACTATCCGGGCAACAAAATTGTCATCGCCGATGCAATTCTCTGGCTCGGCGCCGCTGCGGTCTTTTTTCTGCCGCGTATCGTCATCCCGTTGCGCCAAGTCGTCAACCAAACCCAGCGCCCGAGCTATTTCCCGCAGGTCGGGTACGATCAGTACGAAGGCGCATGGGTGAAGACCCAACTCGGCTTCGGGAAAGACCGCTATTACTACGGCTACTATACGCTCAATTATTATACGAAGGTCGGCTTAGGCTTGGGTTACAATGCGACGTTCGCGAAAAAGAACGGCCGACGCAACGGGACGATCGCCTTCTACGAGATCCGCGATCGCCGTTCGCAGACCTCAACCTACAATCTGCAAGCACAGGAGACCGAGAACTTCTCGCCTCGGTTGCGCGCGAACTTCGGGTATAACTATCAGAGCGCGTTCGGGCCGCTCGTCAACGCACCGCCGAGCACCTCGATGCAGATCGCCTTTGCCCACCAAGGCGTCCACGCACAGCAAAACTATTCTTTCTCGCGCTCCGCGGTCGGTTCTCAATCGTCAAGCGATAGCCTCGCCGTCAGCGATTCGCGGCAGATCAACGCTCGGGTCAGCAACAGCTTTACCTTCACCCAATCATCGACGCAGGCTTCGTTCTCCGGGTCGAGTTCTTCGAACGTCAACGGGCACGTCACCAATACGACGACTTTTAACGAACCGTCGTATAATTCGACGATTACCTTCGATCGTTCGTACACGCAGCAACCTTCGGGCGACTATAAGTTGCCGGAGATTCAGATTCGACCGAATCGCTTCTTCCCGCACTTTTTGGTGCCGCTCTCGGCGCAGTTCTATCTCGGCGAATACTCGGAGCCGACGAATCACTTTGCTACCCAACGCGCGGATATGTCGTTCGCTGCCGGGCCGGCGCTCTACAACATCTACGGCAGCACGTTTTCCGCGACCGTCAACGTGCAGCAGTATGCATACGGTACGGGAGATCTCAAAGCGCAGATCCAGCAAAACCTGAGCCTAACGTCACCGATCGGCAAGCATATCGTCAATGCAATCACCTACAACGAATCGAACTTCAACGGCCCGGGCAGCGTTCCGTTTCAGTTCCTCGATCAATTCTCGCCGTTCAACAACAAAGGCGCGCAAGACGTTTTACGCTTCTTCAACGCGAACGTCTACACGTTGCAGTTAGGCTTCTCTACGAGCTTCAACGCACTCGCACAGCCGGTCAGCTATCAGTTTACGTCGCAGCCCTCGCCGCGATCGTACCTGCAACTCGGCGGTTCGTTCGTTCCGGGGATCGGCCAGGGGTTCACCCCGACGCAAGTACAGTTTTCAACCCCGTTCGGGCGCGGCTCGAGCCTGCAGTTCAGCGGCATTCTCGATTGGAAGAATCACGCCCGCATCGAAGACAAGAGCATCTATTACAGCCATATCATCGGCAACTGTTACGAATTGCGCGTGCAGTATCTCGAGCCCTCACGATCGGTGAATGTCTCGATCGATCTGCTCGCGTTCCCGAGCCAGGCGGCGACGTTCGGTATCGGGCAAAACGGGCCGATCCTCCCGACCAGTTTCAACGCGATCTCTTCGCTCTAAGCGATGCCGTCCGGCGGCTAGGAGCAAGTTTACGGCGAGTTGGTGAGTTCGCCGCCGTAGATCTGCGCGAGCGGATTACTCGCCTGCGTCGCACCGGCCGGCACGTTGACGGTGACGTCGAACGCCGTCGTCGTGTCGAGCACCGGCGAGGAGAACGAGATATCTTGCGCGCCGCCCAGCCCCAATGAATCGAGCGGATTGAGCGACGGATCGGTGGTAAAGAAATTGAAGAGCCAGGTCGTGCTGATGAGCCCTGGGCTCGGGCTGACGCTCGGGCTCGCGCTCGGCGACGCACTTGGGCTCGCGCTCGGGCTCGCGCTCGGGGTCGTACTCGGGCTCGTACTCGGGCTCGTACTCGGGCTCGCGCTCGGGCTCGTACTCGGGCTCGTACTCGGCGATGCAGAGGAAGCGGGCGTCGGGGTCGCACCGGAGTATCCGCCGGCAAGCAAGCGCTGGAACTGTACCGTGAACTCGGTATTGAGGCCGTTGCTGTCGGGGATAAACAGGAGCTGCTGCGGCGTAAAGATGATCGGCAGCGGTTGTGGCGGCAACGTGGTGCCCGGCTGCCGGTAGTACTGGACGAACTGGAGCTGCGGCGTCGTGCTGCTCGACCCTCCGCCGACGATGACGGCGAAGGAGTAGCCCTGAAAGTTCGTCGTGGTGCCATTGGGATACGGGGTTTTCCCGTCGCCAGCCGTATTAAAGATCATCACGTAGCGATAGTTTACGAAGTCGAAGCCTGTCGTGACGCGAAATTTTACCTGCAAGTACCCCGAGGGAATGCCCGAGCCTCCGCCCGAAGGGCGGTTCGGCGTCACTTGCCGCCCACACGATGAGACCATGAACGCTGTTCCTGCCAGCAAAAAACTCGAACGACGGATCATACTTCTCTCAGCAGAGCGGTGGCGCGACTTGTGCGTCGCAGTAATTGCCGGGGCTGCGCTCGCGCTCGCCTTTCCGAAAGTCGGCGCAACGTGGCTCGCGCCGTTTGGTGCGGCTGCGCTTTTCTGGCTCTGGCAGAGCCACGCCTCCTACCGCCGCGCCGCGACGCTCGGCTTCCTCGCCGGCTTCATCTTTTTCGCGATCTCGTTCTCCTGGTTCGGCACGACCGTCGGCGCCTATCTCGGCAATTTTGCCTCGGCGGTGATCGTGCTGCCCGCGGCACTCGAAGCGCTGGCGTTCGTCGCTGCAGCGCTGCTTGCCGTCGCAGCGTATCGCTTCGCTCCGCCGGCGCTCGCGCCGGTCGCGGCAGCCGCCGGGTTCGCCCTCGCCGAGTGGGGGCGCAGCGTCGGCGTCATGGGGGCGCCCTTCGGGCAGATCGGCTACACGCAAGTCGATACCCCGCTGCGCTCGCTCGGCGCATATATCGGGAGCTACGGATTAACCTGGGTCGTCTGCATGCTCGGCGCGTATCTCGCCGACGCCTTCATCGCGCGGACGGCGAAACGCTTGCTCGGCTTTCTCGGCGTGCTGGTGGTGACGCTCGCAGCGGCATGGTGGTTTTGGCCCGCGCGCAGCTATCCCGCACCGAGCGTTCGGGTCGCAGCGATTCAGGGCAATATCGCGCAGTCGCTCAAGTGGACGCCGCAGGCATTTACCTACTCGCTCGATCGCTACATAAAATTGACGCGCGAAGCGACAACCGCGCACCCCGCGATTATTGCGTTGCCGGAGACGGCGGTCGCAACGGCGCTCAACGAGTCGCCGAGTATCGTTTCAACGTTCGCGCGCCTCGCCGGCAGCTCGCACAGCACGATCGTCGTCGGCAGCCTCGAAGCGCTCGGCACGCGCGCGTATAATGCACTCTACGTATTCTCGCCCGAAGGCGGCTTACAGGCCGTCTATCAGAAGCGTCAATTGGTGCCGTTCGCCGAAGCGGTTCCCGGCGATGCCTTCCTCCACTGGGTTCCGAAGCTCGACGAACTTGCGAGCCACTTCTCGCACGGGCACGATAACGCGGTTATCCCTACGCCCTCGCTTTCGATCGCTCCGATCATTTGTTGGGAGTCCGCATTTGCCGATCTCGTCGACGCGCAGGTGCGCGGCGGCGCGCAACTGCTGATTATCAGCACCGACGATGCCTGGTTCGGCACGAGCGCGGGCCCGTACCAACACGCGCAGATCGCGCAGATGCGCGCGATCGAAGAGGGAAGTTGGGTGTTGCGCGCCGCATCGACCGGCGTGAGCGGCATTATCGCACCCGACGGGCATTACACCCATCGTACCGATCTCGATCGCGAGGCCGTCGTTATCGGTCGCGTCGGGCCGCCGGTCGGCTCGATCTTCGCACGCATCGGTCCGACGCGCATCGTGATGCTGCTCGCCGCGCTCTACGCCGCCACGATCGGGCTCGGCATGTGGCTGCGCGTACGCGCGCTACGCCGCGGTGATTCATGAACGCCGCAACAGCAGGCAGCGTATCTTTGTCACGCCGAGTAGCGGCCCTGTCACGCCGAGTAGCGGCCCTGTCACGCCGAGTAGGCTGCGCAGCAGCCGTATCGAGGCGCGCGCTTTTTTGCCCCTCGATACGCCGCCTGCGGCGGCTACTCGGGGTGACACGGGAGCAACTCGGGGGAACACGGGAGCAACTCGGGGGAACACGGGAGCAACTCGGGGGAACACGGGAGCAACTCGGAGGAGAGACGCCGCGATGAAGATCCGCGGTAAACGCATCGGTCGCCGCGAGATCGCAATCGGAATCGCTATCGCGCTGGGAATATGGCTCGTCGCGGGATTTATTATCGCCGGCCTCGGCCCGGTGCCGGAGCCTCCCGGCCTCACGCCGATCATCCTCAAAGGCGGAAAGGTACGCGGCAACCGTATCGCCACGAAATCGTGGAGCTTCGACTACACCCGCGCGCGGCTCTCCCCCGATGGTACGAACGGAAACATTCAGGGCGTGCGCCACGGCATCATCATGCGCAAAGGCAAGCCCTACGCGGAGCTCTCCGCGGAAGATATCGAGGTCAACACGCAGACGCTCGATTTTACAGCGATCGGGAAAGTGCACATCGTTCGGCTGCACGATCCGCAAAAACGCTCGTTCGACACCGATTTTGCAAATTGGATCAATTCGATCCAGACGCTCACGATGCCGCACCCCAGTTATTTCCATACCGGGAAGGCGACGCTGAAAGTTCAAAAAATTACCATGAACTTCAAAACCGGCGCGGTGCATCTCGATGGAATCAGCGGGAACATCGTCGTCGCCCATTGAAGGCGCGCGCGTGAACCCATTGTCGCGTCGTTTGCTGCACCTATCGCTCGGCCTGGCGATTGCCGTTGCCGCTGCCGGCTGCTCCGGTCGGCATGCGCCTTCGCCGAACGCAACGCCGAGCGGGCCGCCGTTGCTGCTCGATCAACGCGGAACGATCATGTCGCTTGCAAAATTGCAGCGCAACGTCGATCTGCGCCCCTTCGTGCCGGTTCCCAATCCGCTCGCCTTCGCGGCGTTACCCGGGCTCGGTGGCCCCGATACCCCCGCCAACCGCGGCGTCGGTATCGAATATGTCGCCCCGTCGGGAACGCGCATGATTCTCTCTGAATGGCCGAAGCAGAACTATCAGCTGAATTTCATCAGCAAAGATATCACCGCAACACCATGCATTCCGGTGATATTTATGCACGAAAACATCGCCTGGACGAGCAAGCGGGGAACGCTAATGACGCTGATCGCCGATGGTGCGGCTTCGCGAGGGGCTATCGAGCGCGAGGCGCGGCGGCTTCTCGCCCGCGGCGCCTGCACTCGTTAGAAGCCGCTTTAGTCGGGCTTGCTCTCGCGCGCTACCGTAGCGGTTTCGACCGCATCTCGGCGCGCCTTCGGCGTCTGGCCGCCCTTCTGGCCGATACTTTCGTAGAACGCCGCGCCGTATTTTTTCTTGGTCGATTGGCCGCCTTTGCGGCCGATTGCCTCGTAGAACTCCGGGCCGTATTTTGCCTTCACGCGCTCGCCGCCTCGGCGACCCGCTTCGCGTACGCTCATACCGCCGGAATCCTCGCGCGGCCTATCCGACTCCGCCATGATGCCGGTCTCCTTTACTCGAACGGTGGTCTCCATCGATGCTAATCCCATGTCGCCTCTTTCGTCATTCAGAAAGCCCTCAAAATTGCTCAAAGTGATTTTCGAGAAGGCGAGCATTGTGGATGGGAGGGGGCAAAAGCGCTTTTCGACCGATCTCGCCCTCATCGGAGAGCGGATCGCGAGGATCGGCGACTGCTCGGGTCTCGAAGCGCGGCAACGGATCGACGCACGGGCGCTGGTTCTCGCGCCGGGTTTCATCGACGTGCACGCACATTCAGAGCAACGATTGTTCGAGCCGCGAAGTTCCTCCGGATCGCTTGCCCAGGGAATCACGACGGCGATCGAAGGGGCCTGCAATCGCAGCCTTTCCGCGGAGCAAGCAGGCGAATTGCGCGGCTCGCTACGGTTGAATATCGCGCGCGTCGCATCGGCGCGACGTGAAGAGATCGAACGCGGTGCATGCGGCCTTAGCGTACGCTTCGGCGATACGACGCCGTCGGAAGAGGCGCTCCGCGTCGCCAAAGATGCGGGGATCCCGCTCGTCGTGCATCTCCGCGATCGCGAGCGCGAGCTGCTCGCGGCCCTCGACGAAGCGCTCGCACTCGCCCACCGCTGCGAGATGCCTCTGCACATCTCGCATTTCTCGTACGCGTACGGCGAGGATCGCGCGCTCGTGCACGTCGCGCTCGAGCGGATCGACGCCCACCGCGCGCGCGGCTTGCCCGTGAGCTGCGACCTCTTCCCCTATATCGCCGACGAAGCGCCGCTGGCAGAGCTCTTCCCGCCGACGATCGGCTCGTCGACGAGAAGCGATGAAACGGCGCTGGCGGCGATGCTCTCTGCGCGCCTCCATTACGGCGAGCGCTGGGAGCGTATTTGGCTGCGTGGAGTACGCGACGAACGCGATCTCGCCGAGTTGGGCGCGAGCATCGAAGCGATTGCAGCGCGCAGACGCATCTCCAGCGAACGCGCGGCACTTGCCTTATTCGACGAACTCGGCGCCGAGACGCCGCTCCTCCATCGGTGCCTCAACGAAGAGGACGTCGCGACGATACTCTCCGCGGAGTTTGCGTGCATCGGCACCGCCGATGCGAGCGCGAGCTTCGAGGACGATCCCTTTCGCTTGCCGCATCCGCGCGCTTTCGGGACGTTTCCGCGCCTCTTCTCGCGCTTCGTCCGCGTACGGCAGACGCTTCGGCTCGAAGAGGCGGTTCGTCGCTGCAGCGCTTTGCCGGCACGTATCTTCGGCCTTCGCGACCGGGGCGAGATTCGCGAAGGCGCATTCGCCGATCTCGTCCTTTTCGACGAAATGACGATCGCCGACACCGCCACCTACGAGCGCCCGGTGCGGGCGCCCGCGGGCATTCGTGCCGTCTTCGTCAACGGCACCGCCGTCCACGGCGCACCGATGGGGGAAATCGCCTATCCGGGGCGCATTCTGGAAAAGCAGTGATTCGCAGATTTCTCGCCCCGATCGCCCTGCTCGCGCTCGTCGCGGCGGCACCGCAGCCGCCGCTCTCGCTCTCGCTTCGCTTTGCGCGCACGAGTTTCGACTTGCTCGATCCGATCGGCATCCAACTCATCATCGACAATCCCGGCAATCGGCGACGTGATGTCGCGTTCGCAACGCCGAACGAATACGCGCTCGCGATCTTCCGCGGCGGGAAAGAGCTCTGGCATTCGGCTGCGGTGTCGACGACGAACGCTGCAGCGCCGGGCAAAACCCATACGCGCAATATCCCTCCGGGCGCATCGGTCTTCGTCACGTACGTTTGGAATGCGCTCGACGCTCGCGGGAAAAGCCCGACACAAGGGCGCTATAGCGTCGTCGCAACCTTCGCCGGAATCGACGCCCGTTTGCAGGCGACGCGAATGCTCCGATTCATCGCACCCTTGGCACCGAATTCCGTCGCGCACCTTCCCGTCGGCAGCGTCGCAACGATCGCCGGGCGGCTCGACCCCGACCGCGATTCCATCAGCGCGGGCGGATATTCATTGCAGCTCTCGCGAATCGTGCGCGGCATTGCCGCCGGCCGCTGCATCGTCGTGCGCGGGCAAGTGACCGCGCTGCGCGGCGTCCGCGGTTTCGCCGTCAGCCGTTCGGCACCGTTGCAAGCCGTCGGTAGAGATCGCGACTGCGATCCCGCAAGCGCTCGATATCCCCGTCGTTTTCGATAATAACATCGGCGAGCTGCCGCGCGCTTTCTGGATCGATCTGCGCCCGCATGCGCGCGCGCACCGCATCGCGCTCCGTACCGTCGCGCGCCATCACTCGTTCTATTCTGCGCTCCGGTGGAGCGATAACGAGCACCGTGCGATCGACGAGCTTCGCGTAATCGCTCTCGAAGAGCAGCGGGACGACGTGCACGATCAGTTGCCCCGGCGCAGCTTTGCGCTCGCGCGCGAAGGCGATCCGTCGAATCTCCGGGTGCAGGATGCCATTGAGTTTGAGCCGCTCGGCGCCGTCTTCGAAGACCGCCGCCGCAAGCGCGGCGCGATCGAGCACACCGTCGACGACCGTGCCGGGCCAGTTCCGGGCGATCGCGGCTAAGGCGCTACTTCCCGGCGCAACCGCCTCGCGCGCGACTTCATCGGTATCGATAACGAAGGCGCCGCATCGCTCCAGCTCTGCAGCCACCTCGCTCTTGCCGCTGCCGATTCCACCGGTTAACCCTATGCGCATGGGCGCTTCATACGCAGCGAGGGGAACGCGTTCCCGCGTTCCCCTCGTTTTTTTACCGCCGGCGCGAGCGGTCGACTACGGCGTTTCGCTCTCGACGCTCTCGACGCTCTCGGCTTCGGGAACCGATGCCTCGGCAACCGGGAGAACGATGTCGACATCTTCGTCGATAGCAATCGCTTCGATCTCTTCCAACGGAACGTCGGCGACGTGTTGGATCGAGGCCGTGATGCGACGGGTCGCGTGGTTCACCGTGAGCAGCGTGACGCTGACATCCTGGCCCTGCGCGTAGTTTGCGGCACCGTCGAACTCGCCTTTGGGTACCATCGCCAGAATTCCGGGAACGATCTCGACGAGGAGATAATTCGGCGTCACTTTGACGATCTGCGCGGTGAGTTGGTTGGTCTCATAGATCTTATCCGCGTGCTGATCCCATGGATCGGGCAGCGCGTGTTTGAGCGAGAGACTCACCTTCTTGGCATCCTGATCGAACTTCATGATCTCGACGCTAACGACGTCGCCGATCTTCACGACTTCCGACGGGTGCTTGATGCGCGCGTACGAGAGCTCGCTGTTGTGGATCAGCCCGTCGATGCCGCCGAGATCGACGAACGCGCCGAAATCGGCGAGCCGCACGACGACACCTTCGCGAATCTGACCGACTTCGAGCATGCCAAGCAGCTCTTGTTTCTTCGCCTGCATCTCTTCTTCGAGGACGAGACGCTGCGAGAGAACGACGCGATGGCGCTTGTGGTCGAGGTCGATGACCTTCAACCGCAATTGCTGGCCGATTGTTTCTTCGAGATTGCCGACGGGTTGACGGCGAATCTGCGATGCCGGAACGAATCCGCGCATGCCGAGATCGACGAGAACGCCGCCCTTCACGACCTGCGTGACCGTCGCTTCGATGACTTCATCGCGTTCGTGCGATTCGATAACTTTCTCCCACGTCTTGAGCGCGCGTGCGCGACGTTCGGAGAGGAAGAGGGTTCCGTCGAGCTCGTCGATGCGATGGATCATCACTTCGAGCGAGTCCCCAACCTTGAGGCTCTTGGGATCGATCGCGAGCGACAACTCGCGGAAGGGCAATACGCCTTCCGATTTGCCGCCGACATCGACGAGAAACTCGTCTTTGTCTTTTTGCACGATCATGCCGTTGAGAACTTGGCCTTCGTCGAGAACGCGCAGCGATTCTTCGTAAAGACGCTGCTCGAGCGCGAGCTGATCTTCTTCTTCGCCCTGCGGATGGGCGAGTTCGGTGGTAGAGATGATGGTTGTCCTGCCTTTAATTTTTTATTTTCGCGAAGATTACCGTTGACATTGCCCGCACCACCAGGTGCCTCGACCCGCGATAACCGTTCTCCGGATCGGCGACCCGCAACGCAGGCAACCTTCCCCGAGTCGTCCGTAGACCGCAAGGGCGTTTTGAAAGCCGCCTTTGAGACCCTCGGCGTCGACGTAATCGTCGACGGTCGTTCCGCGCATCTCGATCGCTCTTTCGAGTACGTCGATGATGGAGCGGCGCAAGCGCTCGCGCGCAGGCCCCCGCAGCGACCCTGCGGGGCGACTCGGCCGAATTTCGGCGAGCCAAAGCGACTCGCATGCATAGATGTTCCCTATGCCTGCGACTCGCCGCTGATCGAGAAGCAAAGCCTTGATCGGCGTTCTTCGCTTCGCAAGGATAGCGCCAAAGCGCTCGGCTGTAAAGGCGCGCTCGAGCGGTTCGGGGCCGATATCGGCATCCCAGGGTTCATTTGGCTCGATCAAGCGCATCCGGCCGAAGGTGCGCGTGTCCGCAAAAGCGAGGCGCCGCCCGTCGGCGAGGGCGAGAACGACGTAGGTCGCAGGGAAATCCCGCTCGCCCGGGGCCTGGACGACCAGGCGCCCCGTCATCCGCAGCGAGGCAAGCAAGCGCCGGCCCGAGCTCAGCGCAAGAACGACGTATTTCGCGCGGCGCTCGACGCCCTCGATCCGCTCGCCCCGCAGTTCGGCAGAGAAATCGAGCCCCGGTGGCGCCTGCGCCATCTTTGCTTTGCGCACCTCGACGGCGAGGATCTGCGCCCCGAGAACCGCGCGGCGCAGGCCGCGAGCGATCGTCTCGACTTCGGGAAGCTCGGGCATCGCGGGGATCGGCTCTTACTTCGGGAGAGGCGGAATCGCCAACGTTTCGCCGGCGACGATGCCGAGCCGCAGCGCTTCGCCGGCGGCGAGCTCGATGACGTACTGCGCCCGTGCGTGAACCAGCGGTATCGCGCTATCGGGGGTTCCCGGCGCGAGCACCGGTACGCGCGAAACGACGGCGCGCACCAGTCCGTCGCGTTCGACGAAGACCATGTCGAGCGGCATCAACGTATCTTTCATCCAAAAATACCGTTCGTTGTTGCGCCTGAAGACGAAGATCATTCCCTGTGCCGGATCGAGGTGCGTCCGTTCCATCAAGCCGAGTTCGTGCTGCCGTTCGCTGCGCGATACCCAGAGATGCATTGCGGCTCGCGGTGCGTTTATCGTCACGACCGGCAGCGAGGACTGGCGCGCGAGAATCGACGCGGCGAGGAGGAGGCTAAGCATCGAATCGCTCCGTTTCGGCCCAGTTTTCGCCCGCCTTGACGCTGACGTCCAGCGGCACGGAGAGCTCCATTGCATGCTCCATCGCCTCGCGAGCGATCGCCGCCACGCGGTCGCGCGCCGTCGCTGCAACGTCGATCAGCAACTCGTCGTGGATCTGTAAGAGCAAAACGGCATCCTCCTCACTCGCCCGTAGCGCGCGGTCGACGCGAATCATCGCCAGTTTCATCAGGTCTGCCGCGCTGCCTTGCAGCGGCGCGTTGGTCGCCTCTCGTTCGGCGGCATTACGGAGCATGGTATTGCTCGAGGTCAGCGCCGGCATATAGCGACGACGTCCGAGAATCGTGCTGACGTAGCCGTCCTCGCGCCCGCGCTCCAACGTTTTGGCGATATAGGCGCGAACGCTGGGGAAGCGCGCGAAGTACCGCTCGGTGATGCTGCGCGCGAGCGTACGATCGATCTCCAGGCGCGCGGCGAGCCCGAAATCGGACATGCCGTAGAGCAGTCCGAAGTTTACCACCTTTGCCATGCGCCGCTGCTCGCTCTCGATCGGCATATCGGGTGCGAGGCCGAAAATTTCGCGTGCGGTGAAATCGTGGATATCGATCCCTTCGCGGAACGCACGCCGCATCGCTTCGTCGCCGGAGAGATGCGCCATCAAGCGCAATTCGATCTGGCTGTAATCGGCGCTGAGCAAGAGCCTTCCCGGCGCGCCGGCAACGAACGCACGCCGAATCCGCCTGCCGATCCCCGCGCGTACCGGAATATTCTGGAGGTTCGGATTCGTCGAAGAGAGGCGCCCGGTCGCGGTTACCGTTTGATTGAAGACCGTATGAATCCGTCCATCCTTCGGGTCGCGCAACGCCGGCAGCACGTCGACGTAGGTATTCTTGAGTTTCGTGAGTTCGCGCCATTCCAGAATATCGGCGCAGATGCGATGCTCGCGCGCGAGCGGTTGCAGCACCTCGACGCCGGTCGCCCAACCGGTTTTGTTTTTCTTCCCTCCGGGAATCGCGAGCTTCTCGAAGAGAATGCGCCCGAGTTGTTGCGGCGACCCGATATTGAATGGTTCTCCCGCTGCTTCGACGATACGCTCGGCGATGCTCGCGATGCTTGCCGTTAACTCGACCGAAAATTCTTGCAACGCTCGCGCGTCGATCGCGATACCGGCCTCTTCCATGTGCGCGAGAATCGGCGGTAACGGTAACTCGACCTCGCGATAGAGCGCGAGCTGCTCTCGTTCGGCGAGCAACTCCGTCGCCCGCCGCGCCACGCGCGCGGCGATATCGGCGAATACCGCCGCATCGCGAACGGGCTCCTCGTCGAGGACGAGCAGGGCCGCCTCGGCAGGGTCGGTACAGCTGCGCGAAGGCTCTAAAAGATGCGCCGCGAGCATCGCATCGTCGGTGAACGCCGGGGCGGAGAGCCCGTAGGCATCGAACGCGCGAATCAAACGCTTCGTATCGTATCCGACGAGCGCCCGCGCCCCGCTCAGCGTGCGCTCCAATGCCGAGCGCAGCGCTTCTCCGCGTAACGCATCGAGTCGAAACGAGAGCCCCGCGTGCGGCGCGGCGCTGACGCCGATGGTATCGCCTTCGAGGGCGAGCGCAACGTACGACGCGCTCGCCATCTGCTGCAACTCCTCGCCGAGTTGCACGAAGTCGGGCGGATCGACGGCGGCGACGTAGGAACGAAATGCTCCATCGGGCGCTCGCAGCGATGCCATCAACGGCAAGTCGGCCGACGGCGGCGGCTCCAATTTCCGGAGCAGCGTGCGGAACTCCAACTCGCGATAGAGCGCGTATTGGCGCGCTGCGTCGGGCGGGCGCAGCCGCGCCGCCTCCCAATCCAGCGTTACCGGCAGGTTGCGGTCGACCCGCGATACGTCGCGGCAGAGCCGTGCCTGGTCGCCATACTCGCGTATCAGCGCTTCCCAGCGCGGTTTCCCGGCGAGCGCAGGATCGGCAAGCAATGTATCGAGCGATCCGGCCGCCTGCATGAGGGCGATCGCGGTTTTTTCCCCGATGCCGGGAATACCGGGTAGGTTATCCGACGGGTCGCCTTTGAGGCCACGGTAATCGGCGAGCTGCTCGGGGGTGAGTCCGTAACGCTCGTGCACGGCAGCGCGATCGTAACGCACGAGGTCGGTGACGCTGCGCCGCGTCGCGAGCACCAACGTTGCATCGTCGACGATCTGCAAGAGATCGTTATCGCCGGTTACCACCAACGTCTGCGCGCCCGCTTTCTCGGCTTGTGCGGCGAGCGTTGCGATGATGTCGTCGGCTTCGTTCCCTTCGAGTTCGGCGATGGGAATGCCGAACACGTCGAGCACGCGCCGCACCAACGCGAACTGCGACCGGAGCTCGTCGGGCATCGCTTCGCGTTGCGCCTTATATTGCGGCATCATCTCCATGCGATGTGCCGGCAAGCCACGGTCGAACGCCGCAATCGCATGGGTCGGGCGCTCGCTTTCGAGAATTTTCACCAGCGTCGTCGTAAACCCGTAGGCCGCATTGATCGGGACGCCGCCGGCGGTCGTTAACGGCGGAAGTGCGAAAAACGCGCGATAGACGAGGCCGTACGTGTCGAGCAAAAGCAGGCGGCGCTGGTCGGGCATCAGTGCACCTCGAGCCGCATCGAACCGGCGACAACGCGCCCGTCATCGCAGATTTTTAGCACCGAGAGCGTGTAGCGACCGGCGTCGGCGGGAAGATGGAACGGCAGAATATCGCTCGCCGACGGCTCGACGCTCCACGCGACCGTCGATGTATCCGATTGCGCGATCGTGAGATCGCTCGGCGGTAAAGCGACGCGTTCGAAGCCGAGTACCTCGGGGTGCTCGCCGGTCGAATCGACCCACGGGTGCCACGTCGTCTCGGGGGGCGCGCTATTGAGCGTCAGCGTTGCACCGACCGCAAGTAAGCCCGGTGCATCGTCAAAGAGCGCGCTCCCCGACGGAACGCCGCGACTGATGCGCAGCACGACGGTTCCCGCACCGTCGGCGAACGGGCCCATCGCGAGTTTCGCAATCGACCCCGGGCGCCCATCGTCGCCGATCGTTCGCAACGTCGCCTGCGCGGGGCGCCCCGCCGTATCGAGCGGCAGCGCAATCGTATTCCACGCAATTGCCCCGGCACGCACCATCGCCGCACCGATCGAGACCGTTCCTAACGCGGTGCGCGCAACGAACGCGCCGTGCGCGACACCGTTGCCGTCGTCGGCGACATCGGACTCGACGCCTAAGGCACTCTCTAACGTAAAGAGCGTGTCGCCGCGCGCACCGGGCGATCGCGCGGTAACGCCGATGCGCTGCCCTTCCGTATAACGGGACGCGGAGAGCGCGAGCGAGACCGCCGCGCTGCCGAGCTCTCCGGTATCCTGCGCTTGCGGGACGACATCGACCTGATCGGCGTCTTTCGCGACTTTTCCGTCGCGATCGATCTCGGCGATGATGAGATTGGTGCCGAGATCGGGCGTGCTGAATGCTCCGCGAACGAAACCGTTACTGCCCAGCGTCAATACCTGACGTTGTACCGATGCACCGTGCGAGAGCGTGACGACGACCTGCGCACCGCGAAGCGGCGCGAGCGTGTCGACATCGTTGGCATAGATATCGAAACCCAGCGGCGTGCCGATCGATTGCCGTCGATGAAATGGGCGCACGCGAACGGTAAACGGCGCGGTGGGAACGGTGACGCGCGTTTCGGCACTCGCCCCACCGGAGGCGATCGTTACGCCGTAGGTCGAGGCGAGTCCGTCGGTCGGTCGCGGAATGGAGAGATCGGCGGCGCCGTTTGCGTCGGTGCGCACCGTCGTTTCCAGCCACTTCGAGATCGCCCACGGCCGCCGTTTCTCTTCAAAACCGACGACGACGTGCGGCGAGCGAACGATCGTCACGGTAACCGGAAGATCGCCGACCGGGCGACCGTCGCGACGCGCTTCGATGCGCAGCGGAATATCGGCGTCTGCCGAGCAGCGCCCGTTGCAGACCGAGCGCACGTTCAGCGCGATGCCGTCGGCATCGGCATCGACGTGCAACGTCGCTCCGGCTACTCCCGATAGTCCCTGCGCGAGCACGGCGTAATCGCCGCTGCGCGCATCGGCGGGTATGGCAACGGTCGTCGAAAATGCACCCGCGCGATCGAGCGGGACGCGCACGTCGGCGACCGAGACCGGGCCGTTGCGTACGCTGACCGTCACCTCTCCGCGCGCCGGCCGCAACAACTCGCCGTCGCGCGTGCGCGCGAAGCCGACGATGCGAACGCTCTCGCCGGCATGCACGACCGCGCTCTCCAATCGCACGCCGAGGATCTCGGGCGGCAGCGGTGCCTGCGGCAAGAGCGAGACGAAAGCGTAGCTGCTGCCCCACTGTCCGAGCGCGAAGACCGGCCACGGCGCGCGATCCCAGCGCACGATTCCGCGCGCATCGGTGTAACGCACGACGAACCGGCTATTCACGACGAACATCACGCGCATGTGCGGCCGCGGCCTCCCGGTGCGCAGATCGGCGGCGTAGATCATCAGCCCGCCGGGCGTCTGTTTTGCGATCATCCCGACATCGGTGCGATTGATCCACACCTGCTCGCCGACACCGCCGCGCCGCGCTTCGACGACGTAGAATCCGGCGCGCGATCCGAGCGGTACCTGCACGACGTTGGCCTGAAAGCGATAGCCGCCGGGGGGCGTGAAATTCCAGCGTACGACCGCTTTGCGTCGGCCGACATCGATCGCGCGCGGGCGCGAATTACTTCCGGCGGTCAACACGTCGCCGGGATCGACGGCGTAAGCCGCAAAGCTCACCGGCGCGCTGGAGTAGGTGTCGAGCCGCACCACGGTCGGCTGCCACGGCACGTCGCTATCGTGGGCGAAGAGCGCGAAGTATCCGTCGAGCCGATGCAGATCGACGATAGGACGGGCCGCCCCGACCGGGGCGAGCGAAAGGATGAGGAGGGCGCAGGCGAGCCCGAGCGCGCGAAAACGACGTACCATGAGCAGAGCGCGCTTCGGAGGCGGAACCCCCAGCCCCTACGAATCGTTAACCGCACGCTCATGAGAAAACTTCGCTATCCGTTCGCCGCCCTGCTTGCCGCCGCTTTGCTCGGCCTGCCGGCGCTCGCTCCCGTTGCTCGCGCGGCGACGACGCATCCTTTTATAACGCCCCGCCCGCCCTCGGTTCCCCTCCATACCGAGTTCGTCGTCGAGGTGAACCGGCTCGGCCAGGTGGTCCGCGTCACGCAGAAGCACGGATGCAAGGATCTCAACTTCAACGCGCATACCCTGGGCAACGTCCTGCAGATGTGGATCCGGCGCCCCGATGGGACCGCCCTGGTCGGCCTCTATCGCGTCACCTTCAACTATAACCCCCACACGCATGCGATCGCGCGGCACGTCGCGCTCGTCCGCGCGGGCGGCAATTGGGGCAACGATCCCGGTGCCGCAAGCCAAATGATCGAAGACGCAAAGCGCATGCAGCAGGAGCACGAGCATCCCCATCTTCCGAGTTTGAAGAAGCTCCTTAAACCGACGCCCAAGCCGACGCACCACCCCGCACGCTAACGCCGTATGGATCGATCGCGCAGCGAGGCCGACCGCGAGCGAAGTTGTGGAACGAAAGATACCTTTCACAGCGAAGCGGAGGCGCGCGCGCACATGTTGATGAACGGTACCGCAGCGATGCTACGAACGTACGAATGCCGCTACTGCGGTTTTCTCCATCTCACCAGCCGTAAGGAGTAATCCGTGCGGCTGATTTCCTATTTCGACGACGACGGAACGCTGCGCCCCGGCGTCTTGCACGATACGCTCGTCGCCCCGATCGATGCGCCCGACATGCGCGCGTTCATCGAGTTGCCGGCCGAGCGACGCCAAGAGCGGATCGGCGCGCCGACGCTCGATGCCGCGGCGCTCGTCTACGGCCCGCCGGTGATTCCACCGCGCAACGTCTTCTGCGTCGGGCGCAATTACCTCGAACACGCGCTCGAGGGTGCTCGTGCGGCGGGTCGCGACCTCAAATTACCCGACGTTCCGACTTTTTTCACCAAAGCAACGACCGCCTTGCTCGGCCCCGATACCGTGGCGCATTTCGATTCCGCGATCTCGCGCGAGTACGATTACGAGGCCGAACTCGCGGTGGTCATCGGCACCCGTTGTCGCGACGTTGAGGAGAGCCGCGCCTTCGAGACGATCTTCGGCTATACGTGCTGCAACGATCTCACCGCGCGCGATCTTCAGCGCGCGCACGTGCAGTGGATGAAAGGCAAGAGCCTCGACGAGAGCTGCCCGCTCGGCCCGGCTATCGTCACCGCCGACGAAATCGGCGATCCGCAAGCGCTGGAGATTGCGATGTACGTCAACGATGTCGAGAAACAACACAGCACGACGGCAAAGATGATTTTCTCGATCCCGCGCATCATCGCGGAGCTCTCGCGCGGCATGACGTTACTGCCCGGCGACGTCATCGCCACCGGCACGCCCGAGGGCGTCGGGTTCGCCAGAACGCCTCCCGAATTTCTGCGCGATGGCGACCTGCTCGAAGTGCGGATCGAACGCATCGGCTCGCTGCGCACGCGCATCGCGTTGACGTGATCGCACCTTTGCCGGGCATCGCGCTCTCGATCCTCGCGGCATGCGCGCTGCTGGGAATCGGCGTGCTCGCGCTGTTCGCGCCGGAGCGGCTTGCAGCCGCCTACGGGCTGCCGGTCGGTGAAGGGAACGCGCTGGGCTTCGTCCGGGCGACGGGGGCACGCGATGCGATCCTCGCCGCTGCGATTCTGGCCACCGCCCTGCGGCACGACCTCGTCGGGCTCGCGATCTTCGCCGCGCTCGGCCTCCTGCTCTCGGCGTTCGACCTCGCAATTGCGTACGCGCACGGGCCCCGTCTGCGCCGTGAGTTGCTCGCGCATCTCGGGGGGATCATCGGTTTTTCGGTGCTCCTCATTATTCTCATAGCCGAATTGCGATAGGAGTCGCTGCGCGGGAGCCGTATGCCCCGCAGATGATACTTGCCGTACCGCGTGAGAGCGCCGAGCGCGAACGCCGTGTCGCGCTCGTTCCCGAAAGCGTCTCAAAATTCAAAAAACTCGGACTGGAAATTCACGTACAGCGCGACGCAGGTCGCGCCGCTTCTTTTCCGGACTCCGCTTACGAATCGGTTGGAGCTCGCATCGTCGCAGACGAGAACGAACTCCTTTCTTCCGCCGATGCCCTTCTCTGTGTCGCACGTCCGACCGAAAATCAGCTAGCGCGCCTCAAAAAAGGCGCGCTTCTCGTAGGTTTCCTCGATCCGCTCGGCGACCCGGCATACGCCGAGCGCCTCGCATCGGCGGGAATCGAAGCACTCGCCGTCGAGAAAATTCCGCGCATCACGCGCGCGCAAAGTATGGACGCGCTTTCGTCGCAGAGCAATATCGCCGGCTACAAAGCCGTCTTGCTCGCGGCGAGCGCGCTGCCGAAGTTCTTCCCGATGCTCACCACCGCAGCGGGAACGATTCCGCCGGCGAAAGCGCTCGTGCTCGGCGCCGGCGTAGCGGGGCTCCAGGCGATCGCGACGGCACGGCGCCTCGGTGCGGTCGTCAGCGGCTACGACGTCCGCGCCGTCGTTCGCGAACAGGTGCAATCGCTCGGCGCGAAATTTCTCGAATTCGATCTCGGCGAGAGCGCCGAGGGTTCGGGCGGATACGCGAAAGAACTCACGCCCGAACAGCAGCAGCGGCAACGCGACTGGATGGTCGAGCAGATCGGCAAAAACGACGTCGTGATTACGACCGCACTAGTCCCCGGGCGGCGAGCGCCGATTCTCATTACCGAAGCTGCCGTCGCCGCGATGGCACCGGGAAGCGTCATCGTCGATCTCGCCGCGGAGGCCGGTGGCAACTGCGCGCTGACGAAACCCAACGAAAGCATCGTCACCGATAACGGCGTGCAGATCGTCGGCACGACGAACCTGCCGGCCACGATGCCGTATAACGCGAGCCAACTCTACTCGCGCAATCTCTTCGCCCTACTCTCGCCGTTTGCAAAAGACGGTACGCTCGCCCTGGATTACAACGACGACGTCATCGCGGGTGCCTGTATCGTTCACGACGGCAAATCTACGATCGGAGCGGCCAAGTGAACGATATCGCCCATCTCATCCAGTTGTTAACGATCCTCCTTTTGGCGGTCTTCGTCGGCTTCGAGGTGATCTCGAAGGTTCCGACGACGCTGCACACGCCGCTGATGTCGGCGACCAACGCGATCCACGGCATCGTGTTCATCGGGGCGATCGTCGTCGTCGGTGCGCTCTTCGCCGGTCCCACCTCGCCGATGCTCGCGATCATCAGCGTCGCCGCACTGACGCTCGGCGCCATTAACGTCTTCGGCGGTTTCGCCGTCACCGAACGCATGCTGCAAATGTTTAAGAAGAAAGAGGGGCCGCGTTCATGACCGTCGCTCTTAGCCTCGCAAATCTCGTCGCGGTTGCACTCTTTATTTACGGACTCCATCAACTCAATTCGCCGCCGACCGCACGTGCCGGAAACCGGCTCGCAATGGTCGGCATGGCGATCGCGTTGGTCTCCTCGCTTCTGCAAACGCAAGGCGTCGGCTGGTGGGCGATTCTCATCGGCGTTCTGCTCGGCGGTACGATCGGCATCGTCGCCGCACTGCGCGTGAAGATGACGGCGATGCCGCAGATGGTCGCGCTCTACAACGGCGCGGGCGGCGCCGCTGCAGCCGCGATCTCGACGCTCGAATTTTTCGTCCTCGCAAGCGGGAACGGCGAAAACGCGGTGATTTCCGTCTCGCTGGTGCTCTCGGCAATCATCGGCTGCCTGAGTTTCGCCGGCTCGATCGTCGCGTTTTTGAAGCTCCAGGAACTGATGACCGGGCGACCGATCACCTATCCGGGGCAACAGGTCGTCAACGGTCTCATCCTCGTGGCGATTCTGGTCCTCGCGGGTTGGTTTATCGCGACGTTGGGAACGATGCCGATCCTCGCGTTCCTCGGCTTGCTGATCTGCTCGTTACTCCTCGGTATCCTCTTCGTGCTGCCGATCGGCGGCGCCGACATGCCGGTGGTCATCTCGTTGCTCAACTCGTTTACCGGCCTTGCCGTCGCGGTCACCGGCTTCGAGATCAACTCGCCCTTACTGATTATCTGCGGCGCTCTCGTCGGCGCGAGCGGAACGCTGCTGACCGTGATGATGGGCAAAGCGATGAATCGTCCGCTCACCAACGTGCTCTTCGGCGCGTTCGGTTCCGGTGGCGGCAGCGAGCCGGCGGCCGGAAGCGGCGGCCCGCAGCAGATACGCAGCGCGAGCGCCGACGACGTCGCGATCATGTTGGCGTACGCGTCGAAGGTCATCTTCGTCCCCGGTTACGGCATGGCGGTCGCACAGGCACAGCACTCCGTAAAAGCGCTCGCCGATCAACTGGAAAAGCGTGGCGTTCAAGTGCTCTATGCGATCCATCCCGTCGCCGGACGCATGCCCGGACATATGAACGTTTTGCTCGCGGAATCGAACGTGCCATACGAACAATTGCTCGACATGGACGATGCGAACCCGGAATTCCCAACCACCGATGTCGCCTTGGTCATCGGTGCGAACGACGTCACCAACCCCGCGGCGCGCAACGTGAAGAGCTCGCCGATCTACGGCATGCCGATTCTCGATGTCGATAAAGCGGCGAACGTCATCGTGCTCAAACGCTCGATGCGCTCGGGCTTCGCCGGCATTGATAACCCGCTCTACGAAATGCCGAACACCTCGATGCTCTTCGGCGACGCCAAGGCGAGCGTCGACGCGCTCACTTCGGCAGTGAAGGCACTCTAGGCGATGCGAGCGCTGCGGAACGCTCTGCGAGCGTGCGTGGCGCTCGCGCTCCTCGGCACCTCGGTTGCCGCCGGAACGCGTACGATGATGACGCCGGTCTCGTATGTCGACCCGTTCGTC